>JBAZCK010000047.1:0-8718 GCA_041654955.1 Acholeplasmataceae bacterium | reverse complement strand
TTATTGATGATCACTTGGGCAATTAGAAGAGGTATTGTCTTAAGAGTTTTAATTACAGTCTTATTATTATTTGGTTATTTTGAAAGTGCAATTAATGATTCATCTTCATTAGCACCAATCATTTTAGACCAACCAGCGTTTATGACAAGTATTCTAGATTTAGTAGAACCATTTTATGATCAAATAGTAGGATTAAGTGAATATGTTGTTCCAGGCGCTATGCTTGCAGCTCCAATGTTCTTATGGGCACTATTTGCGAATAAAAAACCTGGTAGATTTTCAGTCCTTATGCTTAGATTAGGATCTATTGCATTATTCCTTGCAATCTTAATGTTACAAGTAGGAGAATTATTCTTAGCTGATTTAGCTCTTGAAAATTGGTATTTAACTGTTCAAACATCACTATATTTGGTAACTTACTTAGCATTTTTAGTAGGTAGTGTATTTGGTGTATTAGGTTTTTCAAGAAAATAAAAAAGGTTAAGCTAAGCTTAACCATGAATTTAAAAAGGCGAAAGCCTTTTTTTTATAGTATTGAAGAGAATCCTTTTAATAAGATTTGAAAGAATCGATAGATTAAGTTTGGCTGTTTTGTTAAACTAAAGTCGGTCGAAACTTCAATTAATGATTCAAAATGATTTTTCATATCTAGAATAGATGGATCATGTCTTAAATAAACACTGTTTTCAAAATGTAGAAAAAGACTTCTATAATCTAGGTTGACTGTTCCGATTAATGCTTCTGTATCATCAACAATCATAAATTTAGAATGAATAAATCCTGGTGTATATTTGAAAACTTTGATACCAGATAACGACAATTCTCTTGCATAAGACTCTGTGACCATATAGATAATTTTTTTATCAGGAATGGCAGGAATCATAATACGAACATCAACACCTGAGCTAGCAGCAAACTTTAAAGCTGTCATGAGTTCATAATCTAGTATTAAATAAGGTGTTGCGATATAAATATAAGATTTTGCTTTATAGATCATTTGCATGTAAATGTTTTTGGTTGTGTATTCTTTATCAAGTGGTGCATCAAAAAACGGTGTGACAATAGATTTATTTAAATGTATGGTGTTTGATATGGGTTTGTAATCGATTTGAACTTGATCTGTGGTAAGAAACCTTAATTGGTCTAGAAAACCTGCTAAAAGCGAATATACGGCGTCACCTTCAAGCTTGATGCCAGCATCTTGCCAGTGCCCAAATGGAGATTCTAGATTAACATATTCATCACCAATATTAATACCACCTGTATATGCGATAATGCCATCTATAATAACAACTTTACGATGGTTTCTATAGTTCATTTGAAAGTTTAAATGCGGTTTCATAGGATTAAAGTTATAAGCATCAATTCCATATGTTTTTAATTCTTTTTTGTAGTTGTAAGGTAGTTGTGAACTCCCAAAGTCATCAAAGATGATTTTGATATCAAGACCTTCAGATGCTTTTTCTTTTAGAATCGCTAAGATATCATTCCAAAGAACACCTTTTGAGATAATAAAAAACTCAAGATAGATAAATTTTTTAGCTTGTTTTAAGGTTTGTTTTAAATCATCAAAAAGAACTTCTCCACCGCTAAAAAATTTGGTTTTCGTATGGATAAATGATGGGTATCCTAATAGGTGTAGATAATTTGTAATTTTAGATTCACTATGTTTAGGCATATCTTTAGTTTCAGATATACGTTTATTTTCAATTGATTGATAAAGGTTAATCGCTTTTTTAGAAATGTTAGTGTTTTTGTAAAATAAGTAGAATAAACCGCCAAAAAGTGGAAAGATCATGATGGGGATAATCCAAGTTAATTTGTAAACAGGATTTTCTTCTTTATATATTAAATACATGACGATAATGACTGTGATGACATATAAAATGGTATGTGCATAACGGTACTGAGAAACAAAATTGACAGTGAAAAAGAAGAACGCGATTTGCGCAAGTAGTAAGAGTAGTATAAAAGTTGTTCGACTTAATAATAATCTTAATAATCGTTTCATCTCTAGATTTCCTTTGTGAATGTTATGAGTCGGTCTTTTGATAAAGATCTATCATAAGTATAGTTGTTAATGATGATTTTTTTAAGATCATCTAGGGTAGATATTTGATTTTTTATGATATGACTTGTCATAAGACCTCTAAGCATTTTCGATTCCATGGAATGAATGTAAGGTTTACCATTTTTAATTTGATAAAACTCAATGGTATAGGTTTGTTCAAGTTTTTCAATAATTTGCCCGTATTCTTTAGAAGCTAAATTAATCAAGATATCATCTTTATGATTGGTGTTTAAGTATGTAGTAATTAAAGGCATCCAAAAATTATAAAGATTTTTCACAGTTTGATCTTGCATCTCAAGTCTATAAAAACTTATGTGATCAAGAGGTTTTAAAAGTCCATATAAACCACTCATGATATAAAGATGATTTTGTATGTACTTAAGATCTGCTTTTGAATACTCATCAGGTTTGATATGTCTATATTGATGACCAAAATAAGAAAAGATTGCAGGTTGTAAGTTTTCATTAAAATGCTGATAATAGTTATAAGTTTGTTCTGCAACTTTATCAGAGACTTTCATTTTTGTTTTTATCGTATTTTTTGATAATTTTTTTAGTTTATTAATTATCTTTTCACTTTCATGATGAAACATAGGTGCTGAATCTGGTTTTATATTCGATTTTCTAAATGTTTTTGCTGGTGAAATGAATAATATCATGTTTTTTATCCTTTGCAATATTCTAGTTATAATTATACCAAAAATAACAAAAAAGTGATAGAATGGTAAGTGTCAATAAAAGGAGGCAATACTTCATGGATAATAGAAAACTAACAATGCTTATGGATTTTTATGAGTTAACAATGGCAAATGGCTATTTCGTTGACAATAAACACAATGAAGTTGCAGTATTTGATGTATTTTTTAGATCAATTCCTGATAAAGGTGGTTATGCTATTTTTGCAGGTCTTGAACAAGTTATAGACTATATAAAAGATTTAAAGTTTGGAAAAGAAGAATTAGCATATTTAGCATCAAAAAATATTTTTGATCCTAAATTTTTAAAATATTTAGAAACATTTAAATTTACAGCTGATGTTTATGCGATGAAAGAAGGAACACCCATATTTCCTCATGAACCAATCATGGTTGTAAAAGGTCCTATTTTAGAGTGTCAACTGATTGAAACGATGATACTACTTACGATTAATCATCAATCATTAATCGCCACAAAATCAGCACGTATTGTTTATGCTGCAAAAGGCAGATCAGTTATTGAGTTTGGAGCACGTCGTGCTCATGGCTATGATGCATCAATCTTTGGTGCTAGAGCAGCATATATTTCTGGAGTTGTAGGCACATCAAATACCTATGTTGATTTTAAATATCAAATTCCAGCACTTGGAACGATGGCACATAGTTATATTCAAAGTTATAAAACAGAATATGATGCATTTAAAGCTTATGCGTTAACCTATCCTGATGCATGTGTCTTATTAGTTGATACGTATAATACGTTAAAACAAGGCATTCCAAATGCAATTAGAGTTCAAAAAGAAGTATTAGATCCACTAGGTAAAACATTAAAAGGTATTCGCTTAGATAGTGGAGACTTAACATATTTAACCATTGAAGCTAGAAAGATGTTAGATGAAGCTGGACTTAAAGATTGTAAAATAACTGTATCAAATTCTCTTGATGAATATTTGATTAAAGAACTGATCCATCAAGGCGCACAAATTGACACTTTTGGTGTAGGTGAAAGATTAGTTACTGCAAGATCAGAAGCCGTTTTTGGTGGAGTGTTTAAGCTTTCAGCAATTGAAGTTGATAAAGTGTTAACACCTAAGATTAAAATTAGTGAGAATGTACAAAAAACAACGACACCTGGCTTTAAACAAGTCTATCGTTTCTATGATCAAAACTGTATGGCGGTTGCTGATGTTATGACTTTATTTGATGAGCAAATTGATGAAACAAAACCATATCATTTATTTGATCCTAACTTCCCTTGGAAGAGTAAGCAAGTTGAAAACTTTCATGTTAAACCACTACTTATTCCAATTTTTGAAAAAGGAAAACTCGTTTATGATAAACCATCTTTAGATGAGATTAGAGCACATCATAAAAAAGAGTTTAATGCTTTATGGCCAGAAATCTTAAGATTAGAAAATCCACATGAATATTATGTAGATTTATCTGAAGTTTTATGGAAGTTAAAACAAGATCTTATTCAAAAATATAAAATTTAATGGTGTTGCTTAGCAATACCATTTTCACGAAAGAAGGAGTTATATGCTACATATTGTATTATTTGAACCGGAAATTCCTCAAAATACAGGTAACATCATGCGAACATGTGTTGCGATTGGTGCGAAACTTCATTTAATAGAACCGATGGGATTTAAATTAGATGAAAAACGATTAAAAAGAAGCGCTCTTGATTATTTCGAGTATATAGATTATAAAGTATACAAAAACTATGATGCTTTTGCAAGTGAAAATAAAGGTGCATATTTCTTTTTAACAAGATATGGCAAAAAGACATATTCAGAATTTGATTATAAACATATAAATGAAGATATTTATTTGATTTTTGGTAAAGAATCAACAGGTGTGGATAAAAAGATTTTAGGAAATCACATAGATTCATGTTATAGAATTCCAACCACAGATAAAGTTAGAAGTCTTAATTTAAGTAATTGCGTAGCTCTTGTAAGCTATGAAGTACTTAGACAATTAGATTATCCAGATTTGATTAGAACAGAACCAGAAACACATAAAGGAAAAGATTTTCTAGACCAATTTAGAGGACAAAAATAATGACAAAACAAGATAACAGACAAACAGTTGGTGAAGAAATCGCAAATGCGATTAGCCATGGAGTGATGGCTATATTTGGTGTGGTTGCGATGATTTTACTGATTGTAAAAAGTGATACGAACTTAGAAGTGATTGCGGCCATCATATTTGGCTTTGGGATGGTAAATTTATATACGATGTCAACCATCTATCATGCTTTATTTCATCCAACGGCTAAAAATGTTTTTCAAAGATTTGATCATTTAAGCATTTATATATTAATTGGCGCAACTTTCGCACCTGCATTACTACTATTACCTTCACTTCAAGAACCATTATTTGGAACCAGTGGGTTAGGTATGGGACCACTGCTTTTTATTGTTCAGTGGATGCTCATTGCGATTGGCGTTATTTTTAAATCCATTTGGATTAAAAAATTCATGAGATTACATGTGTTCTTATATCTTGCAATGGGATGGAGTGCATTAATTTTTATAAGACAATTATTTGCTTTTCAACAAGGTGCATTTTGGTTCTTAGTTTTTGGAGGGATTGCCTATAGCGTTGGTGTTATTTTTTATGCACAACCAAAGAGAAAATTCTTTCATTTTATATGGCATTTATTTACAGCAGCCGGAACGATTCTACAGTTTTTTGCCATCTATTTATACTTATATTAAACAATTTAAAACAGATTAACATGAATATTTATTCATATACTTGATTAAAACAAAACTTTAAGGTATCATATCTTTGTAAGGAGAGGTAAACATATGAAAATAATCGCAGTAAACGCTGGAAGTTCATCATTAAAATTCCAGTTACTCACCATGCCAGAAGAGCATGAAATTACATCAGGTTTAGTTGAAAGAATTGGTTATGACAATGCCGTTTTTATCATTAAAGTTAATGGTGAAAAAGTAAAGAAAGAATTACCAATCTATAACCACAAAACTGCTGTTGAATTAGTTGTTAAAGGACTTTTAGAACACAAAATTATTGATTCAATTAAAGACATTAATGGTGTAGGACACCGTGTAGTACAAGGTGGAGAGAAATTTAAAGATTCTGTTGTGATCACTGATGAAGTGATTAAAGACATTGTTAGTTTAAATGATTTAGCACCACTACATAATCCTGCAAATATTACAGGTATTAAAGCATTCAAAGAATTATTGCCAGATGTGATTCAAGTCGCAGTATTTGATACGACTTTCCATCAAACAATGAAAGAAGATGCATTCTTATATGCTACACCTTATGAATGGTATGAAAAATATGGTGTTAGAAAATATGGTTTCCACGGAACATCTCATCAATTTGTAAGTGAAAGAGCTTTAGAATTACTTGATAATAAAAAAGCTAAAATCATTGTTGCTCATTTAGGTAATGGTGCATCACTTTGTGCCGTTGATTCAGGAAAAAGTGTTGATACATCAATGGGGTTAACACCACTTGAAGGTATCCCAATGGGCACAAGAAGTGGAAATATTGATCCATCAGTTTTAATGTTAGTTTCTCAAAAAGAAGATAAGACATATGGAGAAATATTAAATGATTTAAACAAGCATAGTGGTTATCTAGGTGTATCAGGTATTTCAAACGATAGTAGAGATATCGTTGAAAATATGCATAAAGGTCATTATAGAGCAACACTAGCACACAAAATTCAAATTAAGAGAATAGCAGATTATATTGGTTCTTATTATGTTTATATGGGCGGATTAGACGCGATTTGCTTTACAGCAGGAATTGGTGAAAATGCACCAGAAATTAGACAAGATATCATTGAAGCTGTTAAGGTTTTAGGTGTAGAACTAGATCAAGTTGAAAACCAAAAACGTGGTGAAAGATTGATTTCTACCAAGGATTCTAAAATTAAAGTATTCATCATTCCTACCAATGAAGAAGTGATGATTGCTAGAGAAGTTATGAGATTAAAATAATTTACAAAAACATCAGATTTTCTGATGTTTTTTTATATTTCAAGTTATAACAGTTGTTATTATGTTAAAATTAATGTGAGGTGGATGACATGAATGATTTTATAAAAGAAAATGACGTAATTAACATAGATATAAGAAAAATAGGGATAAATGGTGAAGGGATTGGTTATTATCAACAATTAGCAATATTTGTCGATTATGCGCTTCCTAATGAAAATGTTGATGTTAGAATTTCTAAAGTCTATGAAAATAGAGCAGTAGGAAAAGTAGTGAAAATACATAAAAAAAGTGAATTTAGAACAACGCCTTTTTGTCCTATATATGAAAAGTGCGGAGGATGTCAACTACAACATCTAGCATATGAACAAACATTAGTAGAAAAAAGACAATTAATCTTAGATAGCTTTGATAGATACATTAAATTTAAAGTTCCTAGACACTTAATTAAAGAAACGATTGGTGCAGAAAATCCTAAATTTTATCGTAATAAAGCATCTTTACCTGTAGAAAATAAGAAAAGAAATGAAATTGGCATGTATCAAGCAAATAGTCATAAGTTTGTTGCACTTGATGAATGTCCAGTTCAAAGTAAAGATATCAATCGTATCTTAAAAACAATTTTAAATTTAATGAATAAATATAAGGTGGATGGATTTGATCCTAAATTTAATAAAGGATATATAAAGAGCCTAGTTGTAAGAGTATCTGAGACATTAAAAGAAGCACAAGTCACTTTCGTGTTATTTAATGATTCTAAATACCTTCCTCAATTGGTAGAACAACTGATTAAAGAAGAAAAGATAATCAAGTCAGTTTTTAAAGTCATTAGCAAACCAACTAAGAAAAATCCATTTTTCTCAGATAAACCAATTAAACTATTTGGAAAAGATACGATTAATGAGAAATTAAATGCTTATACATTCGATTTAAAACCAGAAGCGTTTTTCCAACTTAATGGAAATCAAGCTGATAAGTTTTATTTAAAAATGAAAGAACTTGCGGATTTGAAAAAGCATGAGGTTGCAATTGATGCTTATGCTGGAGTTGCTCCAGTAAGCCACTATATCGCAAATGATTGTAAAAAAGTATATGCAATTGAACTTAATGAAAGTTCATGTGAGAGCGCTAAATTATCTTTAAAAGAAAATGGTATAGATAATGTCGTTGTCTTACAAAGTGACTTTAATAGAGCTTTAAACGGACTAAAAGAAAGACAAATTGATGTGATGTTTTTTGATCCACCAAGAACGGGTTTAGGCGATGAAACGATAGATCTTATCTTAAAGTTTAAACCTAATCGCTTAATTTATGGATCATGTAATCCATCAACGCTTGCTAAAGATTTAAGTATTTTATTAAATGATTATATTTTAAAAGAAACAGTGCCACTAGACATGTTTCCATATACATCATTAGTTGAAAGTGTTAGTTTATTACACAAGAAATGAGATTTTAGTCTGTAAAATAAGTGTTAATAATTTTGATATAATGTACATAAATCACTTTTAAATAATGTACATCATCCTATATGATTAGATATAATCGATTCACAGAGGATGAGAAGCATTAAAAGTAGTGATCAAAGATCGATATCCTTTATGTGTCCTTTTAGATGGGTATTCAAAACTTGAGATACAGCAAATGATAGAAATGATCAATCAACATATATAAAGTTAAAAAAAATAAATTCTGGGGGGTAATTTATGAAAGAAAACAAATTTTACACAAAAAGATATTATAGAATTGCAAAAATAGGTGCTATCATCATTTTAATCTTTAACATCATTAACTTAATATTGTTATTTGTTTATAAATCAGATATTTCAGTGATTATAGGATCAGTTTTAGTAGTTTCACAAATCCTTTTTTCTGCATTAATAGATTTACTTAAAGAACCCTTTTTGCTCATAAAAGAAGAGAAATTGTTTGCGAGATTTTATTTGTGGTACGAAGGATTTGA
>JBAZCK010000046.1:0-8878 GCA_041654955.1 Acholeplasmataceae bacterium | reverse complement strand
CTGATTATGATCAACTTAGTATACCTAGTGATTATTTAACTTATACAACGGATGTGAGTTTTAAACTTACGATAATCAATGCATATGGTGAAATATCATGAGAATTCATAAGTTGTATGTGGTTGTCCTACTCATTGGATTACTATCTATATCTGTTGTAAGTTATGCATTTTATTTAAACGAAAACAATTATTTAATCTCCCTTGATAGAGATGATTATGATGTTAAGATTAATCTATCATTTAATGATGTAGTTATAGATTCAACCGGTCCATATTTTAATGTTGAGAAAAATGCATTTGAAATTAATTTATATGATGAAAATGCACTGAATTATATCGAAAATATAGAACTTTCACTTGATGTGATTGTACCGATTGCATCTAGAATGAGATTTAGACTAAATGAGTCATATGAACTTACTAGATATTATCATAATCAAGATCAAACGATCTTAAAAGAAATTATATATATGACAGAAAAAGATGAAAATTATCATCAATTTTCACAATTAAAAAAAGGACTATACACAAATTATATCTATCATATCGATCGATATAATTATATAGATGACCTTATAAAGACAAATCAAACATACCATTTTAATTTGATAGAAAGTGGTATGCCATATCCAGTAAGAGATAATAGTTTATATTATGAAACGATTTATTTATATCTTTCATATGATATTGAGTTTATTCAAGCTAATAGAGCATCTCAAGTTTGGGATATAGATCCAAACATGTTTACTTAAGAATGAAGGGGTTATATGAAAAAAATAGGCTTAAAAAAAATCATATTAATTATTATTTTAATAGCCATGTTTCTTTATATAGGAACATTTTTTCATATAAATGATATTCAAGCTAACACTTATGAAGCTCACAATCCATGGTATGGACACGATCTTGATTTTCAAGAGATTAATTCGGAAGAAATCATATTTGATAGTTTATATAGACCTTTTTCTACCATTTCAACAAATGCTAATTTGGCAAGTTTAGAGTACACATACATCATAGAATCAGCAGAAGATTTATATATGTTTTCAACATTAAACAATGGTGAAGACCATGATGTTTATAGAAGACTCAATTATGCATTAGGTAGGGATATAGATTATTATGATTTACTTGTATTAGATAGTTCTAAAACTTTCGAACCAATCGGGTTTAGATATCCTTTTTTAGGCACGTTTGATGGTCAAGGATTTGAGATCACAAACCTATATTTAGAACCTATATTAGATGCTTTTGTCTATGAATCAAAATATTTAGGACTCACCTATTTATCGATGTTTTCTCATGTAGGAACAACAGGTGTGATTAAAAATATTGGACTTATTAATCCTTTAGTTATTCAGCCTATTGAATGGGGTGCGATGAAATATGTTTCAGCACTTGTTGGATTAAATGAAGGTCATATTCATCACACTTATTATATTGACACACGTAGTCACCAAGCTGGATTTAATGCAGAAGGTGCATTTCATTTAGCAGGTCTAGTATCTAAAAATATAGGTACACTTGAAGAAAGCTATGTTGCTAGTCCGCATATTAAGGGTTTATCTGTACTTGAAAATTTATCAACTGCACCAATATTTACTGAAAATAGTGGAACGATATCAAATGTTTATTATGATCAAGAAATCTTAACAGATCCAGATACAACATATCAAGATCATGTGGGTTTAAATACAATTGATTTTCAAAATGCTATTTATTTTGATAATAATTGGTTTTTTAACAATCATTATGAGAGTTTGACCTCAGATACTTTATTAAAACCACAATATCGTCTTGATCACTTATATCCTATACTACAAGGGTTAGAAGTAGGTAGTGATAAATTATATATAAGTGATGCCATTGATTTAATGTATATGAATGATTTACTTTATATCTCTAATCTTTTTCGCTCAGAAGTATATGAAATTAATCATGACATTGACATGAATCAAGTAGCTTTTGATGCATATCAACAAGCATCTATTGGTTTTAATGGCAAACTTACATCATCAATCATTGATGATCAGTCCATTTTATATCCAAGAAGTGAATTACAAGGTGGTAATCAAGTATATCACAGCATTATAGGATTAAATATCACAAAAGCGTCTTATGTATCTGAACAAGCGATATATGGGCTTTTTAGTGTATTATTTGGTACAGTTGAACATATTAATTTTATTGATACAACCATCATAACATCAGATATAGATGAAACTTATGAAAGAGATCAGATGAATATTGGTGTGATTGCCGGTCAAACAGTACTAGGTGTTATAGATGATGTTCATGTGGATTTAAGTATAGAAATTACAAGTTCAGCACTTGATGTTGGAAATATTGCTTTAGGTGGATTAGTTGGAGGTGGTAGTGGAGAGATTACTAAATCATCAACCAATGGACTCATAGTCATTAATGAACAAATTTATCAAAGTAAACTTGATCAAAGTGCATTTTCTGGTATTGTTGGAAAAACTGAGAATATGTCTTTAGATGAAATATTAAGTGCTGTTGAAGTTAGAAAAAATTCATATAGTAATAGTGCATTAGGTACTTCATATGTCGGTGGTGTTGTTGGATATGGATCTATAAATTATATGAACAAAATAGTTTCAAAGACAAGTATCTACCTAGAATCAAGTTTTGATTATAACCATCACTTTATTGGTGGTGTTTTCGGATACATTACAGATGTAGAATCACAAATTTCTAATATATATCATAAAGGACATATAGAGGTATATATAGATCAGGCGATGAATATAGATATTAATGGTATTGGTTATGTATTAAATGATGATATAAATAGTTTACTAGCAAGCATTACAAATTATGGAGATATCACATTAACTGCAGATCAATCACTTGATCAACAATCGTTACAAGATATGAATATTAATGTATCACTTGGATTAACCATTAATGGTAGAGCTACGATTTATGGACTTTATCAAACAAAGGGTCAACTTATCGATTTATCAGTAATTAAAACTTTTAGTGGTGCACTAACACATATTGGGGATAATCCTTTAGAGGTCACAAAAGTATATCAAAATAATAATATAATGTTTCAAACATCTAGCGAACTCACACAATTAAAGATTAAGCTATCAGGTGTTATTTTAGGTGGATCTATGAACTATGAGCACATAAGACAAAAAGGACACCTATCTTTAGATATAACACACGCATCAACAATCAATTTGAATGGAGATTTACATGTATATGGTATGTTTGAAACTATTAGTGACACCTTTTATGGGAAAGAGTTATATCAAGGTGGAAACATAACTGTATCTAAAAATGAAAGTGTAGATGTTTCTTATGATTTATATATAAGTGGTGTTGGATATGCTCATGAAAATATTGATCACTATGAACTATTTGATATTGATCCAACAAGTATAGAGATTACAGATCAAAAAGGATCTTTTGATACAGTATTATCAAATGCTGATATAACTGTCAATGGTCATTTTGATGGTATGGTTTTTACTAGTGGCATCTTATTGTATAATTATGGATTATTAACAAATGCAATTAATCTAGGTGATATAAATATTATTAATGATATTTCGTCCTTAGATGATCGTATTGAAGCATCAGGTATTGTTTATCAACTCGTAGGTAGATATGCAAGGGTTAAAGATGCTGCAAACAATGGAGATATTAAAGTCGTATCTAATACAAATCTAGGTTATGCACATGCGAGTGGTATTGTTTTAAGAAATGACAAATTAATTGACGGAACTGATGTCGTAGCTGGTAATGATCATAAGTATGCTAAAATTTTATTTAGTATCAACTACGGAGACATTTATGCTTATAATCATTCAGATGAATCTTCTTATAGCATTACAACAGAAACAAGATCAAAAGCTTCAGGCATACTTGCTATAGGCTTACTTACTGCAGTTAATAACATCAACTATGGAAATATTTATTCAAACCACTTAGCAAGTGGTATTATTGGATTTATTTATTTAAATAAATTTGGAACTTTAGGTTATGATGAAGTCTATATATCAAATGCAATGAACTATGGAAAAGTTAGAGAAATCACTGCTTATGATCCAATGACCGAAAGTTTAACTATAGATATGAATCAAACACCATCAGATTTGGCATATCAAGCTTTTGGTGCAATTGTAGGTAAAATCCATACAGGGACATCAACTTGGGCTTTTGCTGGAGATGTAGATTATCCAATTGATCGTATCTATTTTGGATATTTGTTAAATTTTGATGAAAAAATAGATATGTTTTCAAGTGCCCCACCACTATCAAGTAGTTGGCAAGATTTTTTTGGTGGTGATACAATAGAAGCAAACAATGTTATTTTAAATATGCAAAAATATATGGCAACTACAAATCCAGATGATCAATCCGTAGCACCTTTCACATACTTTTATGCAGGTGGCTTTTTTGGTCAATATTTAGGTAAACAAATTGAGTATTATGACATAAGTGATAGTGAAACAGGTATGTTTTTCGAAGATTTTGCATTTAGATCTAAGCGTCCATCTTATAGTGGCACAGATCAATACATCCTAGATTATATTTCTTATATCCCAAGAGATAAAACGAATTTAGAAATTTTATCTAGAATAGAATCATCAACGATACATACTTATCCTGGTATATATGCACTTTCAAGTAGTAGTGGTATTGATAATGGAATATTTATCCCAGATAATTTTGAGACATTAGGATTAGGAGAATATCTCATGGATACTCCAGAAAGTGATCAGACATATTTAGGAGATCCAGAAAATACAGATAGCATCAGTTATCATTTATATGTCGATATGAGACAAATAAAAATGGATTATGCGACAACCATTTATGATCTTGAAATCATTCAAGTTGATCAACAAGGTCAAGTTGTAAATAATGCACTAAGTTTAAAAGATCCTGTTATTGATGAGAAAAGATCATTAATCACTTATTATCTACCGAGTAATGCATCCATCCTACTAGATCAGACGCCAGATATTTTAAATGTTGAAAGTTTTGTAGAAGTTTCACCTGGTGTAGAAAATGCAAGAAAAGTATTAAATCAACTAGGAACTGGTGAACCTGAATATACATGGGTTGGAACACATAAAAAATCAGGAAATCAAATGGAACTAATAGGTCCATATAAAGAAACAGGTATATATGACCTATCTTCAGATATGATTTCTTATGATTCTAATACAAGAAGTGAACCTGTCTATAGTCACACTGGAGCTATTTATGATACCGTTGGTGCAGTCAATGCGATATTTGAACATGAACCTCATATTTTAACTGTAGTTTGGATATTTAACTTTTGGAACGCAACAGGATATCAAGTCACAGCAAGTGAGCCACAAACTGGTGGATATGCACCTTATGAACCATATATATTAAATAGTAGCTATCCAACTTTATATAATTATGTAGGACCTTCAACTGAGCCTGTTACCTATGTTCAATCAACACCAATTTCAGGTGTTTCTGTATACGATCCTGCAGATGTTTATTTTGCCGCAAATACAAATGAAGGTAGTTATCAAATATCACAAAACGCAAGTTTTAGTTATGAAAATGAAACATTATCAGAAGTAATAAGTATACCTAGAAGTTATGGTGTCTATGATCTTATGAGCTATCAAGGTGAATATATAGATAGCGTTGAAGATCATTATGGATCTATTAGAGTATATTCAAATGCTTATAATGAAAATGATCCAGCGACATATAAAGACTATGAGATTAGAGTCATTCGTACAGCAAATGAGTCATTAACAGATATTACAGAACTTTCAGTCAATAAAGAAGATGCACTATCACCACTTGATTTAACAACGAATGTAACATCTCTTGTTGATTTAAATGGAAGTAACGATAATGTTTTAATCGCAAGTTATCAAACATATAACACCTCTGATCTATATGATATGTTAAATCATGTTGAAGTCCTGCATTATGAAACCTCAGTGAAAGTACATACATCTTTATATCGTCTAGATTATGGACATGTTACTACATCTGATACATTTAATAATTTAACTGGATCTTGGGGTTATGGTTCATTTCAAATACTATTTGAACCTTTAGCTGAATTTTCAAGTGGTTCCTATACATTAAGAACAACGCTTTTATCTGGCGAAACATATGATATACATTTTACAAAATCAGAAAGTAATCAAAAAGATGTGACATCTATAACATACCAGGGACAAACTTTTATACCTGATACAGATGTTTTAACATCATATATTCCTTATGGCATTTATTATGATTCATTGATAGATGAGACTAACATTGTTAATTTTAGTGATCTTTCTATGATTGCTGATGTTTATTATGATACTCTAGACTTAAACACACCGCTTTATTTAGATAGTCTAGAAATTAGTAACTTTTCAACTTTAATAAGTGTAAATCTAAATGTTACTCAATTAGTTGATTTAAGATATCAATATGATATTATCTATTTAATTCAAGCTGAAGATTTAACGACTAAAACTTTTACGCATAGACTTATAGAATCTGAAATAGATCATGAGCCTTTATCGATATATAAGAATGGTGGACTTATTGATGCATCCCTAGATGTAGATATATCATATAGTGAAGCACCAACCATCAGAGCAATCTATGATCTAGATGAAATATTTATGCCTCATGTGGATGTATTTCAAATCAGTCAGACATTTGATCCGTTAAATGTTGGTGAAACAGTTAGTGAATCAAAAGACTACTTCCAAAACTTTATTGCAAATGTAGGTTATGAATTAGATTTTAATAGACATACACCAAAAGGAGATTATAGATTCCAATTATCATATCAAAATGATATTGTTCTATGGGGACATCAGTTTACTTGGTATTTTGAATTTGATGAGCTTATATTGCACAAACTAGAAAATGATGAAGCTAAATTTAAAGATATACTCTTTGTTTCAGATACAATCTTTTCTGGCTTTAATACAATCATGGATACAGAATATATAACAACACTGATGTATGAGACATATATGACAACACCAAGTACTAGAAAAATTAATGTATTACCTACAACTGGTATTGCATATAACACATATGATCAATCTCAAACTTATTATGTAATTGGACAAGTTCAAAAAACGAATCTTGCAGCATATGAACCAATATTTTATTTAAGCGATAACGCTATGATCAGAAAAGTTACTGATGATGCTAATCTACATTATATCTATCAATCTGAAGACTTAGTAAGTGATTTTTCACCAATAGGAGATCAATTTAATTTTGTTCATTATAGAGTATATGCAGAAGATTATGATCAATACCCTACACATTACACTGATTACTATGTAGCTGTTCAAGATGTCACAAATAATATTAGATTTGAGATAAATATCGATAATCAATCTAATGTGAATCTTGATCAAATATTTGTTACTATTGATATTTGTCAGAATGAAGAAAACTGCAATATCTCAGAAACATTATATAGAATGAGTGTTTACTCAACTTACAATATAGAGGATAGCTCATATACACAAACAAACTTTCAAACGACAATGCACGGGACATACACAGTAGAAGTTGATTTAGAAGTTGGATTAACATATTCAATCATTTTGGAACAATCTTCAATAGATGGTACGAGTTTTTATTTAGAAGACTCAATTTTACCAAGAAAATATTATTTAACGATTATAATCACAAATAGTTTTGAAGAAAATGAATGGGGATATGGTCACGTTTCCAATCAAAATGAATAAAATCAAAAAAACCTTTACTATGTAAAGAAAATTTTATTCATAAAAAATGTATAAAAGTGTTGACAAAAAACTTGACTTGTAATATGATTAAGGTACAAATATGGAGAAATCCGATGTTAAAGGCAAACTTAGGGGAACCTAAGGACGCAAAGCTATAGGGCCTAAAAAAAGGTAGCCAGTTGTCATTTCATGATGATGCTGGCTTTTTTATTTATTAAAAAATAGAACTAAAATAATGTATAAAGGCAAACCTAGGGAAACCTAGCGGCGCAAAACTAAAGGGCCTGTCAAATGGTAGCCAGTTGTCATTAGAGATAATGATGCTGGCTTTTTGTTTTAAAAAATTAGATCAAAAAAATGTTATAAAGGCAAACTTAGGGCAACCTAAGGACGCAAAGCTATAGGGCCTAGAAATAGGTAGCCAGTTATCATTAGAAATAATGATGCTGGCTTTTATTTATTTAGGAAGTGAGGTGAGTCTATGAGACTTTCGAAGATTTTAGAAGTAAAAAGAAGAAAACTCAGAAATAGAATATTCACCTTAGGGGTCTTCATTACAGGTTTACTAAGTATCGCATTTGCAGTCATTACATTTTATGGACAAAATGCAGGTAACTTCGTCATGGCAGTTGATTATGATTCATTTAGAAGAGGGATCATCTTATCAACTTCAAGAGATTTTGAAATTACAACTTCTCAATTAATGACTGAACCGATTGATGACGCAAGAGAAATGACATATAGTTGGCTAAAGATTGAAGAAATTTTACAAGCCGAAGGTAATTATGTTGATCCAGATTATGATTATGTCGCATACACATTTTATATAATGAATAACGGATTTGAAACAGTAGACATCACTTACCATATGAGAATGACAGATAGTAGTTATGGGATTGAAGATGCGATTAGAATTTTAGTTATTGAAGATGATGAAAAAGAAACGATGTATCAATCACTTGATGGACTAACTGATGATGGAGAACTTCCGAAATATCCAAATGTAATGCCTACAGGAAAACTTTATTTAAGTGATACAATCGTTTTCCGTGAAACATTTAATAAATTTGAACCACTTCAAGTTAAAAAATTTAGTGTCATTATTTGGTTAGAAGGTTATGATCCAGATAC
>JBAZCK010000045.1:0-10272 GCA_041654955.1 Acholeplasmataceae bacterium | reverse complement strand
CAGCAAACTTAGTTACAGTTGATGGTAAGTATCGTATAGATAATGATGGTTATCCTGTTAAAGACTGGACATTTGAAGAATTTGTAGAAATTGCAAAAGCAATTAAGAATTTTGAAGTTAACCCAGAAGATTCTACATTAGTAGATCCAGCTAGTACAGTTGTTGGTGTTGATACATGGTATGGTACTCCTGATTTCCAACAAGTTTGGCCGATGATGGAAGATGAAAATGTACAATATGACACATGGGATGGCACAGAGTTTCACTATACATCTGATGATTGGATTTATGCAATGGAACAAAAAGTTGCAATGCACCAATTAACAAATGGTACAACAACAAGATTTAATCAAGATGTATTTGATGCAAATCCAATCTTACAACAATACTTAATCCAATTTGGTGTTGGTGCAATGGACATTGAAGGTTCATGGCAATTTTGGGTATTAAAAGAAGCGAAAGAAGCATCTGATATTAACTTAGGCTTCTGGCCATATCCAAGTGGAGATGCTGGACTATTTCCACCAACTATCCTAGATTATCAAGCTGTTTCAAGTCAAACAGATCATCCAGAAGAAGCATATCTACTTGCTAAATGGATGACATTTGGACAAGAAGGTTGGGAAGCAAGACTAGATTTACTAGAAGCTGATTATGATGCAGCGGTTGCTGCTGGTGAAACGCCTCTATATTTAGATCGATTCCCAGTTGCTGATTATCCTGGTGTTTGGGATAGAGTTTATGATTTAGTTGATGGTATTGAAGGTATTGATTATATATTTAATCGTATTGAATATGCTAAACCTGACTTAGACAAATGGTTACCAGGTTATAAAGATTTCTGGGCATGGGTAAGTGATCCTGAAAATCCATATAATTGGGAAAACTTAGTCACAGCTGGACCAACTGCAGTTGAAACATATGCTGTAGAATGGGAAAAGAAAGCGAATGAAATTGTACAAGGTGAATTAGCTAGATTAGGTACAGAATAAAAAAAATTAAACAATAAAAGTTGATAGAGGGGATAAACATCCCCTCTTGACACTATATTTTTGGAGGATGTATGAAAAAAATAGCAGATATTTTAAAAAAAGGAATGGCTCAAATAAGCGCATTTTTTAAAGCGTTGACCGTTAAGAAGGGGTTAATATTGTTCTTTTCACTATTGCTTGTGACAATCATAACAATTTCTTTTTTTAAGGTATCTTCTAATCATGAGTTTTATGAGACTGAGTCTTTATCTTATGATTATACAAATCAAACACTATCACAAGCATATAATCAAACTTTATATAGTGAGTTAAAACAAACATATATCGAAAATAATATTTCAGATACAAACATTGAAAAAACAATAACAACACTTGAGATGCAGGGTCAAATGATTGATATCAATGATTCAAATTATGGCCAAATGGTAGAAGACTATCAAGCATTAAAATCTCATAGTGATGATATTTTACTTTTAGAAGAAGGTCATGATATTACTTTTACGCATGATGAAGCAATATCTGGGCTTTATTATTTAGCAATTGATTATTATGAACTACAAGATAATATAAATCAAGCACAAATCGCAGTTTCAATTAATGGTGAGCCACAGTTTTATGAAGCACAAACCATCGTTTTAAAATCAAGATGGGTTTATGATACTTATGATTTTACTTTAGATCGATATGAAAATGAAATTATGCCAAGTTCACATAAAGTGAAATCTTGGACTAATCAAAGCATCTATGATTATCGTGGGATGCATCCTGGCTATTTTGCGTTTTATTTAGAACAAGGTGATGAAATTACGATATCTCATGTAAATCAAGATCTTTTAATTGGTCAAATTTATTATGTTAAAAATGAAACATTTGTCTCATATGAAGATTATTTAGACAATCATACAAATGAATCTGTGGTTGAAGATGAAATTACTATTTCAGCAAGAAACATTTTATACCGTAACAATCCTTCTATTAGACTTAGAACCGAACAAGATCCATCAAATCTATATTATGACACTCAATTTTTAAGATTAAATACAATTTTTGGGGATTCATGGCAAAATTCAGGTGATGAAGTTGCTTATGAAATAGAAGTTGAGACATCAGGATTTTATCATTTATCGTTTAAATATAGACAATATATGATTAAAGATATGACTGTATTTAGAAAAATAAAGATCAATGGTGAAGTACCATTTGATTTATTTGAAAGCTATGCATTTCCTTATACAACAAATTTTATTAATAGAACATTAACTGATCTAAATGGTGAGTTCATTAAAGTTTATTTAGAAGCTGGCACACATGAAATCACACTTGAATCAGTTAACTATCCATATCGTGATACGATTGAAACTGTACAATATGTGATGAGTAACATCCAATCGCTTGCGCTTGATGTTAAACGTTATACATCAGGTGGTACTGATAAATATAGAGATTGGGATATCGAAGCATATTTTCCAGAAGCTACAAATGATATTAGAAGTTGGGCAACATTATTAGAACAAACTTATGAAGATTTACTAGTTTTATCAGATATAGATGAACCTGCAGAAATTGCTAACTTAAAAGTAGCGGCAAGTAGACTAAATAAGATTGCAGATGATATTAATAAACTACCATCGCGCATGGTTCAATTTTCAGATGGAGATTCATCGATTAATCAAATCTTAGGAAATCTCATGGAAAATTTACTAAGAACCAATATGGAAATGGAACGTATGATCATTCATGGTGATACTAAGATTGCAAAACCATACGCAAATATTTTCACACGCTTTTTTGAAGGAACTAAACGTTTAGTCTTATCATTTGTAAATAACCCTTATTCAGCATCTAAGAGAAACGATGAAGATTTAACTGTTTGGGTAAATCATCCAAGACAATATATTGAAATCATGCAAGCTTTAATTGATCAATATTATGATGGAGAACGTAAAGTGACTTTATCACAAATGCCTGATCAAAATAAATTAATTCTAGCAAACGCATCTAATCAAGCACCAGATCTAGCGATTGGTGTTGATCACTGGATTCCTTATGAATTTGCAGTAAGAGATGCATCACTAGATTTAAGACAATTTAGTGGATATGAAGAAGCAGTAGCTAACTTTACGAAAGGTGCAATGATCCCTTACGTTTTTGAAGATGGGGTTTATGGATTACCAGAAACACAAGATTTCTGGGTGACTTATTACCGTAAAGATATTTTATCTAGTATTGGTATTGATGAAGTTCCACAAACGTGGGATGAAATCATTGAAATCTTACCATTATTGCAAAGTTATGGTATGAATTATTTTGTGCCTCTTGCACAATTTAGTGGACTTAAACCATATGTAGCAACACTACCATTTATTTACCAATTTGGTGGAGATTTATATGCAGCAGATGGTATGTCAACAGCTATAAACTCAGAAGAAACTCTAGAAGGTATTACTTTAATGAGTGATTTATTTACTTTATATAACCTACCTAAATATGTACCTAATTTCTATAATCACTTTAGATACGGATTATTACCTATTGGGATCTCTAATTTAGCAACTTATATTTTATTAGAAACAGCAGCAGTCGAATTAGATGGATTATGGGGCATGGACCTACATCCTGGTGTTTATGACGAAGAACTTGATGAAATCGTTAGATATTCATCAATTGGTGGGCAATCATCGATGATTATGAGTTCTACGAAGTATCCTGAAGAATCATGGGATTTCTTAAAATGGTGGATGTCAACATCTGTTCAAAGTGAGTTTGCGTTCTTATTACAATCTACTTATGGACAAGCATATTTCTGGAATACAGCTAATATGGAAGCATTTAAAAATGTATCTATGCCAGATGAATATAAAGAAATCATTTTAAATCAATGGGCATATGGTGTTGAAGCATCAAGAATTCCTGGTGCTTATATGGTTGAACGTTCTGTAAGTAATGCATGGACATCTATTGTGTTTGATGGCACAAATCCAAGACAAGCATTAGATGAAGCTGTTAGAGTCTCTAATAGAGAAATCATTTATAAGATGGCTGAGTTTGGATATACAGAAAATGGTGAAATTATTAAAGAGTATATTGTACCAAGTATATATAACATAGACGATTGGTTAACGGAGGTAGATCATGACTAGAAGAATGAATCATCCAGCATGGTTTATCCTACCGTACTGGACCTTGTTTTTGGTGTTCGTAATTATACCTGTAATTGCAGCAGTATTCTTATCATTTACATATTTTAATGCAATTCAAACACCAAATGTTATTGGGATTACAAACTATATAGAACTTATTACAATGGATACTGTATTTATGCAATACGTATTATCTAATACATTAAAGTTTGCATTAATCGTTGGTCCTGTTGGATATTTATTATCATTTATGCTTGCTTGGATGCTTGCACAAATACCACAAAAACATCGTACGGTATTAGCAATCATCTTATATTCACCATCCTTAACCTTAGGGGTTGCGATGGCATCGATGTGGAGAATCATTTTCTCTGGCGACTCACAAGGATATTTAAATAGTCTACTTCTTAATTGGGGTGTGATTTTAGAACCTATACAATTTTTACAATCACCAGACTATTTAATGACGATTATGATTGTCGTTAGTTTATGGAGCTCTATGGGTGTTGGATTCTTAGCGATGCTTGCAGGGGTATTAAATATCGATCAAACACTTTATGAAGCGGCATATGTTGATGGTATTAGAAATAGAGCTCAAGAAATATTTTATATCACTATACCTTCAATGAAACCACAAATGTTATTTGGTGCAGTTATGGCTGTAGTAACAACATTCCAAGCTGGAGGTATTGGTGTTCAATTATCAGGATCAAATCCCACACCACAATATGCAGGTCAACTCATCGTCAATCATATTGAAGACTTTGGATTTATTAGATATTTGATGGGTTATGCAGCAACAGTTTCTGTGGTGTTACTCTTGATGGTTTATTTCATATCAAAAGTAACATTTAAGATATTAGGCGAAAGGGAGTGATTTTATGGCATCAGCAAGTTTTCAAGGGACAAAAATAAATCCTACTAGATTTCATAGAAGTCAATTACCTTTCTTTATGTTTTTAGTACCATTTTCAATGTTAATGTTACTGCCAATCTTATTTATTTTTAATCACGCATTTAAGCCTAGAAGTGAACTATTTGCATATCCACCTAGATTTTTTGTTAGAAATCCTACCTTTGATAACTTTAATGAGCTATCACGATTAGTTTCTGCATCAGGGGTTCCTTTTTCAAGATATTTAGTCAATAGTTTATTAGTAACTATTATTGGTGTTACTTTAGCTATATTTATTACAGCTTTTTCAGCTTATGCATTATCTAAACTAAAATTTAAAGGTAAAAAACTTTTATTTGAAATTAATACATTAGCTTTAATGTTCGTACCGATAGCAGTTCAAATTCCAAGATATTTAATTATCGCGAGATCTGGATTAATCGATACGTATGCAGCGCATATCTTGCCTGTGATTGTCATGCCGGTCGCTATGTTTTTGATTAAGCAATTTATTGATCAAACACCTAATGAAATCATTGAATCGGCTAAGATTGATGGCGCATCAGAAATGCAGATCTTTATGAAGATAGTGCTTCCTGTTATCGCACCTGCAATCGCAACCGTAGGTATATTAGCATTCCAAATTATTTGGAATGATGTTTCAACATCAGTTTTATATATTAATGATGAATCAAAAAGAACGTTAGCATTTTACATGCAAAGTTTAACCTCTATTCAAGGAAATACCGTTGCTGGGCAAGGGATGGCCGCTGCAGCTTCTTTGATTATGTTCGTACCTAATCTAATATTATTTATATTCTTACAAGGTAAAGTCATGAATACCATGGCTCATTCAGGTATCAAATAATGAAAAAACTATTTATATTATTCTTTATATTTACATTATTATTCATCCCAACTTTTAAATCAGATGCAAACGGATTACCTTATAGCACATATACTTATAGTAGTGCTCTTAATCGAATGGTTTGGACACAAGATGCTTATATTCCATTATCAATTCAAGAGTCACTAGCAGGTTATGAGTTAAATGAACCAAAAGATTTAACCATTGATAAAGATGATAACATCTATATCGCAGATTATGGTAATAATCGTGTTATAAAATATAGTCTTCAAAGCGATGAAGTTACAGTCATTGGAGAAGATATATTAGATGAACCGACAGGTGTTCATGTTGGTGAAGATGGTAGTTTATATGTAGCGGATTTTGGATTAAAAATGGGTCTAAAATTTGTCTATGATGAAACTGAAATGGCATATGTTGTTGAAACGACATATCAAAAACCAACCAATTCACCTTATTTTTCGGATCAAGATGCTTTTGATCCATCAAAAATTATCACAGATAAAGGTGATAATGTCTATATCCTTTTAGCAGGTAATATCAATGGACTTGCAGAATATGAAAATTCTGGTATGTTTTTTGGTTTCTTTGGTGGAAACACCATTCCAAACACTTGGGATAACGTTTTAAAATATATGTTATTTGATGAAGATCAAAGAAGACAATGGTTCCAAATGATTCCTGATCCTGTATATAATATAGCTGTTGATCGTGATGGCTTAATTCTAACAACAACTAAAGGCAATTATGGATATTTAAAATTAAATATCGCTAACTTTGTCTATAGTGAATCAGTATGGGGCTTTGATACAACAGAAGATTTATTTGTTGGACCTTATGAAACTATATTTACCATTACATCTGATGGTTATATTACAGAATATGCGCCAGATGGATCTGTATTATTTGTCTTTAGTGGTCAAGATGTTAGTAATCAAAAGGGACTATTTAAAGCTCCAACAAGTATTGCAGTAGACTCTAAGAACAATTTATATGCACTTGATCAAGAAACATCAGCACTTCAAGTATTTATTCCAACTGAATTTGCAAACTTAGTCCATTATGCGATTAATCTATATCAAGATGGTAAGTATAGTGAATCACTTGAACCATGGCAAGAAGTTTTAAAGATGAATGGTTTATTTGATTTAGCAAATAAAGGTATAGGTAATGCATATTTTGCAGATGAAGATTATGAGCAAGCGATGGAATATTATGAAGTCGCAAGAGATCAAGATGGATATTCAAATGCATTTTGGGAAGTAAGAAACCAAACCTTACTTAATAGTGGTGGTGTAATCATTTCATTGCTATTAATTGCGATCGTATTATACTTTGTTAATTACTTCACACATTTCATGCATGTCTTATTATCACCAATTAAGAAATTAAAAACATATTTATCAAAATACAAGATATATCAGGAATTAGTTTTCCCATTCTATATCTTTAAACATCCAGCTGATGGTTATTATGGGATAAAACGAGAACAAAAAGGTTCTAACTTTACAGCTACAATCTATTTATTCTTATTTTTCTTAGCCTATATTTTATGGATTTATAGAACAAGTTTCTTGTTTAATAATCAAATACCATCTGAAATTAATTTATTCGAACAAATGATTACTATTTTTATCCCATTCTTATTATGGGTTATCGCAAATTACTTAGTATGTAGCATTAGAGATGGCGAAGGCAAATTAAAAGATGTATATCAAGCATCAGCTTATTCTTTATTACCGATGATTATTACCTTCCCAATTATAACTTTAGTATCTAATGGACTTACATATAACGAAGCATTCATCTATGATGCATTATTGATTTTAGGTGTTGCTATAACAGTCATTTATTTCATCATTATGGTTAAAGAAATTCATTTCTATGACATGAAACCAACGATTGGAAATATTTTAATTTCTATCTTTACTGCTTTAATGATTGTTGCAGTATTGTTTATCGTTTATCTACTATTAAATGAAGTTTACGGACTGTTTGCAGATATTGTAAGGGAGTTGATCAACCGTGGTTAAATACGCTAAATATTTACTGATCATGATATTATTTGTCATGAGTGTAGTAGTTGTTACCTATGGATACAACAAAGCTAGTCTTGGCGATCAACAAGAAATTGAATCAAATTTTAATTACATCAATCAAATATTTTTAGAATCATCAAGATATACTCAAAAAGATCAAATTGATCAAGATGTACTTGATACCTATCACGATGACTTTACTTTATCATTTGACAGTCAAGATCTTATCGAGTTAGGTTTTGTAGAGATGTTTGATACACCTGAATTAACCGTCTATTTTGAAAAAGACTCATTTTCAATGATGGTATATAACAAAACAACAGATTATCTATGGTCATCAAGACCGGAATTTCAAGGGTTAAGTGGTGTTAGAGAAGATAATACAGCAACTAGAAACTTAATGAATTCAGGATTATGGGTTGATTATGTCAGAAGTCAAAATGTATCATCATCAACGATTACAACAGCTTCACTTTATACATTAGCAGAAGCTAAGTATATGACAGATGGTTCAATAAGAGAAGGTCAAACAGATCCACTAAGTCCTTATCAATTAGAAGCTGGTAGTTATTCAAATAGAAGAGTATCTACAAGTATTTCTGGAAAAACAGCAACATCATTTACTGTTAATATTGATCTAAAAGAAATTGATGTTAAATTCGAAGTTGAAATCACATTACTTAATGGGACACTTAGTGTTTATATTCCTGTAGAATCTATTGAAGAATACGGAGAAATTTATAAATTACTATCTATTTCAATATTCCCTAATTTAGGTGCTTCAAGACAAGATCATATCCCAGGATATATTATGATTCCAGATGGCATTGGTGCACTAGTTAGAATGAATAAAGCACATAATACTTCATTTCAAGCACAATTTTATGGTGGTGATCTAGGTTATGGTACTAGCAATATCGCACAACTATCAGTGCCTGTTTTTGGTATGGTCCATGCGCATGGTGAAAATGGATATGTTGTAGAAGTTGAAGAAGGCTCTGAGGTTACTACCTTACAAGCACAATTTTGGGGTAATAATTCTAGATATCACCGAGTAAGTACTAAATATAATGTAAGAAGTATATACAGATACATTATTAATAAAGCAGGGGATGGTAATGATACCATCAATGAAGCATTTACAAAAAGTAATTTTAAAATCAACTATAACTTCTTAACTAATGATGATGCAAGTTATGTTGGTATGGCAAGTGTTTATCGTAATCGACTTATAGAGCGTGGTATATTATCAGATAAAGAAAAAACTTTAAATAACCAAATCCCATTACATTTAAGCTATATTATGGGGGATACAGAAAAATCATTTATTGGGTCAACTACGATTACTATGACGACTGTTGAAGATGTTTATAATAGCTATCAATCCTTTAAATCATCAGGTATTACCAATCAACAAACGCAACTTCATGGTTGGAGTAAAGATGGATTTGTATTCCAAACACCATATAGTAGAAGTATGGCTCATAAAAACGATTATATTGATTTATTTGAAACGATTAAAGAAGATCAAAATACGATTTATCTTGATAATGATTATGTGACAGCTTCAGAAGAAACTAATCGTATTTCATACAATAGAGATGTAGCAAGAAACTTATCAAGATTAAAACTAGAAAGAAACTATCGCAGCTTAAATGCTCAAGTAACTGAAATTTATTTCTTATATCCTGAACAAAGCTATAAATTAGCTGCTGATGATCAAGCATTTTACAAAGATTTAGGCATCTCAGGTCTATCACTAGATACGATAGGCTCTACATTATATAGTTACTACGATCAACAAAACTATGAACGCCTAGATAGTTTAGGATACTATAAAGATATTATTTCATTATATGATCAAGTGTTATTATCTAATCCAAACCAATATTTTTACGAAGATATGAGTGGTTACCTAGATATGCCAATCACAAATGCTCAATATGACTATTATTCAGATTTAGTACCACTTATTCCTTTAATCTTAAAAGGTAGTATGTCTTACTATATTCCTTACTTAAACTTTAACGCAATGGGTGAAGACAGATTATTAACGATGGTTGATTTCGCAATGAATCCAAGTTATATCCTAACAGAAGAAAATACATATAAGATGAGATATACGAACGCTTCCATGTATTATACAACTACAAGAAGCGATTATGAAGAAGAAATTGTTGAGACTTATGAATATTTAAATGAAGCATTATCACATGTGATTGGTGCATACATTTCTAATCGTGAGGTTTTAGAGACTGGATTTGTAAAAGTAACATATTCTAATGGCGTGATGATCTATGTGAATTACAATTATGAACAAATAACTCTAGATGGACAA
>JBAZCK010000044.1:0-10339 GCA_041654955.1 Acholeplasmataceae bacterium | reverse complement strand
GAGTCTTTCTACAAAGGGTTATTATTTAGTTCAAATTTATGCTGAGGCTGCAGTTGTTGACTCACTTAATTATCTTACATCTACATTATGGGCATTGTTTGCGGTTATATTCGTATTGTTTTCAATTACTTTAATTGTCATCTATAAAATACTAGAACAAAAAGTACATGATATCGAAAATGCGAGATTAAATCTCTATTATACTAAACCATATGTTATGAAGATTAAAAAATCAGGAAAAATAAGATCTTATAATCGAGCATTTGCTAGACTTTTACAAGGCTCAAAAAAATATACTTATTTAAGAGATTTTGAAATCAAAGATATGTTAGAAGATACAACAGTAGAAGAAATGCTTCACAGACAAAAGTCATTTACATTAGTTTTAGAAATTTCTGATAAGATCGTTTACGTAAGATTTATTACAACAAGATCAACTGGAGGATATATATTAATTGGTGATGATATCACTCATATCGAGGGTAGATTTGATGCTTATGAAAAATTAGCACTTCATAACCCTGTAACAGATCTTCCAAATCAAAATGTTTTACTATCTGATTTAGATGAAATCTTCTCAGATCAAGAAAAATTAGCTGAATATAATGTGATTGCGATGTTTGACATCGTATCGTTTTCTAAGATTAATTTAGTTTTAGGAGAAAATAGTGGCGATAGATTTTTAAAATTTATTGCAGAACTTGCAAAAGAATCTTTAGAAGGTTATCCAGCTAAACTATATAATTTAAAAGCTGACCAATTTGTTGTATTATTAACAGGTTTGGATTCATTTTCTTGGATGCAGACGTGGATCGACTTATTTTTACAAAAACTAGACAAACCAATCACTATGGATCGAAACTTTTTAAATGTGGATGTTAAAATTGGTATTTTCAATATTGAACATCAGCGTTATGAAATATTAACACCGGAAATATGTATTGAAAATGCTAAACTTGCATTAAACCATGCGAAAGAAAGCTCAACACATCCATCATTTACATATGATGTTTCCTTATCACTTGTTGCATCTCGTGAGCAACGAATGGAAATCGATTTGGCTAATGCCATTACCAATCAAGAGTTTCAAATGGCACTTCAAGCACAATATAGCAATGTTGAAGAAAAAATTATAGGTTTTGAAGCATTAATTCGTTGGACAAATCCAAAATATTCAAGTGAATCACCACTAAAATTTATTAAAATGGCTGAAAAAAATAACATGATTGTTGATATTGGACGTATCGCACTTCATGAAACATTTATGATCGCAAAAGAACTAGAACCATACAATGTTCACATCTCTTTAAATGTTTCACCAGTTCAAATGCTTCAAGCAGGATTTGTTAATGAAGTCATTTCTGTTTTTGAGCAATATGAATTAAAACGTGGTAGTATAAGTTTAGAAATCACAGAAACATTTTTGATTGATTCATTTGAACTTGTAATTAATAAACTTAATTTATTAAAACGTCATGGTTTTAACATCCATCTAGATGACTTTGGAACAGGGTATTCATCTTTACAGTATTTAAGAGACCTACCAATTAATACTTTAAAAATTGATAAAGCATTTATTGATGATGTAGAAACTGATGCACATAGTAGAGCAATTGTAACAATGGTATCAAACTTAGCAAAAAATATTAACTTAGAAGTCATCGCTGAAGGTGTCGAAAACGAAAGACAAAATCAAATGGTCTATAAAGCTGGATGTAATATCATCCAAGGTTATATCATTGGACCTCCAGTGCCTAAAGAACAAGCGATAAAATTATTAGAAGATTATAATATAAATAAAACAAAAACACTAAATGTGATTAAACAACCTAAATCAAAGGAGGGTAAACGATGAATCTATTTAGAATATATGATGTAAGTCCAGGATTGACAATTGTTATTTTCGTTTTCATCGTTTTAGTAATTATTGGATTGATTGTTCTTCTAGCTAAATCGTTTTTCAAAGAAAGAAAGAAGATACTTGAAGAAAAAGCATTAACAATTGAAGGTGTTCTTACAAGATCAGAGATTCATTCTGTGATTGCATCTTATATTGCAAAATCAAGTAAAGAAACTCAATTTAGTTTGATCTACATTGACCTTGATAAATTCACTGACTTTGTCAATGCATTTGGTAAAAACGAAAGTGAAAAAATTATTGAAAAGATTATTAAAAATATAGAAGTTGTATTACCGAAAGGTGTTAAGATTTCTAGAATGCAAAATGATGAGTTCTTAATTTTCTTAACCATGGACTTTGATAGAACAGAAGCAGTAGATTTAGCAAATAAAATTAAAATTGCTATTGCTAAACAAATCAAATTATTTGGAGATACGCAAATAAGTGCTACAGCATCGATTGCTATCGCTTTTTACCCAGTCCATGGGAACAACTTAAAAGATTTACTTAACTCGCTTCAAATCGCAACCTACATCATTAAAAAGAATGGTGGAGATAGTGTTAGAGTATATAGTCAAGAGATGAGTGATCAAGGAGGAGAACATGTTGAGTATTATTATCAAATCAAACATGCGATCCAACATAAAGAATTCCAATTGTTTTATCATCCGATGATTAATACAAAAACCAAAGATATTTATGGCGTAGAAGCATTAATTAGATGGAATCACCCAGAACATGGATTATTGTCACCATTTAAGTTCTTAGGTATTATGGAACAATCTGGTGATGTTCATTGGATTGGTTTATGGGGGTTAGAAACTTTAATTAAAACCTACCAAGAATTAAAACAAGTATTTCCAAAAAAAGATATTAAGTTTTCAATGAACTTAAGTCCAAAACAATTAATGAATGAATCTCTACCAGCTGATTTTCAAAAAATCTTAAAAAAATATCGTATGAATGCAGAGCATATCGTATTAGAAATTATTGAGTTTGCGGTATTTGAAAAACAAATCCATATATTTAATAATTTAAAACTTTTAAAAGAAATGGGGTTTAAAATAGCAATTGATGGATTTGGACTTGATTATCAAACCTTATCAAAAGTTGAAAAGATGGATATAGATATCATTAAGCTTGATAATGAGTTCTTAAAAGAATCTGAAGCTTATATGAAAGCTAAGTTCGCAACCCTTCTTATTGAGTTTGCTCATAAGAATGAATATGAAGTCATTAGTGAAATGATTGAATCTAAAGAAATGATGGATGAATCAGCAAACTACGACATTCAAATTATGCAAGGGTTCTATTTTACTAAACCACTTTCTGCAGAGGCATTAAGAGGTTATATAGGAACAGAGGCTTGGAACGAAAAACTATAAATTTCACAACTATTGAAGAATGACATCGTTAACCCGATGTCTTTTTTTTCGCCTTATTATTACATTTACCTTACATTCTACTTAAAAATTAGTGAAGTAAATGTGAAATAATTGAATTTCAAAAAAAGTAATAAATATTTAATGATTTTGTAAAACCATAGTAAGAAAACTAGTGATAGAATGTATGCGTGATGAAGGAGGTGGCATTGTGAAGTACCACAAAATTATCAAAGCAGAAAAAGCTTTAAATAGAAATAAACTATTTCGCATCGGTATTATTTTATCAGGACTCTTCTCACTCGCATTTGGTGTTGTAACATTTTATGGTCAAGATTCAGGAAATTTCATGATGTCCATAGATAAGGATGCATACAATAGAGGTATTGTCTTATCAACAGATGAAAGCTTTGATAATCCTCAAGCAAGATTAATGACCGATCCAGTCGATGAAGCAAGAGATCTTACCTATCGGTGGTTAAAGATTAATCAAGTCAAAGAGACTGATGGTAATTATAATGATCCAGATTTTGATTATGTCGCATTTACTTTCTATATTCAAAACAATGGTAATGAAACAGTTAATGTATCATATCATATTACAGTGACAGATGTAGATAAACAAATGGATGATGCAATAAGGGTTTTGATTATAGAAGATGGGATTGAGACAATTTATCAAAAACCAGATCAATTAGATGAATTTGGTGAATATCCATTATATCCATCAACGCTTCCAGAATCTACGTATTTTATCTCAGATACAATCGTCACAAGAAAGACATTTAAAAACTTTAAACCACAAGATATAAAAAAATTTAGTGTTATTGTTTGGTTAGAAGGCTATGATCCAGATACAACAGATGATATTTTAGGTGGAAACATCAAAATGGATATGTTGTTCTCCATAGAAAATAGATCATGAGAAAGTTATTTATATCGATGTTAACTTTAGCAATCTTTACGATCATCTTTGGAACAGTCACTTATGCTTGGATAACGATTGCGACAGTAAATAATATTGAAGGCTTATACTTAAGCGCCTCAACAGGTGATGAACTAGAGATATCAACTGATGGATTTAATTTCAGTTCAACATTAGATACAACAGATTTAGAAGAAATATTTAAAAATCAAAGTCTATGGGATGTTACGACGGCAGATGGCAAAACATTTTATAACGGTGGTTTAGAAGAAATCTCACTTGCAAGAGCTAATCATGAATATGTATCATTTGAATTATGGTTTAGGACAACAAAAAAAGAAAGATTTATTTATCTGATTAATAATGTTTCAGATAAAGTCAGTTATGATGTTTCAATGGATGGAACATATGTCGTATCTAAAGGTATTGATTGGAAAGCAAATATTGATTTTCAATACGGTGAAAATGATTTTATCAAACAAGGTGAAACAAGAACATATTATGCACATGATGCGATAAGGATTGGATTTCAAGAAGTTGTTGATAAACCTTATGATCAAAGAGAAGAAAATGAATTAAGAAATTTAATATTTGATCCATCGAAAAATCAAGAACGTGGATATGGTGTAAGTTATGGTGCTTATGATTATTTTATTAAAAACACACATAAACTTATTGAACTACCAGAACATATACCAAAAACAGTTTATGAATTAACTTCTCCATTAGAAGATAATCCATATCAGGCTGATAATGAAAACAGTTTAATTACAAAAATGCAGCCTACAGGATATTTTAATGAAGAAGGAGAAGAGATTTATCAATCAAAAGTAGTCGTTAATATTTGGGTTGAAGGTTGGGATGCAGATGCACTTGATGCAATCTTAAAAGATTATGTAAAAATTCAACTTCAATTCAAGAGTTTATCAAAAGTATCGGTTTAAACATAAGAAATTATGAAAAATAAAAAATATAAAAAAACAAAGGAGAATAGAAATGACAAAAGTTTCTAGAAAATTATTATTATCCATTATGGCTGTTATCTTAACAGTAATTGCGCTTGGTACAACAACATTTGCATGGTTTACAATCACTAATGTTGCGAATTTAAATCAATTCCAAACAAGAATTGCATCCGATGAAGGTATTGAAATTGCTTTAGGTAATGTGAATGTTGCATTCGAAGAAGGAGATTTGAATAAATATAACGTAAGAAATATTACAGATTTAAGTTGGGTAACTACGATTACGACAGAAGATGTTGAAGAATATATCGAACTAACTTATGGTGCAGACTATAGATTCGAACACTTAACATCTACAAATGGTACATCATTTAATCCATTTATTTCAGGTAGTGTTGGTGCTAGTCCAACAACAGATGGTCTATTACAATTGCCACTTCATTTTAGATCAGCAGATGTTACATCAGTTTTATGGACAGATGCATCACTTTCAGGCGTAGAAACAACTGAACCATTACCACAATGGGTTTCAGATGTAGATAGTTTTACAGATGTTGATGGTGTTGTTAAACCTTTAGGTACAAATATTACAGTTGATCCATCAAATGCGATGAGAGTTTCTGTTACTGGATTTTTAACAAGTGCAGATGCTACATTAGTTTATGAAAAACCAGCTGATGCAAATAACTTAGTATTAAATACTGGTAATCTATCAACTACAATGCTAGATCCAGATGATCAAGTTGTTGGTGATGAAATTGCTTATTCAGATTTAGGTGCACATAGTTATTATTTAGAAAAAACTGGTTTAGAACCTATTGGTATTGATGCAGCAACTACTGTTGGAACAACTACAGATTTAGGAACAGGTATTGAAGTATTAACATTAGTTGATGATGCTAGAGTATCAGGTATGACTTATTATAATACATTATTAGTAAACATTTGGATTGAAGGTTGGGATCCTAATGCATATAATGCAATCTTAGATAAATTTGTATTCTTATCATTTAGATTCGAAGGTCCTTCACAAGACTAAATAAGCTAATGGATAGATGAGTATGATCTCATCTATCCCTCTTTAATGAGGTAAAAAAATGAAAAATATATTTAAACATAAAGCATTCCATATTAGTCTTAATGTCTTCTTTTATACCATTATTGTTTTATTGGTACTCTTTGCATTAGCTAATATTAAAGTTAAAAAAGTAAATAATATTGCAAATATTTTTGGATATGGATTTTTATCTGTACAATCTAACTCTATGTCAGGTGAATTAGAAGATTCATTTGAAAAAGGCGATCTAATATTTGTAAAAATGTTATCTGAAGAATCAAGAAATAATCTCAAAGTAGGAGACATAGTTACATATTATGATGTAAGTATTAGAGCTTTTAATACCCATAGAATTGTTGAAATAGACTTTGAAGAAGAAGTTGTAGTTACTCAAGCTGATACAAATCCTACTACAAATGAAGTAAATTCAATCCCTGATAAACCGATTGGATTAAGTCAAGTGATTTCAATTTATCAATCAAGTCAACCAAATCTAGGGTCTACACTTGATTATATGCAGTCACCTACAGGCTTTGCGTTAATCGTTATCGTTCCTGTAGCACTCATCTTCTTATATGAAGGTATTATACTTGTTAAAAATATTGTAGCAATCAATCGTGAAAAAATTGAAAACAAATATAAAGATGATTTGCAAAGAACACATGAATTATTAGAAATCGAAAAAGAAAAGATCAAACAAGAATTAATCAGAGAACTAAAAAATCAAGAAAACGTATAAAAGATATCGGAGAAAAGCATGGTAGAATTCGCACGCTATTATATCAATTTCATAAGAAAGTTTTTTGGAGATATCGGTAAATTTTTCAGCACTATTTTGAAAGCATTTACCGATTTAATTTTTAAAAACACTCAAGAAAACTACCAACTGTTTCTAGAAGCTAGTAAAAGCTATACAGTCTTAGACTGGATTATTGGGTTTCTGGTAATCGCAATGAACCTAATTTTTATAGGGTTTTTAGTGTTAAAACTATCCCAATTTCTTGGTAGATACATAAAGTTTGTTAAAACTGAGATTGAAAAAGCAGATTTGATTCAAGAAGTAGCGGTACTAAGTAAAAGAACTAAAGAGATCATAGAAGAAAAAAATCGTATTTTAGCTCTCCAAGTTGGTAATTTAGGTAAAACTGCAGAAGAAATAGAAGAAGAAATAAAAGATAAAATACCTGAAGAAATCATTGAAGAAAAAGAAGAAGACGATATACCTTCTAGATTTATTAAACTTACAAAAGTTGATATCAAATATAACAATACGATACAAAAAGTGTTTATGCAAGAAGATGATTTAGTAACACTTGAAGAAATGACTAAAAGATTTATTAACTTTTCTGCAAGTCAATTAGGATTATTTTACGATAGAAAAATCATATCAGCGTTTTTTGCCGGTATGGCAGCTTCTAAAACAATGATTTTAGAAGGTATTTCTGGTACTGGTAAGACATCACTTCCCTATGCGATGGGTAAATTCTTTAACAATGATGCACATATCATTGCAGTTCAACCATCATGGAGAGATCGTGCAGAGATGTTAGGGTATTTAAATGAGTTTACGAAAAAATTTAATGAAACGGACTTTTTAAAAGCGATTTATGAAACTACATATAGAGAAGATGTCAATATTGTTGTTCTAGATGAAATGAACTTAGCTCGTGTTGAATATTATTTTGCAGAATTGTTATCACTATTAGAAATGCCAGATACAAATAAATGGTTAGTTGATGTTACAACAGATACGATTGAAGGCGATCCAAACCATTTATTAGAAGGAAAGATATTACTTCCTCAAAATGTATGGTTTGTAGGTACAGCTAATAAAGATGACTCAACATTCATCATCACAGATAAAGTTTATGATAGAGCAACCCCTATTGAAATTAATACAAAATCTAGCTTTATCGATGCACCAAAAACTGATGGTGTTCATATGAGTGCAGAGTACTTACAAAAACTCTTTAAACAAGCTTTAGCAGATAATGCGATTAGACAAGAAACGCTTGATAAGTTAGAAAAATTAGATAGCTTTATTACGACAAACTTTAAAGTAACATTCGGTAATCGTATTATGAAACAAATTAGAACATTTGTTCCTGTATATATTGGATGTGGTGGTAGTGAATATGAAGCACTTGATTATATGGTTGCTAGAAAGATATTTAGAAAATTTGAAGGATTGAATCTACCATTCCTACAAACAGAAATTAATGAATTAGAAAAATTACTTAGCAGATTGTTTGGTAAAAATGAGTTTGTTGAATGCCAAGCATACTTAAAAGAAATAAAAATGTAGTTTAAGTGAGGTGAATCCCATGAGTCATGCAAAGATGAATATGCTTAAGTCAATCGGATATTTGTTGATTTCTGTTTTCATGTTTAGCGTTGTGACTTATGCGTGGTTTACGATTACAGATACAAATCAAGCACATTTAGCTGTTAAGACATCTGGTGTAGAAGCAGAATATAAGTTTTATGTCTATAAAAATATCTATCATAGTGGATCTAGCAATGTAACATTAATTGATAATATTTGCACAGTAGGTTTAGATGAAGATTTATGTTACGAAGAAGTGAACAATCCGATTACACCAAAACTTATTGAAGGTAGTGTTGCGCCTGGAGAAAGATTTTCTTTTGCGATTGCTATTCAGTCTTTGGGTTCAACCCAAGGCTATGTTGATCTATCATTTGGAAATCTTGAGTCTATTGGTTATGATCTAGAAGAAAACAAAATTCAAACAGCTTTTGGTTATGAAGTCACTAAAATAAGTTATATCGATGAAAACATAGAAACAAATGATGTTAAAGATCTGTATTTATATCAATCATATACTAATTTTAGTCATCTAGATGATGTCATCTATCCACTAGTTACAGATGTCTCATTAGTTTATCAAGATCAATATGCAGGTTCACTCATTATTTATTTTGATGTTTACTATGATCCAACAATATTTGGAGTAGATCCTTTTGGCATGCCATATACGAATAGTCATATCTTTATGAATCAGACCTTTAATCTTCATGATGTATATATGAATGTCACTACTCAAAAGGGGGCATCATGAGAAAATATGTTTATGTCATACTCATCTTACTGATGAGCATGCTAGTCATATCTAGTGTTATTTATGGTTGGTTTACATATGTTCAACGTAAATCTATTTCTACTTTTGTATCAAATGAATTAGTTGTTGAAGTAAAATTAAACGATGATGATATTGTGCAATCAAAAACATTGAAAAATTTGGCATTTATCGATTTTGAAGATGATTTGATTAATGATACAAATCAAATGTTTAATGAAATTGGACAAATGATGGATATGAAATTAACTTTAAGCGAAAGTTCACCACTATCAAGATTTATATTTGAACTAGATCCAACAGATGAGCCTTTAATTTATATCATTATTCTAGATGATCAAATCACAGACTATCATTTACTAATTTCTCAAATAATAAACCCAACAGATTCGAAAGAAGATATGTTATTAAGTATCGATCAGTATAATCAGATGCAAATTGACGCATTATCAAATGAAATCGTTATTCCAGGTCAAACAAAAACCTTTAAAATCATGTTTTGGGCTGATTATGATCAACTTAGTATACCTAGTGATTATTTAACTTATACAACGGATGTGAGTTTTAAACTTACGATAATCAATGCATATGGTGAAATATCATGAGAATTCATAAATTGTATGTGGTTGTCCTACTCATTGGATTACTATCTATATCTGTTGTAAGTTATGCATTTTATTTAAACGAAAACAATTATTTAATCTCTTTAGATAGAGATGATTATGATGTTAAGATTAATCTATCATTTAATGATGTAGTTATAGATTCAACCAGTCCATATTTTAATGTTGAGAAAAATGCATTTGAAATTAATTTATATGATGAAAATGCACAAAATTATATCGAAAATATAGAACTTTCACTTGATGTGATTGTACCGATTGCATCTAGAATGAGATTTAGACTAAATGAGTCATATGAACTTACTAGATATTATCATAATCAAGATCAAACAATCTTAAAAGAAATTATATATATGACAGAAAAAGATGAAAATTATCATCAATTTTCA
>JBAZCK010000043.1:0-10939 GCA_041654955.1 Acholeplasmataceae bacterium | reverse complement strand
TCGTCTTTTTCGATAAAAGACATAATTTTTTCTTCTCCAATAGCAATTAATTCTGGTGAAACATAAGATGTTTTTTGACCTAAATCAGAAAGCATAAGCATTAATTGTTGATTCTTTGATGATTTAACACTATCTTTTAAATTTAAATCACTATTTAAATGGATGAATCCATATAAACGATATAAAAGATTGGTTGCTTCTTCCTCAGTTTTGTAAAAATCTAAGAAATGATCATAATCATTCAGTTTACCCTTGAATGAAGCCAATTTTTCAATGAACGTTGGCATTTTTGTTAAATCCTTATCCCAGGCTTCTAAGCTTGGATAAAATAAGGATAAGTCCCATTTTGACATAAAGATACCTCTTTCTTAATATGTATTTATTTAAATTATAACTTATTAATCATAAAAAACCAAACTAAAACAATTTAAACAAAATATGTAAAACATACGCAAAAACGTTTTCACAAGTTGAATTATATTATAAATAATTATATAATTAAGAAGCAAGACTACGAGAGTGCTATAGGATAATACCTATGCTCCAAAAGGAGGAAGACAATGATTACTATCTATACAACACCAAGTTGTTCGTCATGTCGGAAAGCGAAAAAGTGGCTTGATGATCATAAGGTTGCTTATGAAGAAAAAAATTTATTTAACCAACGTATCACTGAAGAAGATATCGATCGCATGTTGGAAAATTCTGAAAATGGGTTTGAAGATATTATTTCAACAAGATCAAAAGTCTTTAAAGAACAAGATTTAGACATCGAAGATATGAGAATCAGTGAGTTAAAACAATTTATATTGGACAATCCTAGCGTTTTAAAACGTCCAATCATGATTGATGGAGAAAAACTTCAGGTTGGTTATAATGATGAGGAAATTCGTGTATTTATTCCTAAGAGACTTAGAGAATTAATTATGTGTACAAATTGTCCTCAAGGCGACCATTGCGATTATCAAACTGCACTTCAACGTTATTTCGATGAAATTAAGCAAGACCAACAATCACGTTAATCTAGATTATTTAAAAGCTGCTTGCAGCTTTTTTTTATGATCAAATTTAAACTGCAAAAAAAAATCCCATCAATGGGATTATTTCTTTAAAGTGTCTTTAATATAAGTGACATAACCTAAAACTGCTGAACCTAATGTTAGAAGTAAACTTAAAACATAAGCTGTTTTAACAGTTGGAGCATATCTTGATACAACATAAGGATCATTATTTAGTAAACCTACATGATCTAAATGTAATCCAAAGATTACTGAAAATAAAATAGCGGATGCCAATAAGAATCCATTATTTTCGAAATACCATCCAACCCATAATAAAGCCACAGGTATAAGTAGATAATGAATTGTTGGGACTGCTAATGAACCATAATCGTTAATTGAAAACCAAGACTGCGTTCTTATTAAAATTGATATAACTAATAATATACTGGCAACGAGTGCAGTAATGAAATATAGTAAATTTCTCTCTTTCATCTAATCCTCCATCGATAACAACTTATCTTTTATTATAGTTTTATTAAGCCATTTTGTCAATGTTATATAAAAAAAGATAGCAATTTTGCTATCTTTTACATGTAAATGCACGTTCACTCTTGCGTTTTGTGGGTTTAATTTCGATGTTGTGCGATTTTAGGAAGTTTTCGAAGATGATTTTACCTTCATCATAATTTGATGCTTCATATTCGATTTCATAGTCTGTAACGTTACAATAATCACAACGATCTAAAAAGAGTGTACCGCCTTCATAAGGGGTTGATACTCGATGATTATCTAAGTTAACTTTGTAAGTCACAAATACATCTATGTCTTCAAAAAAGTCCTTTGTTTGAAATCCATTTTCAATCATATCTAAGGCTTGTTCTTTTTGTAAAAATACATGATTTTCAAAAGCACCTTCTGCACTTTGTGATTTCATGGTTACTTTAAATCTTGATTCACCTTTTTGTCTAACTCTTAAAACAATTTGTTTTTGATTTAATTCATATTGATCAGTGTCAAAATAATAATTAATCTGTTTAAAAATATTGTTTTCTAAATTGAACTTTTTTAAGAGCTCAAGGTATTTTTCTTCAGTTATTGCAGATTTAAATTCTATTTCAATGTTTTTAATCATGACGATCTCCTTTTTAAAAAAGAACTAGCATCTTTTATATGCATATACATTATACCAAAACGGACATTTAATTAAAAGCAAAAACGTTTACATTACAAAACCTTATTCCAAATTGTTTGTAATTAATAATTAAAATGGTAAAATAAAAGTGAAAAATAAAACTATTCATATAGGAGGAATATTTATTATGGCTATTAAAGTAGCAATTAACGGTTTTGGCCGTATCGGACGTTTAGCATATAGACTTATGGCAGATGATCCTAAATTTGATGTTGTTGCAATCAATGACTTAACTGATGCAGAAACATTAGCTTATTTATTAAAGTATGACACAGCACAAAGAAACTTTAAAGTTGATTCAATTTCAACTGAAGGTGACCAATTAGTTGTGGATGGTAAAAAAATCACAATCCATGCAATCAGAGATCCAAAAGAATTACCATGGAAAGCATATGATGTTGATGTTGTCTTAGAATGTACTGGTTTCTTTACATCAAAAGAAAAAGCTTCATGGCACTTACAAGCGGGCGCTAAGAAAGTTGTTATTTCAGCTCCAGCTGGTAATGATGTTAAAACAATCGTTTATAATGTAAATGATGATGTTTTAGATGGATCTGAAGATGTTATTAGTGGTGCTTCATGTACAACTAACTGTTTAGCTCCACTTGCTAAAGTATTAGATGATAACTTTGGTATTGCTGGTGGTTTCATGACTACAGTTCATGCTTATACAGCTGATCAATCATTACAAGATCAACCACATCCTAAAGGCTATATGTCAAGACGTGGACGTGCTGCTGCTGAAAGTATTATTCCATCATCAACTGGTGCTGCTAAAGCAATCGGTTTAGTATTACCTCAATTAAAAGGTAAATTAGATGGTACTGCATTACGTGTTCCAACAGTAACTGGTTCAATCGTTGATTTAACTGTTGAAGTTAAAAAACATACAACTTTAGAAGAAGTAGATGCTGCATTTAAAGCTGCTGCAAACGAAACTTTAGCTTATGTAACTGATCCAATTGTATCAAGCGATGTTATTGGTACTAGATATGGTTCATTATATGATGCAAATACAACTCAAATTGTAAATTATGGTGACAGACAATTAGTTAAAGTTATGGCTTGGTATGACAATGAAATGAGCTATACTTCACAATTAGTTAGAACTGTTTCTAAATTAGCAAGTCTAATTAAATAATTAAACGAAATACAAAAAGCGACTCAATGATTAAAAATTGGTCGCTTTTTCATAAAATATGTAAAAAAAGCGTAAAATTGATTTAAAAAACAAAAAAATTTAACATTGAAGAGCATTTTATGTTGACATTTAAAAAAAACAGTATATAATTATAATGAATTATGAGAGGCACATGCCTTTTGTAGTTTTAAAAAACATAATGTTAAAGGCAAACTTGGGGAAATCCAAGGACGCAAAGCTATAGGGCCTGTTTATGGTAGCCAGTTGTCATTTAAATTTATTCAAAATTGAGTAAATATGACGTACTGATTATCTAGGGCCTTTTATTATCAAACAACTAGATGTAGATAGTCAACGGCATAACGTTGGCTTTTTTTAATAGCTGAAACAGGAGGTATCTTATGTGATAACTGCAAAACGTCTACAAATATTGATTATCATTTTATTGATCGTAGCGCTTGCGTTTACATCAACTGCAGCAGTAGCTTATTGGAATGATGTTAATAATAATTCAAATGTAGTCATTGAGTTTGGCGGCGAACAAGCAAAATTAGAAATCGTTGAATCTGGAGAGTCTTTTACTGGAAGGTTAGTTCCTGAAGGCAAAGCATTCTTTATCGGAGAACACGAAGAAGCTGTATTTACTTATACTGTGTCTGTTGACAAAGAATTAGTAAAAAGTGTTAATTTGATTGTAGAAGCAATGGATATCTTAATTGGTGATTCTGGTGAATATGCACATTTAGTAGAAGTTACAATCAATGGAACTTTAAATGAGCACACCAATGAATTGTTTAATTCAGATGTTGAGATTGTGGTGGTTATAAAATTATTAGAACCATTAGATCTTGATGAAGTAGAAAACCCTGAAGATGCAAATGTGGAAGATTCGGCAGCCGCGTTTGAAGCGATAAAGGGTCAAGATTTAAGTTTTACGTTAAGTTTTAGTGTTGAGCCGAAAGAAGAAGTTATAGAATAAAAAAAATAAAAATAAAAAATAGGAAATTAAAAGGAGAAATTTATTATGAAACAAAGAAAATTAGTTATTGGTTTATTAGTTATTTTAGCAGTAGCAGTTAGTGGATTTACATTTGCGTTTTGGGCAAGTTCAATTACAGGTAATAGTGTTATTGCAACTAACACCATTCAGGTTGGTGAAGGTGATGAAGTTACAACAACAATAGCTTTAGATACTGAAGTAAGTAGTGGTTTAGATCTAGTCCCTGTTGGAAGAGAAGTGGCTTCTGAATCTGTAAGTACAATTACTTATACATTTGATGTTGAATGGGCTGGCGCTTCAAGTGCAGCTGATGCAGCAGGTGCTACAGGTACTTTAAACATAACACCAGTATTAAGTGGTGCAGGAGCTTCAGAATTAGCATTATTTACAGTTACTGCAGCTTCAACACAAGGTGTAACATATGGTAGTACAACTGAAGTTATTATAACAGTTACGTTCACAACAGAACCTGCAAATGCAGCTCAATATGCATTAATTGCTAATGCGGAATTAACTTTAACAGTAACATTCTTAGTAAACTCAGTATCTGCTGCATAATAACTATTAGAAATTAACGATATATTAATTGCGACTCTCTTTTGAGTCGCTTTTATGCCAAAACCTAAGGAGGTGATTTCATGAAAAAATGTCATAAACGTATAATTTCAACATTACTATTAGTGATGCTTTTCATGCTATCACTAACTACAGGAGAAACTTATACATATTGGGCTAGTTCAATTTCTAATGCTCAAGACACAACCATATCAAATGTTAATATAGGGACATGGACATTTACACCTTATTCACCAGAAGGTATATCTTATTATGATGAACAAACACCTTACAATACTGGAAGTTTAGTATGGTTTAATGGTGACATTTGGATAAATCATGGAGACTACACTGTCGGTGATGAGCCATCAATAGCAAACAATTGGACTATATTAAATGATCTTAATTGGTATACGACAATTACTTATCGTACAGATGATCTTATATTGTATAACGAAAACATATATGTTGCGAAATGGCAAAACTCAAATCAAAATCCTGAAACAACAGGTATCAATGGACCTTGGGAAAACCAAAACACTGATACTTTAAGTTGGGTATCTGGACAAGCATCAAACTTAAATGATATTGTTTATCATGATGGAGCAATTTGGATTTATAAAGGATATTACACGACTTCTGAGCCAGGATCACAAAATGATTGGGCATTAGTCGGAAATCTTATTTATTCACCAAATTATGTTTATGCTAATGGTGACATTGTTATCTATAATGGAACCTATTACTCAACTTCAAATGGTGGATGGGCATCAAGTTCAACACCAGGAACTAATGGTGCTTGGACAGTATTAACTGTACCAACATTCAATGGGTCAGTACCTAACAATACTGAATATACATTGTATAATGGTATATTCTATGATGCATTACAAAAAATAACAGGTCAAAAGAGGAATATTGTTCCAGGATCTGCCGCATCAAAAGGTTTATGGCAAGCAATTAACACACAAGAATGGCAACAATATAACACTTATCAAAATGGCGATTTAGTTATGTATCAAGGTAATGTTTATGAATTAGCAAATAGTGTAAACTCATCAGACATTCCAGGAACAACTCAAAATAGTTGGAATGGTATGGCAACCATTTATTATAATGCTCTAAATACATATACACTTGGTGAATATGTGGTTTATAATAATGAAGTCTACATTGTGGTTAATCAGACAAACGCAAATAATAATGCACCTGGTACATCTGCTAATGCATGGAATCAAATAAGTGGTTATGATTGGTATTGGTTTAATACATATCAAACAGGTGATGTCGTTTATTATAACGAAGCTGTTTATCAAGCAACATCATCTACTACAAATAATCAACCAGATATATCAAGTTCATTTTGGACATTATACGAAAGTTAATAAAAAGCCAGCATCTTATAAAAAATGCTGGCTTTATCATAATTTTCATAAAATTTATGATATAATGACATCAATAATTATACAATAAAGGATGGTCCTTGTATGAATCAAAATAAAATTAAAACAATCATAAAAGATATAGCTTTTTGGGGGATGTTTGTCTTAATAGGCATCTTGGTATTATTCATTATGATGGAAGCAATCATACCTAAACAAACAATCAACATTTTTCAAGTTAGAACTTATATCGCTAATTACGATACGATGGAACCGAAAATCAATCCTAATGATTTGGTATTTATCAATAAAGTAAAACCTGAAAATTTATCTAAAGGTGATTTAATCACGTTTACAGCAGATATAAATTATGATGGTGATACAGAAATGGTTACATATTATGTAAACAGTATTACCGAAATAGAAGATGGATTATATAGAATAACAGTTATTTCTGAAGGTGCTAGTGTTCCTTTTGGTGTCATAACATCTGATAGAATTATCGGAGGTTATGCATTTAGACTTCCTGTTGTAGGAAGTATTATAAAATTCGTTAAAAGTCCTTTTGGTATTGGTGCAATTGTTGTTAATGCATTAATTATTACAGGTATAGTTATTATTGTAAAACAAGGACATAAAAAAGAAGATTCAAAAGAAATAGAAGCTAACGGGGAATAACGCATTTAGGGTGTGGCAATTTGAATGATTATTTAACTACAGATGATCTAGTTTTATATATTAATAAAACTGAGCATATCACAGTAAAAGAAAAGAATAAATTCAATTTAAATAAGAAGCATATATTTGGAAGCATTGTTATTATAGCAGTGCTTCATTTAGTGTTTATAGCACTTCCAATGATATTAGGAAATAACACAAAAGATATTTTAGGATATCAATATGAAATTGTTATAGAAAAAAATCAGGATCTAGATGGAGAAATTTTAGGTCAAGTCTTAAAGATAGAACCTATTCTTTTTGAAAACTTAAATTCAGGAGATCATGTATTGATCTACGGTTTATACGGAAATAATTATTACTGGGAAGTTGAAGTTGTTGAAATTAATCAAGTAGAACAAACCTTAAGTGTGACTTTTGATGATGTGATAAGAAATACATATCACATAGATGATATCGAAGGCCAGATAGCTGGATCTTCAAATATGATATCAACATTTTACTACACAGCATCAACGATTAGAGGATTTATATCAATGATTTTATTACATGCAATCATTGTTTATGGCACATATTATTTAATGTTTCAAAGAAATAAGAAAAAGATAGATGAAGGTGATCAACATGAAAAATAAAAAGTCATTATTAAATATAATTAAGACAGTTTTATTTTATACAGTCACCTTATTTTTATTAGCTTATGTAGCAGTTAGTTTATTTATTCCAGATAAAGTGATTAATGTTTTTGGTTTTCAAGTTACAACCATCTCAAGATTAACTGAATCTATGAAACCAACCATTGAGCCTGGTGATATCATTTTATTAAAAAGAGTATCCGAAGAGGATATCAATGAAGAAGATGTTATTTCATTTTATAATTATGCAAGAGGAAGAAATCAAGATAACGAAGAAGTATGGGTAAAGATTAGAATTGTCCATAGATTAATTGATATCGATGATGAAACTGGCGCATATATCACTAGAGGAGATAACAATAGTTCTGATGATATCATTTATGATGAAAATGGAAATATTGTTGATCTAACTTATGATCAAGTCATCGGGGCATATGTGTTTAGACTTCCCTTTATTGGAACGATTGTTAGTGGTCTTAGAAATCCTATCTTAGTTGGACTACTTGTTGTTAATATTGGTATAGTGGTTTTAATTATTAAATTAGTTAAGAAAAAAGATGAACCAGAAATTAAAGAAGGTGACGATTTATGACATGGGATATGTTTATTAAAGATGAACTTAATAAACCATATTTTCAATCATTAGTAGCTTTTTTAAAAGAAGAAGATACGCATCATGTTGTTTTGCCGCCAAAAGATAAAAGATTATCTTGTTTTAAACTAACCCCTTATGAAGATGTAAAAGTAGTGATTATTGGACAAGATCCTTATCATAATATCAATCAAGCTCATGGGCTTGCGTTTAGTGTTGAAAATGAAGATTTTCCACCAAGCCTTAAAAACATCTATAAAGAGTTGGTATCAGATATAGATGTTACTTATCCAAAAACTGGTAATTTAATTCATTGGGCTAGGCAAGGTGTCTTATTATTAAATACGGTACTTACGGTTAGATTACATGAACCACTTTCTCATCAAAAACAGGGTTGGGAAAAATTTACATTAGAAGCGGTAAAAAAAGTAAATGAAAAAAATGATATGGTAGTTTTTATCTTATGGGGAAATCATGCTAAACGATATTTAGAATATATCGATCAAAATAAGCATAAAGTCATAACTTCAGTACACCCTTCTCCACTATCAGCTTCAAGAGGCTTTTTCGGTTCAAAACCATTTTCTAAAACAAATGCTTATTTAAAAGCATACGGATATAAACCTATAGATTGGAATCTCAATTAAAAATCAAGTAGTATACTTTTAAGTTTAACTATTGTATAATGAACATACAGAGTAATTAGGAAGCGTTAAGTGTCTAGTCATGGGATGTCGGATTAGAACGAACACATTTGTGGCGGTTTTCTAATGCGTCCGCTGTAAGAAATTATAGTGGACCTCAAATATAGGAGGTCTTTTTTCATGAAAAAAAGTAAGGAAATTAAGAAACTTGTTTTAGCATCATCTTTGGTAGCTATATCAATTGTCATTGATATATTCTTTAAACAAGTTTTAAGTTTTAACAATTTTGGAGTACCCTTTTATGCGATTCCAATTGTTTTTGGATCTATTATTTTAGGTCCAGTTTACGGACTTGTTATGGGTTATGTTTCAGATTTAGTAGGGTTTGTTGCGTTTCCAAATGGTGTATATGCCTTTATATTTGCTTTAGGGGCTATGGTTTGGGGATTTGTTCCAGGGTTATTTTTATATAAAAGGTTTGATAAAGTAAGATTGGTATTCACGATTTTATTAGCACATTTATTAGCAACAGTTGCAAATACAATTGGGTTATTAACTTTTCTTCCAACAGAGACAGCTTTAGCTAGTTTAACGATAAGATTATCTATGATTCCAGTAAATGTAGTTATTATAACTTTATTGGTATCTAGTCTCTATCAGAAATTACTACCAGTCTTAGTGGATATGGATTTAAAAAGTTCATCAGAATTATCAAAATCAGAAATGTAGAAACAAGTCATAATTGACTTGTTTTTTTTCAATTAAAGCCAATTTCATGTATAATAGAAGTGGTGATGAAATGGTAAAAATTATTGGAGCAGGACTTGCTGGCGTTGAAGCAGCATATTTCCTAGCAAATCAAAATATTAAAGTAAAATTATATGAAATGAGACCTAAAAAAATGACTCCAGCACATCAAACTGGACATTTTGCAGAACTTGTTTGTTCGAACTCTTTAAGATCAAATGATATCTTAAATGCAGTAGGTTTATTGAAAAAAGAAATGCAAAGTTTTAACTCATTAATTATGGAAGCTGCATATCATGCACAAGTGCCTGCTGGATCAAGTTTAGCAGTTGATAGAGATATGTTTTCTAGTTATATTGAAGATAAAATTAAAAATCATAAAAACATAGAAGTAATCTATGATGAAGTTAAAGATATTGAAGTAGATGAATATACGATTATTGCTGCAGGACCGCTTGCAAGTGATGATTTGTTTCAAGCAATTTCAAAACTTTTAGATCAAGAACACTTGCATTTTTTTGATGCAATCGCACCGATTATAGACGCAAGCTCTATTAATATGGATATTGCATATTTAAAATCAAGATATGATAAAGGTGAAGCAGCTTATATCAATTGTCCGATGGATAAAGAAACTTATGATAAATTTTATGATGCATTAATGACTTCAGATAAAGTTGAGCATAAAGATTTCGAACAAAATGTATTTGAAGGCTGTATGCCAGTAGAAGTTATGGCTTCAAGAGGAAAAGATACATTGCTTTTTGGACCTTTAAAACCTGTTGGATTAGAAGTTGAGGGAAAAGATAAACCGTATGCAGTGATTCAACTTAGACAAGATGATTTTAGTAAAACCATGTATAATATCGTCGGTTTTCAAACGCATCTTACTTGGCCAGCACAAAAAAAGGTGATCCAAATGATTCCTGGCTTAGAAAATGCTGAAATCATACGTTATGGTGTGATGCATCGAAACACATATATTGAAAGTCCTAAAGTATTAAACAATGCTTTTCAAAGCATAAAATATCCAAAACTCTTTTTTGCTGGACAAATATCTGGTGTAGAAGGTTATGTTGAATCGGCAGCATCAGGATTAAATGCTGCAATACAAATGGCATCATTGATTAAGAATAATGAGCTTTGCCCACTTCCTAAAGAAACAATGATGGGTGCGATGGCACATTATATTTCTTCTTATAATCGTCAGTTTGTACCTATGAATGCAAATTTAGGTTTATTTCCAGAACTTGGATATAAACATAAGAAAAAAGAAAGAAAAATGCTATATGCTGAACGTTCTATGAAACATTTAGAAGCTTTTAAGGAGGCTAATTTTTGGATTATTTAGATGATTTTTTAAATGAATTAA
>JBAZCK010000042.1:0-11030 GCA_041654955.1 Acholeplasmataceae bacterium | reverse complement strand
GAAGTGGGTTAAAAACTATTTTAATTCCAAAAGAAAATGAAAAAGATATTGATGACATTCCAGATGAAGTTAAAGATGCATTAGAAATCATAACTGTTGAAAATGTTCATGAAGTCTTTAAAATTGCACTTAAATAAGATATAATGAAAGTAGTCTTAGGACTACTTTTTTTTAAACTAAAGGATGTGAAAAAATGATTAAAGAAGCCATTTATGTGAAAAGCTTAACTGATGTTAAAGATCAACCAGAAAGACTTCCGCAAGCATTACTGTTAGGTAGAAGTAATGTTGGAAAAAGTTCTTTTATTAATAGTTTGACACATAGAAAGAACTTAGCTAGAGTATCAAAGACACCAGGAAAAACATTATTGCTTAATTTTTATTTAATCAATCAAGCATTCTATTTAGTCGATGCACCTGGATATGGATATGCAAGAAGATCAAAATCGACAAAAGATGATTTTATTATCATTATTGAGTCTTTTTTACTAAACAACACAGATGTTAAATTTGTAGCCTTGCTCGTTGATTTTAAAGTAGGTCCTACAAAAGATGATATCGCAACTTATAATTTTTTAAGGCAACTTGGTATGGAAATTGTTGTGATTGCGACTAAAAAAGATAAAATTCCAAAAACGAAACAGTTTAAACAAGAAAAACTGATAAGATCAATGATGGATAATCCAAAAACTTTGATTTCAATTAGTAATGTGACCAAAGATAATATGGATGTCGTAGAAAAATTATTTATAGATAAACTTATTGGGGGACATATCGATGCGTAATGTATTAATAGTTACAGATTCAACGGCTGATTTAGATAAAAGTTTATTAGATAAACATTTTATTAAATCTATACCGCTTTATGTATTATTTAATGAAGAAGCTTATAAAGATGGTATCGATATTGATACGATAACACTTTATAAAAAAGTTGATGAGACAGGTGTGCTACCTAAAACACAAGCAGTATCTCCAGGGGACTTTATCACTTTTTTTAAACCTTATATCGAAAAAGATTATGATATTGTCTATATTGGTATAGGTTCAAAAATATCTGGGACTTTTCAATCTGCTTTAATTGCACAAGCGGAATTTGGAAGTGATCGCATTTATTTAATTGATTCTAAAAATTTAAGTAGTGGGATTGCCTTACTTGTGTTAAAAGCTAAAGATTTAAGAGATCATGGATCATCTGCCAAAGAAATCCATGAAAAAGTGTCAGCTTTAGTACCTCTAGTTAGAAGTCAGTTTGCGATAAAAACACTTGATTATCTTCATAAAGGTGGTAGAGCAAGTGGCACAGCAAAACTGATTGGTGGTATTTTAGGTATAAAGCCTATTATTCAAGTTAGAGATGGTAAACTAGATGTCTATAAAAAGCCAGCAGGTAAAATGAGTAGAGCACTAGATATTATGTTAAATGATTTTTTTGATGAATTTGATAAGGATAATATTGATCTTGACTATGTCATGATTACACATTCATTAGCTCATAGGCAAGCGGATTATATGATGGATAAAGTGAAATCAAAAATGAAAGTCAAACATTTAATAGAATCATCAGCAGGATGTGTCATTAGTGCACATTGTGGCGCTGGAACTATTGGGATCTTATATATCGTTAAATCATAAGATATACAAAAGAAATCACTTGTTTTATAGAAGAACTTGTGCTAATATATTGACATAAGCGATGAATAGGAAGAGTAATCATCTATTTTAGTTAAAGAGACAGATTGTATGGTGCGAAATCTGACAAAATGATGATGAAGGTAGCCTAGGAGCTCTTTTGATGAAATGATAGTAGTTAAAAGCGTAAGTCTTGCGTTAAAAGATTTGAGGGCTAGATGTTTATCTAGAACTAAGGTGGTACCGCGATTATTTTCGTCCTTAGATTTTATCTAAGGGCGTTTTTTTATAGGTGAAAGATGAAAACATTAGTGACTAAACGACTTATCTTAAGAGATTTAAGACTCACAGATTTAAAAGCATTTCATGCATATGCAAAAAAACCTAATATTGGACCAGCTGCTGGTTGGGCACCACACAAATCATTAGAAGATTCAAATAAAATCTTAAAAATGATGATTCATGAACAAGAAGTGTGGGCAATCACACATAAATTAGATGACGTGCTTATTGGTACAATCGGTCTACATGTTAGAAATTTTGACAATGCTATTGAAAATAGAAAAGAGATAGGTTATGTCTTAGATGATCTTTATTGGGGTCAAGGACTTATGGTTGAAGCTGTCTATAAGGTCCTAGAGTACGGATTTAAGACACTTGAACTAGATGAGATAACTTGTGGTCATGCAGTAACTAACCTAAGGTCAAAACGCGTGATTGAAAAAACAGGATTTACATATTCTCATATGGAGATAAGACAAGATGCATACCAAAATGATATTGAGATTATGATGTATGTGATTAGATTAAAAGATTATAAGGAGATGTTAGAAAATGACAAACTTAAAACCAAAGTATGATTTTAAAGAAGTCGAAGAAAATAGATATCAAACCTGGTTAGATAAAGGTTATTTTAAATCAGGTGTTAATAAAAAAGCGAAACCATTTACGATAGTTATACCACCACCAAATGTTACAGGAAAACTACATTTAGGCCACGCTTGGGATAATACCTTACAAGATATTATCATTAGACGTATGCGCATGAAAGGCTATGATGCATTATATCTTCCAGGTATGGATCATGCAGGTATTGCAACTCAAGCTAAAATCGATCAAAGATTAAAAGAACAAGGCATTTCAAGATATGATATCGGAAGAGAGTCTTTCTTAGAACATGCATGGGCATGGAAAGATGAATATTCTAATTTTATTAGAACACAGTGGGCTGCACTAGGTAACTCACTTGATTATGATAAAGAAAGATTCACACTAGATGATAAACTAAATCAAGCTGTTAATAAAGTATTTCTAGATTTATATAACAAGGGTTTAATTTATCGTGGTCATCGTATCATTAATTGGGATGTTGAAGCTAAAACAGCTTTATCTAATATAGAAGTAGAACATGAAGAGACAAATGGCAATCTATATTATTTTAGATATCCATTTGTAGATGGCGATGGTTATATGGTGATCGCAACCACACGTCCTGAGACGATGTTTGCCGATCAAGCATTAATGGTTCATCCAGATGACAAAAGATATCAATCATCTATTGGTAAAAAAGTATATATTCCAGGTACACATGTTGAAATACCTATTATTTTAGATGACTATGTTGATATGACATTTGGTACAGGTGTTGTTAAAGTAACACCAGCACATGATCCTAATGACTTTGAAGTGGGAAAAAGACATCATCTAGATATGCCGTTATGTATGCATGAAGATGGTACGATGAATCATATGGCACATAAATATGAAGGTATGGAAAGATTTCATTGTAGAAAAGCACTTATTAAAGACTTAGAAGCTTTAAATTTAGTTGAAAAAATTGAAAATTATACAAATAACGTAGGTTATAGCGAAAGAACTGGTGTTGTTGTTGAACCAAGACTATCTTTACAATGGTTTGTTAAGATGGATGAATTATCTAAAAATTCATTAGATAAATCGGTTGCTGAGTTTGTGCCTAATCGTTTTAAAAAGATTTTTGTTAATTGGATGACAGATACCCAAGATTGGTGTATCAGTCGCCAATTATGGTGGGGTCATCGTATTCCTGCTTGGTATAAAGATGAAGAAGTTAAAGTACAAGTAGAATCACCTGGTGAAGGTTGGCATCAAGATGAAGATGTATTAGATACTTGGTTTAGTAGTGCCTTATGGCCATTTTCAACATTAGGTTGGCCAGAAGAAACTGAAGATTATAAACTTTATTATCCTACACAAGTGATGGTTACTGGATATGATATCATCTTCTTTTGGGTAGCAAGAATGATATTCCAAGGGTTAGAATTTACTGGACAAGATCCTTTTGAGAAAGTCTTAATTCATGGTCTAATTAGAGACAGTGAAGGCAAGAAGATGAGTAAATCATTAGGAAACGGTGTCGATCCTATGGATGTTATAGATACTTATGGTGTTGATGCATTAAGATATTTTCTAACAACTAATTCAGCACCAGGATCTGATCTTCGTTACGAAGAAGAAAAAGTAGAATCTTCATGGAATTTTATTAATAAATTATGGAATATCACAAGATTTATCACGATGAATATCGATGATATTCATGTAAAAAAAGAAAGTGAATTTAACTTACAAGATCGATGGATCTTATCAAGATTATCTGAAACGATTAAAGAAGCAGACTATAATTATGATAAGTTTGAGTTTGGTGAAGTTTCTCGTGCGCTTTATCATTTCATTTGGGAAGATTTCGCAAACTGGTATGTTGAGTTTGCAAAAGTAGCGCTTCAAGATGAAAGACAGAAAAAAACAACGCAATGGGTTTTATTAAAAGTTTTAAAAGATATTTTAAAATTAATGCATCCATTTATTCCTTTTGTAACTGAAAAATTATTTTTAGAAATATCAGATGAAGAAACGATTATGCTAAGCCCATGGCCAGAAGCTGATAATATTGATGATAAGGCACTAGATGCGTTTAAAGAAGTAAAAGAAACGATTACTAAGGTTAGAAACTTAAGAGCTGAACACCAAGTGGCACCTTCTAAACCACTTGATATTGAACTTGTGATAGAAAATAACGATGAGCTTAAGCTTTATGAAGCTCAAAAAGCATATTTTAATAAGTTTTTGAATGCGAATAATCTTACATTTTCTAAAGCATTAGAAACAAAGGCTGAAACCATTATATTAGTTGGTTCTAGCATTCAAACATATGTCTTAAAAGCTGATATTATCGATAAAGCGAAAGAAAAAGAAACTTTATTAAAACAAAAATCTGATCTAGAGTCAGAGATTACACGAAGTGAGAATCTTTTAAATAACGAAAAGTTTGTTTCAAAAGCTCCAGAAGCTAAACTTAATTTAGAAAAAGAAAAATATGAAGATTATAAAAAACAATATGAAATTGTTGTAAAGAAATTAAAGAATTATGTTTAATCAGTTAAAAGATGCTATCAACTGGATAGAAACACAAGTAAAATTTAAACCAAAAACAGATTTAAAAAGAATGGCTTATGCAGTATCTTCTCTTAAGCTTTCTTTTGATGATATCAAACTGATTCATGTTGCTGGAACTAATGGTAAAGGATCTGTTTGTTCCTATTTAACACATATTTTATTAGAAAAAGGGTTAAGTGTTGGTACATACACATCACCTTACTTAATCTCATTTAATGAAAGAATTAGTCTAAACGGAAAAAATATAAACGATGATGATTTATTAGATGAGATTAATTTTATCAAAGATTTTAATGAGAAATTTTTAATTGAGTTTGGTGAACATCTAGCTTTTTTCGAACTTATCACTTTAAGTGCACTTCATTATTATCATAAAAAACAAGTTGATGTCATTATTATGGAAGTAGGACTCGGCGGATTATTAGATGCAACAAATGTCTTAAACTATGATCTATCTTTAATTACAAATATCGGATTTGATCATATGAAACAATTAGGTAATACCTTAGAATCAATTAGTCATAATAAATTAGGGATATTAAAACCACATAATCATTTGATTACGACTGTAGATAAAGAGGCATATGATATATTTTATGCATATTTAAAAGATAAGGATATAACATCAAAATTTATTCTAGATTCTGATTATGAGATATTAGGATATAATCCTTTAAGATTTAAATATCAAGATGAGTTATTTGAACTATCTTTACTAGGCAAACACCAAGTATTAAATGCTATATTAGCCATAGAAGCTGTAAAAAGACTATATCCAAGTTTGGATACCTTTCATATCCAAAAAGGGCTTAAAAAAGCAATATGGGCAGGAAGATTAGAAGAAGTTATGCCAAATGTCTATATTGATGGTGCACATAATGCTCATGCGTTTTTGGCTTTAGAAAAAACGATTACAGAAACATTTAATCATAAAAAAGTGTATATATTATTTAGTGCGCTTTATGATAAAGATATCTTACAAATGTTAGATATTGCTAAACGCTTTAGCTATAAAATTGTATTAACTTCTTTTGATGATCCAAGATTTCAAGATCTAGATCAGTATTTAGATAATGATATGATCTATATCAAAGATTTTAATCAAGCCTTTGATTATGTTAAAAATGAGTTAGATGATCAATCGGTAATGCTTGTTACAGGATCTTTGCATTTTGCAGGATATGCAAAAAAAATGATTAAAAGGTGATAAGGTGTTTATGGATAAAATCAAAGTAGGTTCTCATCAATTAACTTCATATCCGTTTAATTTAGAACTCTTTAAGAGCCCTTTTGAACTTGATACAAGTGCGCCAGTGATCATTTTTCTTGGTGAAAATGGAAGTGGTAAATCATCATTGTTGAAACTCATCCAAGCAAAACTATCACTTGTTGAGATTTCTATCCCTATTCAAGATCAAAAGATAAAACTTAATCATACACCCTTAGAATTAAAAAAAAGTTTTAAAAAAGTGTCTGGATACTTTTTTGAAAGTCTATCATTTATTAATTACATCGATTACATCAAGCATGAAATCGATTCATCAAAAAAGATGATTGAAGAAGTAGATGAGACCTATAAAGATAAATCAGATTATGCGAAGATGATGGCTAAATCACCCTATCATAAAACAATCTATGAATTAAAAAACATGTATGAACATGATTTATCAACACAATCTCATGGGGAATCTTATCTAGATTTTTTTAAATCACGAATGAGAGATCATCAGTTTTATTTACTTGATGAACCTGAAACACCGTTATCAACTCAAAATCAGCTTGTTTTGACCTCTATGATTATGAATCAAGTTAGTAGAGGATGTCAATTTATGATCGCTACTCATTCTCCTATATTAGCAGCGATACCAAACGCAATCATCTATTTGATTAAAGATGATCAGTTTTTAAAAGTAGCATATGAAGATGTCGAATCAATTAATCTTCTTAAACAGTTTTTAAATCATAGAGAACAGTTTTTAAAACATTTATAAAAGTAATTTATACTAATCCTTCCTATCATATAGATAAGGGAGGTTTTTTATATGTATTTAATTAAAGAAATGCCAGCATCTGAACGACCTAGAGAAAGATTAGTTAAGTTTGGGGCTAAATCACTATCTAATGAAGAACTTTTAGCCATTTTATTTAGAACAGGTCATCAAGACTTATCCGTCTTAGAACTTGCAAAAGAAGTATTATATAAGTTAGAATCCATCGAAGATTTAAAATCATTATCTTATGAGTCATTATTAAAAACAAAAGGCATTAAACATGCAAAAGCGACGACATTGCTTGCTGCTATAGAACTAGGATATAGACTAGCAACTTTTAAAAGAAAAACAAAACTAAAAATCACATCACCTCATGATGTTTATCATTTACTTGTTCATGATATTGGACACTTAGATCAAGAAAACTTTATTGTGCTTTATTTAAACATTAAAAGTGAAATAATTAAACAAGAGACTTTATATATTGGAACAATTAATCAAATGATGATTCATCCAAGAGAAATCTTTAAAAAAGCAATCTCACTATCTGCTTGTGCAATGATTTTTGTTCACAATCATCCTTCAGGTGATAGTGAACCTTCTAAAGCAGATATTAGAGCTACCGATCACTTAAACAAGACTTCAGAGGTCATGGGTATAGATTTAATTGATCATATCATCATTGGACATCATGAATTTTATAGTATTAAAACAGAACATAAAACAAAATTATAAAATTCATGATATAATTTTTTCATAAGGAAGTGATCTAATGAAGAAAAAAGACTCTACTAAAATATTTTGGTATTTAGCAGCAATCGGCTTTATCATCTTATTCTTACTCATGTTATTATCGAGTGTGTTAGATGTAGGTGAACGTTTAAGAAATGTATCTAAATATTTAGAATATGCATTTTACGGCATTACTGTCATCTTGGTTTATGCATTAATCTTTAGACCTGTGCATATCATTGTGTTTTCACCAACGTTTTCTATTCAAACGACATTAGATGATGAACAAACGAGTTATAAAAACTATCGTTTATATAAACGTGTTGTTAAAAGACTCTTAGATGAGCCTTACCTACCAGATGAAGAAAAACAAAATTTGCTTGCTACATTAAATGATAAAAAATTATTACAAGATAACTTAAATCATGCATTTAACAAATACGTAAAAAAAGAAATCAATAAACGCATTAAAAAGCATGCGAAAACTGTAATGATCTCAACAGCCATTTCTCAAAATGGTCGACTTGATTTTTTTACAATTATCGTTGTGAATCTAAAAATGATCAAAGAACTTGTCCAAATGTGTGGCTTTAGACCTTCATATAAGAATTTATCAAAACTGACGATAAACGTATTTACTACTGCATTAATTGCAGAAGGTTTAGAAAATCTTGATATTAATGATGTGCTCCCACAATCAACGATGAATACTTTAGGTGAGATACCTTTAATTAAACCTATTTTAAGTAGTGTCACTCAAGGGATTTCTAATGCTTTATTAACCTTAAGAATTGGTATTGTTACACGTAAGTACTTATTTATAGATGCTAAAGAAATTACAAAAGAAAAGATTAGAAGAGATGCATTATTAGAAGCAGCTAAAATGCTACCTTCAGTAGTTGGTGATGCAATGCTTATCATTCCAAAAAGATTTTTAGGCATGTTTAAAAAAACACCTAAAGAAGATCCAGATTTAGAATCATAAGATGTAAGAGGTGGTTTTATCAAAACAATCGTAGAAAAGCTAAAAAAACTATATTTTACTGAAATAGAAGCTACTATATATATTTATCTTTTGCAAAACCCAGGACAAACGATGTATCAAATCACAACAGGATGTCATTTAACAAAACTACAAACTGTTGATACTGTTGAAGATATGGTTAGACGTGGTATATTACTTCTTGAAAATGGTGTTAAAGATCTTTATTATAGTGAAAAACCAAGTGATTTATTAAATCAACTTAAACTAAACTATATCAAAGAGACTGATAGTTTAGTCGATGATTTAACGCATCTTTCACAAAACTATCATCAAGAGCCTTATTTAAACTATCATGGCTATGATGAAATCATTGGTCAAGCTAGAACCATGATTTATGAAGCAAAAGAAGACATATATATGAATACAGATTTAGATATTAGTATCTTTGATGATGCATTTAAGTTCTTAGAACAAAAAGGTGTCGATATTTATATCTTTTCATTTCATAAGCAATCTTCAAAAAGAATGCATGTGACGATCTTTACTCATGATTATGAGAAAAAAGATCCAACAAGACTAATGCTTGTTGTTGATATGCATAAAGTCATGGTCGCAAACCCGCATCCACTAACACACAAATGGAGCGCAACAACGACCAAAAACGAACTTATGATCAATATCATCGCAGAACATATTCATCATGATATTTACTTGCTTAAAATCAAAAACGCAAATCAAAAATCTCTCTTAGAACGTGATCCAAATTTATTAATTGGTACACGTTTTGAGAAAAGAAAATTATAAGTCGTAAAAATGGTTAGAAAGTTGATAATATTTAATGTTTTTGTTGACTTTTGACCCCATCTACGATAAAATATCTTTGTTGTACCACATAGAAGAGGTTTAAACGCATAAAAATGCTACCTTAATAGTGAGTCTTCATAAAAAAACAAGGAGGTGTAACAACGTATGTATGCAGTCATTAAAACTGGTGGTAAACAAGTTAAAGTCGTTGAAGGTCAAGAAATTTATGTAGAAAAACTTGATGTTGAAGAAGGCGAAAACTTTGAATTTACAGAAGTATTAATGCTTGGTGGAGAAAAACCAGTTATTGGAACTCCAGTCGTTGAAAATGCGAAAGTCGTTGCTAAAGTAATTAAACATGGTCGTGGTAGAAAAATCATCGTGTTCAAGTACAAAGTAAGAAAGAAATATCGCAAAAAACAAGGACACAGACAAGCCTATACTAAGTTAGTCATTGAATCTATCGTAGCATAACCCTATGATTAGTGTAGATGTAATTTATCACAAAGATCTTATCAAAGAGATTGTTGTGAAAGGACATGCCAATTATAAAGCGAAGGGCGAAGATATCGTGTGTGCAGCTGTTTCAACTGCAACCATTCTGACCGCAAACGCAATTGAGCATTTGAAACTAAATCAGCATATTGATTTAGATGTAAGTGAAGGATATTTTAAAATCAGTCTTAAAGAATCACAAGATATTGTGTTAGGACTTTTAAAGAATTTAGAATATACTTTAAACGAATTAGAAAAACAATATCCGAAATATATTAAAAATCGAAAAGGAGGGATAACATGTTAAAGTTAAACATACAGTTATTCGCATCTAAAAAAGGTGTAGGGTCATCTCGTAATGGTCGTGACTCAGAATCTAAGCGTCTAGGTATGAAGTTATCTGATGGTCAAAGCGCATCTGCTGGAGCTATCATTTATCGTCAAAGAGGCACTAAAATCCACCCAGGTAAAAACGTGGGCCGTGGTGGCGACGATACATTATTCGCAAAAGTTACAGGCACCGTAAAATACGAACGTCTAGGCCGTGACAGAAAGCAAGTATCAGTGTACGAAGGATAACCTAGTTATCCTTTTTTTTAACAAAAAGTTGGTGAAAATATGTTTATAGATGAAGTAACAGTAGAAGTATTCGGTGGTAGAGGCGGTAATGGTATGGCTTCTTACCGTAGAGAAAAATATGTAGAATATGGTGGTCCATGGGGCGGAAACGGCGGAAACGGCGGGTCTGTGATTTTTGTTGGCGACGAAGGTAAACAAAACTTAATTGATTTAAGATATCAACGTCATATTCGTGCAAAAAATGGTGTTAATGGTATGTCTAAAGGGATGCATGGCGCAAACGCTGAACACCGTTATATCAAAGTACCTTTAGGTACGATTGTATATAGTGAAGATAAATCCTTTGTCTTAGGAGAAATCACAGCACACGGTCAAGAATTG
>JBAZCK010000041.1:0-11045 GCA_041654955.1 Acholeplasmataceae bacterium | reverse complement strand
TGACTCTATTTAGTTGGAGAATATTTTAATGAACCTACACCTATTATAATCTATTCATTACACTATTTCTATAGTCAATAGGACTCATTTTTAATTTAGAAACGATTCTTGTTGTGTTGTAATACTTAATGTATTCATCAATGGCTTTCAGTAAATCTTCAACGTCTTTATATTCATCTTCATGTCCATACCACATTTCCATCTTCATTCTTCCAAAGAAATTTTCAGTTGGACTATTATCCAAACAGTTTCCTTTTCTACTCATCGATTGTATGATCCCTAGTTGTTCAAGCTTTTCTCGATACCTTGAATTTTGATATTGAATGCCTTGATCAGATTGAATCATCATACCTTTGATTTGATCTCCGTGTGTTTCTTCAAGTTGCTTTAGCATAGACATAATTTTATCCATCTTTGCATCTTGTCCTGCAACATATGCTAATACTTCACGTGTATTAAAATCGATGATTGGAGATAAGTATATAGACTCTTCATCAAGTGAGAATAAGCTCACATCTGTACCTGCTTTTTCATAGGGTTGTGATGTCATGAAATTTTGACTCATTTCATTGATTCTTGTACCACCATGATCACCTTCATATGAATTGTATTTGCGCCATTTTGGCTTTCTCATTTTGAGATAGCCTTTATCTCTCATGATTTCATTGACTTTATTCTTACCAATATGATACCCTAGTTTGATTAATTCCGTATGAATGCGTTGATACCCCATTCTTTTCTTATGTTTATCTATGTATAGATAATCAATCACTGCTTTGATGGCTTCATATTTATCTACTTTTTTCTTTTCTTGTTCATTATGATAATAATAAACTGAACTTGGCATCTCTGATATTTTTAGAAGGACTTCTAATTTAAATGTCTTCCTTAACTCTGTAACAATTAAAGCTTTTTCTCTACTTGTTACGCCTTCTAGTCTTTGGGTTAAGGAGTGCGATTTTTTTAGATATTCTATTTCCGCTTTTAACCTTTCGTTTTCTTCAGCTAATTTCTTATCAACGATGAGTCTTGCTCTTTCATCTTTTAATACATAGTTCTTTCTTGGATATGTATCTTGTACACCTGCTTCACCTTTTCTTTTATATACTTTCATCCAACCACCTAATATAGTTGGATCAGGAAGTCCTAGATCTAATGCCACACTTCTCAGTGATTCTTTGCCCGATAAAACCCTAGAAATCGCTAGAAGTTTTGTATCCCTGTAATACACGACGTCCTCTCGATTCAAAAAGACCTCAGATCCAAACTTCTTGTAGAGGTTGATCAAATACTTCAGGTTTGTGATATCATAGTTTCCATTTTCTTCACAGATGTGTGAAAGTGATTTCCCTCTTAATACATGGTCTTCACACATCTTTAATCTATCTTCAAATGTTAATCTCATATAAAAAAGACTCCTTAGTTTAAGATCAGGTACCATTATTATACCTTCTCTCCAACTTTTTGGAGTCATTTCATTAATTTTTGGTGGAGATGAGGGGAATTGAACCCCTGTGCAAGATACTTTTAAACATACTTTCTACATGTTTAGTCTATTTATGAATTCATCCCATGAACTAGACAGACAAAAGTTCATGGTCATATCCTAATTAATTTCTTTTATCAAACTAGGCGATTTGATAAGTATAACTTACTAAATTGGACCGCGTATGAACCGTAAGTAAATTCATAGTTGGCTCGCACCTATTCTTAGGCAGCGTAAGAAAAATTTTGGTTTCCGGTTATTAAATAACCTCGGCTTTTTTACATGAGCAACCATGACATGCTTATATGTCTATCCATACCGTGACGAATCCAGAACATCCCCAGCGCATTCATATTACACTAAATTAAAAAAAAAGTAAAGAAAAAGTGCAAAAAATGTACGAATGGGACATATACGCCCTAGTCAGATATCAAAAATCGTTATATATTGTATATGAAAGATGAAGTTGATCTTTAAAAAGGTGTGTTAGTATGGGTCTCGTGCTATTTATATTAGTGGAGGGGGAAATCCATATTAAAGCCAGCATGGGCCTTTATCAATATATCTTATTGATGGCCCTTTTTTTATATACTTTTGTAAGATATAGTGTATAATATGTAAGTAATATGATATAGTTTTGAAAGATTATAAGTCTATGATAAAATACGATTAATGTTAATGAGGTGAACAACATGATTAAAGGCATTATATTTGATATGGATGGTACAATTTTAAATACCATAGAAGACATAAAGATAAGTGTTAATCACGCGATGAGACACTTTAATTTAAAGGAAAAAACATTACAAGAAGTTAAAGATGGTGTAGGAAGTGGAGCGGTTAATTTAATAGAAGATATCGTCCCTAAAGGTACATCAAAAGAAGACATCTTTAAAATCTATAGAGTATATCAAGATCATTATGATAAGCACTCTAATGATCATACAGGTCCTTATCCTGGTATTCTAGATTTATTAAAACATTTAAAAGATGCAGGATATAAATTAGCAGTGGTTTCAAATAAGTTAGAATATTTAGTTCAAGAACTCAATCATCAAACATTTAAGGATTATTTTGATGTATCAATCGGTGAGACTAAAGATATACCTATTAAACCAGCTCCAGATATGTTATATAAAGCATTAAATCTTTTGAATTTATCAAAAGATGAAGTGTTATTTATTGGAGATTCTGATGTCGATATGATGACAGCTACAAACGCAAACATTAAAAGTGTGGGTGTTACTTGGGGATATCGTTCAAAAGAAGTGTTATTAAAACATAAAGCATCTTATATTATAAATCAAGCTGATGAACTTATTAAAATCATAAATGAGGTAAATAGTTATGGCAATGATTAAACTAGATCAAGTATCAAAATATTATCGCTCAGAAGAAACTGTATCAGTAGGTATGAAAAATATTTCCTTATCATTTGAATTAGGAGAGTTTGTTGCTGTCACAGGTGAATCTGGGAGTGGTAAATCTACATTATTAAACGTTATTAGTGGATTAGATGGTTATGAAGACGGAGAACTTTATTTATTTAATGAAGAAACGTCACATTATACTATTTCTGATTGGGAAAGATATCGTGGAACTTATATTGGTTTTGTTTTTCAAAACTATAACATTATTGATTCATATACTGTGTATCAAAATGTAGTTCTTGCACTAGAAATCCAAGGCTATAACAAACATGAAAGAAAACAAAGAGCATTAGAATTAATTGATAAAGTAGGATTAACATCACATAAAAATCATAAAGCATCTAAATTATCAGGTGGACAAAAACAAAGAGCAGTTATCGCAAGAGCACTCGCTAAAGATTGTCCTGTGATTGTTGCTGATGAGCCAACAGGAAACCTTGATTCTAAATCAGCAGAACAAGTCATGAAACTTCTTCATGATATCTCTAAAGATAAATTAGTAGTTGTGGTGACTCATGATTATGAACAAGTGGAAGCATATGCAACAAGAAAAATAAAAATGCATGATGGTGAAGTCGTTGAAGATAAACAAGTTAAAGCTGCTGAAATTAAAGAGCTTGATCAAATCGCAAAACCTAAAAGATTAAGTTTTTTAAGTTTACTTAGATTTGGTGTAAGAAACTTACTTTCTACACCTAGAAAACTAATCTTTTTGATGATTATGCAAATACTAGTCATTTCTGTGTTCACTATAGTCTATACGAATCAAATTAGTCAAATTAGAGAAGTTGGACTTGCACAATCAAGTGTTTTTCCATCTGTACCAGAAACTAGAGTATTAATTGAAAAACGAGATGGCAATGATTTTACAAATGCTGAAATTGAAGCATTTGAATCAATGAGAAATGTAAATGCTGTCTATGATCAAGCCATGAACTTTTATAATGAAACAAGATTATACATTACAAAAGGTGATAATTATGATTATTATAATCGTGGCAACGTTAGATTTACAGATTCAGCAAGTATCTTAAATAGTAGAAATATTGAAGGCTCACTACCTACAGCATTAAATGAAGTCGTAGTAAGTGCTTATGAGAATTTTCAAGTAGGAGATACTATTGACCTTAATGCTGGTGATATGTATGGTTGGTATGATGAAGGTAATCCACCAATTGTAGGAACCTTTATAGTCACTGGTATTGATAAACTAGATAGAGGTACCATCTATTTTTCTGAGGCATTTCTTAATCAAGAGACTACAAATGATACAATTATTGATTATGCTAAGTTATCAAATCTTGAGCAAATTCTTACCTACGATACTTCAATTAATTATGAAAACAATAGAATCTATATATATCCTGAAAAAAATATGTTTTATGATCAAGACATCTATTTTGAAGGTGACGGAAATAGAACTGTTTTAACAAATCAAAGTATGACTTTTTATGTAAGAGATCTTAATTACGAAGAATTCACAATTACTTTAAACAATTTATCAATATCTATTCCTGAAACATTTTATTATGCAGTATTTATAGATAATGATACATTTGATACACTCAAAGAAGAATATTTAACCATATTAGAAAGTCAATATACAATTACACCTAAAAATTATATATCTTTAAGTGTTGATGGATTTTATGCTGGAAACAAAATCATTGATACCATTGATTCTGATACATATAAAGTCTATTATCCAGCAAATATATCAGGTGCAATGAGAGAAATTCAAGTGTTTTTCTTAAGTTTCTTAGCAGTTATCCTATTAACACTATTTGGACTATTCTTATATTCAATCGTTCATGCAGTTACTAAAAATGTGATGAATGCAAGAAAAAAAGACTTTGCAATTTTTAGATCCATAGGCGCAAACCAAACGACACTTGCTCAACTTGTAGTCTTAGAACAAGTCATGATGTCAACGGTAGGTTTTATCATTACGATCCTACTTTTAAGATTCTTAGGCTCATCTGTTACATTTTTAACAGCTGATATACAATATATGGAAGTCAAAGATTACTTTATATTACTTGCTGCATTTATGCTGTTTGGCGCTTGGCTAGGCTTAAGATTTAATAAGAAAGTCTTTAAACAATCCGTGATTGAGACATTAAGTCAAAGTAGGGGTGAATAATCATGATTAAAGTCAATAACTTAAATAAGTATTTTAATAGAAGAAAGAAAAATGAAATTCACGTCCTAAATGATGTATCTTTAGAATTTCCTGAAAAAGGATTAGTCGTTTTATTAGGACCTTCTGGATCTGGTAAAACTACATTACTTAATGTTTTAGGCGGGCTTGATAAGGTTCAATCTGGAACCATATATTTTGATGATTATACTATTCCAGGCTATGATGTACATACATGGGATAAAATCAGAAATGAATATGTTGGATACATATTCCAAAATTACAATTTATTACCGGAACTATCTGTTTATGATAATATCGCATTTGTTTTAAAGATGATGGGGATTAAAGATCCAGAAATCATTGATGAGCGTGTGCTATATATCTTAAGAGCTGTACATATGTATCCATTTAGAAAGAAAAAAGCGTTACAACTTTCTGGTGGTCAACAACAAAGAGTTGCTATAGCTAGAGCACTTGTTAAAAATCCTAAAGTTATTATTGCTGATGAACCTACAGGAAACTTAGATAGTAAAAATACATTAGATATTATGAACATCATTAAATCTATTTCTAAGGAAAAACTTGTTGTTTTAGTTACTCATGAAAGAAATATTGCTGATTTTTATGGTGATCGTATTATTGAAGTCAAAGATGGGCAAATTATCTCTGATGTCGTAAACGAATCGACTGAAGATCATACAATGGGTAAAGATGATACGATATATTTAAAAGATTATAATCATATCGCTGATGCCAGTTCAAATGGGATTAATTTAAGTTTATATAGCGATCACGAAGATGATTTAAAAGATATGAATATTAAGCTTATTGTAAAAAACAAAACGCTTTATTTAGATGTTAAGTCACCTTATAAAAAAATAAAAGTGGTTGATGATAGTGCAGGGGTTGTGATTAAAGATGCTCATTATGTTAAAAAAACAAGAGAAGAGCTTATTGAAACAACCTTTGATCAAGATGTTTTAGATAACGAACATGTTCATAGACAATCAAAAACCCTTGTTTCAATAAAACAATCATTATGGTTAGCTTTTCAAAAAGTTTTAAAGACTAGTCGTAAGGGTAAACTCATGTTATTTTCATTCTTAATTGCTGGTATGGTTATAGCAGTAACAGTATCAATGCTTGCCTCAGTAGCAATATTAAAGCCTGAACAATACATGGAAATGCCAAAAGGATATACTGAAGTAACCAATAGGAGATTAAATTTACCATTTGATTATGATGAACTCTATGAATTAAAAACTTCAGGCGATGATGATTTTTATATTAATTCATTTGGAACAGCAAATCTTCAATTTGTACAACCAAATGATACACTAACAACTTTATCTATATATGGCTATATTGAAAATGCTGATCATGTATCTGAAAGAGATTTAGTGATTGGTGATCTACCAGATGATGATGAGATATTAGTTTCAAAAACAGTTGCGGATATGATTATTGAAGGTAACATGTTTGAAGGCGCTCAAGGTCAAGAATTAGGTATATGGTCTTATGAATATTTAACAAAAGAAAGCGTAAGAATATATGATCTAGATATTAAAATTTCTGGGATTGTTAAAAGTGATTTACCACTTATTTATATGCCTGAAGATCTAGCTTATTTATATAGAAGCACTAAATCTATAAATTCGATGTTTCCACTTAGTTATTTTGATGAAGATTTAATTATTGCAGGCGATGTCCCTAATGAAGGTGAAGTTGTTATTTCAGATGAGTTATATCTCATGTTATTTGGCAATAATATCTATACCGGATCATTTCCAAAAACTGCTGCAGGTTTTGATTATGAGATTGCTGGTGTATTTAGCCAAGCTGCTACTTATAATATGGTAGCAAGAAACGAAGATTTAGAAAAAATGAATATAGAATCAGGCATATCAACCGTATATATTTATACGGATAATCCAGAAGAATTAGTTGAGAATGTTACTGACAATTACTCGAAATTAGGTGCAACTGATATATATGGAGAAGCTTTGAAAGAAGCTAAAGAGATGAGAAGAGAAGTGATTATTCCAACACTAACAACTTCAGCAGTACTCATTGGTTTTTCAATGGTTGGATTCTACTTTGTCATTCGATCTAGTTTGATTTCTAGAATTTATGAAGTTTCTGTTTATAGAGCGTTGGGTGTTAAGAAAAATGATATATTTGTATCATTCTTGATTGAAATATTTGTTTTAACATCTATTTCAACGTTCATCGGATATGTCATTGCGTCTTTAGGTCTATCTAAATTATCTGAAGGATTTATAGGAGAATTTAATTTCTTTACAGTAAATGTTTTAACATTTGTCCTAGGACTAATCATAGCTTATGTGATTAATATATTAGCTGGAATGTTTCCAATTTTCTTATTATTAAAGAAAACACCAGCCCAAATTCTATCACAATATGATATTTAATTAAATTAAAAAATGCATTATAAAAGGGCTCAATTGAGCCCTTTTCTTATAGCCAAGTCGTTATATCTTCAACATCTAATCTAATAGACGGATAACCTTCTTCAGCTTTTTTACCAATAGATAAAATCATCACTGGTTTATATCTTTTTTTATCTATACCTAAAGCGTCTGCAATCTCTTCATGTTTAAATCCACCAATTGAACATGTATCATATCCATATTCTCTAGCAATGTGCATCATTTGCATTGAGACTAAGCCTGCATCAAGCCAGCCAGTTTTTTCTATGGATTTTTCTGTGATGTTATCAACCATGTTAGAAATGCTTCTTAATTGTTTTTCTCTAACTTCGGTAGGCATTAGACCTTGATCAACTGCAACATTAAATATTTTTTCAGCCATATCAAATTTTTTTAAATCTGTAAAAATACAGATCATCGCAGCTGAAGTATCTAGTTGGAGATGATTACCATATAAAACCGGTCTTAATTTTTCTTTAGCCTCATTTGATTCTACTATAAAGAATCTCCAAGACTGCATATTCATAGAAGAAGGTGCTCTAGTTGCTTTTTCGAGCATTTCTTTCATTTCATCTTTAGATATTTTGACATTTGGATCATATTTTCTTATTGATCTTCTTTTAATAAGTTCTGACATTCATAATCCTCCTTTTCCACGATTGATTATAACATTATATAGTTTCATAAACATGATTAACGCTTTTTGTTTTGATACAAAATTCTTTCAATTTTTAAACATATTTATAAAATTATGTGAATGCATATTTCTCTAAATCTTTGTGTTATAATATGTTTGAAAGGATGATTATATGACAACACATTTTATATTAGTAAGACACGGTGAGCCTCGTTATGACGAAGTCATAGAAAGAGGTTATGTGGGTATGGGTTATGAATTTGGTAAATTAACTGAAAACGGAATTGCACAAGCAGAACAGCGTGCAACCGATCCACTATTACAAGATGCAGATATTATTATTTCATCACCATACACAAGAGCATTACAAACAGCAGCAATCATCTCAAGAGAAACAGGTATAAAATTAGTCGTTGAAAATGATCTTCATGAGTGGATGCCAGATACAAAATTTATTTATGATTATGAAGTAAGTGGTGCATATCAAGAGTATTTTGAAGCAGAAGGCAAGAGAAATGTCGGACATAAATATCGTTGGGAAGCATATGAAGACTTACAAAAAAGAGTTCAATTAACATTACTTAAATACAAGAACTACAAAAAAGTGATAGTTGTTTGCCATGGCATTGTGATGTCTGCAGTCACTAGATTTGATGATGTTATTGAACACTGTGGTGTAAGAGAAGTTGATTTATAATGGATATTAAAAGATTAGAAGCTTGGTATGAACAAAATCATCGTAAGCTTCTTTTTCGAGAAACTAAAGACCCATATAAGATATGGATAAGCGAGATTATGCTTCAACAAACTCAAGTTGAGACAGTCTTGCCTTTTTTTGAGAGATTTATCAAAAAATATCCAGATGTAGCTACTTTATCAGAATCGTCTGAAGAAAATTTAAAAAAAGATGTTGAAGGTTTAGGATATTATAGAAGATTTAAATATATGTTAAAAGCAGCTAAGCATATTATGGATCATCATCAGGGGATGTTTCCTGATACTTATGAAAAAGTTATTAAACTGCCTGGCATAGGAAAATATACAGCAGGTGCTATTATGTCAATTGCTTATAATAAGCCTTATAGTGCACTAGATGGTAATGTCATTAGAGTGTTATCAAGATATTTAAATTTAAATGATGATTTTAGGTTAGATAAACATAAAAAGAAACTAGATGAACTTAATCAAGCATATATAGAACATGCAACACCTAAGATATACACCCAAGCTTTGATGGAATTAGGTGCTATGGTTTGTAGACCAAAACAGCCTAAATGCGATATTTGTCCACTGAGTAAATATTGTTTAGCTTATGAGTTAGGCATTCAAGAATCACTACCTTTTATGTCAAAATTAAAAGATAAGAAGATGTTTCAATACATCACTTTACAAATTTTTGATGATCATGAAAACATTTTTTTAAGAAAAAGAACAGAAAATTTGTTAGAAGGTATGTATGAATACCCACAATTTGAAAGTGAAAGCATATTTGATGTGATTTCACAATTAGAATTAAAAGATATTTATATTGATGTTATCAAGGATATGGGCATTTATAAACATGTATTTACACATCAAATTTGGGAGATGCATGTCTATCAAGTTAGATTAATCAAAGGTATTGATGATGCTTGGACAAAGGTATCTATCAATGATATCAAAAAATTACCGATGGCTATAGCAAATCGGAAAATCAAATGATTGAAGGTATAAAATATGAAAAAACACACGGTTGAAAATATTAAAATAGGAGATGTAGATGTTATAAAAGTAACACTCGCAAATCATATATCTAAAGTAGTTTTATTATCTTATGGTGCAGGTGTATATCAATATCAATATCATCAATCTGAACTTATTATCATGCCTAAAACGATAAAAGATTATATGAATGATATGGTATATTACGGAAAAACAATTGGTAGAACAAGTGGAAGATTAGTTGTGCCATCTTATGAAATTGATCAAAAATCCTATGAAGTTAAACCTTATCGCTCTGCATATACATCACTTCATGGTGGAAAACAAGGTTTTTCAACAAGAAATTTTGATTTAGTATATCATGATGATCAAAAAGTAATCTTTAGATACATCTCAAAAGATTTAGAAGAAGGATATCCAGGTAAACTTACACTTGATGTAATCTATGAACTTGGAATTGATGGATCACTTAAGATTACATATGAGGCTACAACAACAAAAGATACATTGTGTAATATTACCAATCACGTCTATTTTAATCTAAATCAACAAATATCAGATATCTATGATACAGAAATACAACTTAAAGCATCTTCTTATTTAGATATTGATCAAAATTATATGATTAGAAAAGCAAAATCAGTTGTTCAAACACCATTTGATTTTAGAATTTCTGTGCCATTTAAAGATCGGATTGAAGCTATGCAAAAAACAACTTTTGAAGGTTTTGATCATACATGGATCTTTGATGAGTTAAATGACAAAGAAGCTAAAGCGATTGCTTACGATAGAACTTCAAATTTAGGTATTAAAGCATACACTTCATATCCAGCAGTTGTGCTATACACACATAATAACCCTGCTGGAACGCCGATTGTAGGACCTTTTGATGATGAAGCAATCCACTCATCATTTACACTTGAGTGTCAATTTGAACCAGGTGGCATACATCACAAAAACTTAAATCAAGCGATATTAAGAAAAGGTGATACATATCATCATTTTATTAAATTTCAACCATTCATCAAAGAACAAAAGTAATATTTACATATTACTCCTTTAAAACGATAGTTTACCCAAATAGGTAAGTCCGTTTAGGCGTGTTCCAACCTATAAACCCTGTCCCTAAGGCATCGGGCTTACATTTTCTAATTATATTTAATGAGGCGTTTAAATCAGCATTGATTAAAATGCCTTT
>JBAZCK010000040.1:0-11049 GCA_041654955.1 Acholeplasmataceae bacterium | reverse complement strand
ATTATGATATATTTTACATTTGTTGAAGTCTCAATTTTCATAGCAATATTAGGTTCGATTGTTTTTATGTTTCTTTTCACTATCAATTATATCGATGATTATAAATGCAAAAAAAGCATTCAAATAAACTCTTTAACATTTTATAAAGCTTTTTCAAAAATTAAAAGCAGAAAAAAGAGAAAAGCTATTTATGCGGTATATGATTTTTGTAGATATGCTGATGATTTAGTAGATGAGTATCAAGATGAGGAAAAATTAAATAAACTTGAAAAAGATTTAATAAAACATATTTCGGGTACTTATGTGAATAGTTACCGATTTAGAGCTCTAAAAAGACATACATATAAACTTTATGATAAAGACGATTATCAAGCATTTTTTGATATGATTAAGGGTCAAAAAATGGATTTACATGGATATGAGTATAAAACATTAGATGATTTACTAACCTATAGTTATTATGTCGCAGGTACAGTTGGTTTAATGCTGGTGCCAATTCTTGCATATAAAGATAAAAAAGAGTTAAAAGATTTTGCGATTCATCTTGGATATGGCATGCAAATCACAAATATTTTAAGAGATATAGGTGAAGATTATAAACTTAATCGTATCTATATTCCAAAAGACATGATGGATAAAGCAAAATATACAATTGATGATTTAAAAAGTGGTACTATAAATAATGAATTTAAAGTGCTTTTTGAAAAATTAGCTCATTTAGCAGAAACATATTTTAATGAAGCATTACAAAAGATTGATTTGTTTCCTAAAGATAGTAGAAAACCATTAGCGTATTCAATTATTCTTTATAAAGCTATTTTAGATCAATGTAGAGCATCTGATTATGACGTGTTTAGCAAAAAGAACTTTGTAAGTGATGAAAAGAAAATTGAAATTATAAAAGCATATGAAATGGAGATTGGGGCATGAATAATATTTGGGGACTTATTGTAAGTTATGTCTTTATTTTTTTAGTGATTGGTATTTCAACTGTTTTACAAAAAAAGAATGTTTTAAAAGATGAAGGTGCAAGAAAATTTATTCATATCGGTGTTGCACACTGGTGGATTATAGCGATGGTTTTTTTTGATAATGTGTATTTTGCGATTATTCCACCAATCACATTTATCATTTTAAATTACGCATCTTATAAAATGAATTTAATTAAATCCATGGAACGTGGAGGTAAGGGGAATTTAGGAACTGTCTATTTTCCGATCTCACTACTTATATTAGTACTTTTAACGTTTACGGATGTGATTGGTGCTAGTACTTATATTGGAGCTATTGGTATTTTAATCATGGGTTATGGCGATGGACTTGCGGCTGTCATAGGAAAAAAATATGGTAAACATCCTTTGGCATTTGGTAAAAGTTTCGAAGGTAGTATAACAATGTTTATTGTCTCATTTTTAGTTACATTTGTGATTTTAATAAGATATGGGTCATTGGCAAGTGCAGTTTTAGTAGGCTTAGGTGTTGCTATCGCTGGAACAGTTATTGAACTGTTTACACCTAAGGGTCTAGATAATTTAACTGTTCCACTTGGAACAGCTATATTGGCATTTATTTTATTACTTATTTGAGGTTCGTATGATTATAGATATTTTTATTGGAACAATCATAAGTCTTGTAATAGCGGGACTTGCATACTATAAAAAATCATTATCGGTAAGTGGCTTAATCACAGCTGTTATTTTTGGTGCAATTTTATATGCATTTGGTGGTGTGGTTGTTTGGATTAGTTTAATAGTTTTCTTTATTTCATCTAGTTTATTAACCAAACTTCATGAAAAAAAGGAAAAAGATAAAGACCATAGAGGAAGAAATTACATTCAAGTTATTTCTAATGCTCTACCTGCAGCGATATTTTCTTTATTATTTTATTATCAAGAAAATATTATATTTTTACTTGCTGCTGTAGTTGCAATTGCAGCATCAAATTCAGATACTTGGGCATCTGAAATTGGCATTCTTTCTAAAGGGAAAACAAGATATATTGTCAATTTTAAATTAGCTCCAAAAGGTATTAGTGGTGGTATTACATATTTAGGCACAGTCGCATCTTTATTAGGAGCTTTTGTGATTGCTATGACATTTGTAATCAGTTATGGATTTATTGTAGATTTTGAATGGTTGTTTTTATTAGAGGCATTACTTATATTAACTATAGGTGGTTTTGCAGGATCTATTATTGATAGTTATCTAGGTGCACTCATACAAGCAAAATACAAAGGTATCAAAACAGGTATATTAACAGAAAAGAAGATCTTGCCAAATGAAGGTGTTGTGCTAGCTTCTGGTATAGCAATCATTACAAATGATATGGTGAACTTAATGAGCACGTTATTATCTTCTGTGTTAACCGTTTTATTACTCATTTAGAAGGAATTTTATGAATAAAAACAGATTATTGCATATTAAAGACGGCAAACTAAATCAAGAAAGAAAATATGTGCTTTATTGGATGCAACAATCCCAAAGAGTACATTTTAACCATGCTTTAAATCATGCGATACAAGTTGCAAATTTATATCAGTTACCACTTGTTTGTCTTTTTGTTCTAGATGATAAATATCCTGAAGCAAACGAAAGAAGTTATGCATTTATGCTTGAGGGTTTAAAAGAAGTTAAAAAGTTATTAGAAAAATTAGGTATAAACTTTGTTTTTAAATTCGGAAATCCTGTTGAAGTTGTAAGCTCTTATTTAAGTGACGCACAAGCTTTTGTTATGGATAGGGGTTATTTAAGTCATCAAAGATCTTGGAGAAAAGAAATATATAATCTTGTTAAAAATGATTCGTCATTGATGATTGATATGATTGATACAGATTTAATCGTACCTGTGCATATTGCATCACAAAAAGTTGAGTATGGTGCGTATACATTAAGACCGAAACTAAAAAAACTATTTTCTGAGTATAGAGATTTTACTAAATTAGAAGTTTTAAATTTTAAAAAAGTCTTAATTCTAGAAAGCGATCACGATTTAGATGACATTTTCTTGCTTATAAATGATATAAACATTGACAAAACGGTTAAAAAAAGTTTATACTATCAAGGCGGGTATAGTGTCGCTTCAACAATGTTTTCATCATTTATCTTTGATAAATCAGATGAATATCCTGAAAGTAGCGATCCATCAAAAGATGTGACATCACTTATGAGCATGTATCTACATTTTGGACAGATATCTAGTTTAGAGCTTCTTGAAAGATTGTATCTTGCACTAAATCAAGGGCAAATCAAAGGCGAATCTTTTGATCAGTATATCGAACAATTACTAGTAAGAAGAGAACTAGCATTTAATTTTGTATATTATCAAGAAGGATATGACAAATTTGATTCAATGACAGAATCATGGGCGTATCAAACGATGAATGCACATGAGTTAAATCATAAAGAGCATATATATGATTTAAAACACTATGAAACCTATGATACACATGATCCATACTTTAATGCCGCTATGAAACAAATGATAAAGACTGGATATATGCATAATTACATGCGTATGTATTGGGCAAAAAAGATTATCGAGTGGTCATCTTCTTTTGAAGTGGCTTATAAGAACATTTTATATTTAAATAATAAGTATTTTATTGATGGCAGAGATCCAAATAGTTATACAGGCGTTGCCTGGTGCTTTGGCAAACATGATAGAGCTTGGACAGAAAGAACTATTTTCGGTAAATTAAGATATATGAATGATAAGGGATTAGAAAGAAAATTTAACATACAAGCTTATGTAGATAAAATGAATGCATTATAAAAGTATTAGGGGGAGATGCTGATGATTATAAGTAGGATTGATACATATGTAGATAGCTTACGTACATATAAAATTATTATAGATAAACAAGTTGTTGGCAAGATAAAAAATGGAAAAACTTTAGAACTTGATTTAGATGACTTTACAGGTATTAAAACAATATATTTAAAGATTGATTGGTGTAGGAGTAATAAAATAAAGATAGACAACGATGATCGAAATACTAGGCTTTTGTGTGGTCCGAGTATGATGGGGAGAAACATTTGGATACCTTTTTTGGCTTTTTATTACATTACATTTGGTTATTATAAGTATTTATGGTTAAAAAAACGTTAAAATGAAATACTTTTGAAAACTATTAAAATAAAGATTGTGATAGTATTAGTATAATGATATTGGGGTGATGACTAGTGTTTGCTGAGATTCAAAAAAACCTAATTTCCATCGTTGTTCTAGTCATATTATTTGTTACACTCATAAGACAGCTCAACTGGAAAAATTATATCAATAAGATTTTTTTCTACATGATTGGTATGAATATAGCACTAATTGTTTTAGATTCAGCTATATTACTATTAAGTGGAAAACAATTTGAAGGTGCGAGATTTGCACTCATGTTGAGTGTGGGTATTTACTATGCGCTCGCTCCAATTTTTGCTTTGTTCTGGCTATATTATGTTGAGATGACGATATTTCAGTCTAAAGATAGACTCATTAGAATATCAGTTATACCGTGTATAATTATTTTAGCTAACTTTATACTAATAATTACTAGTTATTCATCAAATATGATATTTAATATTAGTGATGAAAATATCTTTACAAGAGGATCTCAACATTACTTGGTAGTCGTTGCCAGCTTCTTAATACTAATAATAACCAATTATCAAATATTTAAATATAAAAGTCAAATTAGAAAAAAAGATTTTATGCCACTTTTACTATTTGCTATCCCACCAGTGGTAAGCAGTTTTATCTTACTAATTTTTAAAGATATTAATTTAATTTGGAATAGCTTGATCGTCTCTCAATTACTCATCTATATCTATATTCAATCAAAGATTACTTCAACTGATTTTTTAACTGGATTATATAATAGAAGAGAATATGAAATGACAGTTAAAGATCTATCAATGATAAAAAATAAACATGTTGTTATATCAGGTATTATGGTTGATATTAATGAGTTTAAAGACATTAATGATCAGTTTGGACATAGAGTTGGCGATGAAGTATTGATTGCAACCGCAAAATTACTTAAATCAGCAATTAGAAAGCAAGACTATGTGTTTAGAATTGGCGGAGATGAATTCCTTGTGATTATCACCAGTGATGACAAAACCGCTGTAAACCAAGTTACAAATCGTATTGAAGAAGTCTTGAAGCACTACAATCAAAACTCCGATTATAGTTTCACATTAAGTTTTAGTTTAGGTACAGGCGTTTATGATGATAAAACTTATGTTGATATCCCAAGTTTCTTCGAACATTTAGATTTAATGATGTATGATGATAAGAAGTATTTTAAAGAACATAACGAATCATAAAGGACATATATTGTCCTTTATTTTTTTGCTTATTTATAAGGTATTTTATAATGTTTACAGTATGATTTGACTTAAATGTTTAATTTAATATAATTAAAATGAATATACAATACTAGGAGAAATCCAAATGGCAAAAAAAACACTTTTTAAAAAAAATGATATTGCAACTTTAGCAGATCTCAAACAGCACCAAAAGGCTAAAGTTGTAAAACTAAATACTTTAGATAAAGCACTGAGAAGAAGACTTTTAGATATGGGGATTACTGAAGGTGTTCAAGTAAAAGTAAAAAGAATTGCACCGCTTGGAGATCCATTTGATATTGAACTTAGAGGTTATGAACTTTGTCTTCGTAAAGATGATTTAAAATTAATTGACGTAGAGGTGATTTCATGAGAGTAGCACTTATAGGAAATCAAAACTCTGGGAAGACAACGTTATTTAATTTACTAACTGGCCATAATCAAAAGATTGGTAATTGGCCTGGTGTAACCATTGAACGTAAGGAAGGTCGTATTCGATCTACTGATTTTGAAATCATTGATTTGCCAGGTGTTTATTCATTATCTCCTTATACTATTGAAGAAGAAATCACAAGAAAATATTTGTTCGAAGAAAATGTTGATTTAATTTTAAATATTATGGATTCAACAAATTTAGAAAGATCACTATATTTAACGACACAATTATTAGAATTAGATATTCCTGTTGTGGTTGCACTTAATATGAGCGATATTGCATTTCAAAGAGGCATACGTATCGATTATAAATATTTAGAAGATAAATTAGATACGACTATGATACCTATTTCAGCATTGAAAAAAACTGGAATGATGGATCTTATACAAGTTATAAAGAATCGTGACTATCGTAAAAATAAATATACGCATATATATGATCTCCACATCGAAGATTGCTTAAAACAATTAGAAAGTCATCTTGATCACAGTCATAAACGTTATATTTCGATAAAACTTTTAGAGCAAGATGAAGCTTTTTATAGCTATCATCAAAATGGTTCAAAAAAAATTGTAGAAACACTATGTGTAACTTATCAAAGAGATATGGAACAAGTGATTGCTGATGAAAGATATAGATATATTGAACAATTAAGAGATGAGGCAATAAAGTCATCGATTGAAAAAATGACGATGACTGATAAACTTGATCGCATATTTTTAAATAAGTATTTAGCAATACCTATATTTATGGCTATAATGTTTACAGTTTATTATCTAGCTGCAGGACCTTTTGGTTCAATGACAGTAGATTTTGTTGATAAGTACGTTTCAATTTTTAGTAGTTGGCTTTCTACATCACTCACTTCTTTAGGCGCATCTGCTTGGTCAAGAAGTTTAGTTATTGATGGTATATTAGCTGGGGTTGGAGCGATACTCACGTTTTTACCACAACTTGCAATATTATTTTTACTTATCTCATTTTTAGAAACAACTGGCTATATGAGCAGAATTGCGTTTTTCTTAGATAAAGTATTTCAAAAAGTTGGTTTATCAGGAAAGTCACTCATTCCATTTATCATAGGTAGTGGTTGTAGTGTTCCTGCGATTATGTCAGCAAGAACAATTCATGACGAAACAGAAAAGAAAATGACAATTATGTTAACGCCATTTGTTCCATGTAGTGCTAAATTACCGATTATTACTTTGTTTGCAGGATATTTTTTTGGTGATTATTCTGGATTTGTAAGTGCGTCTTTATATTTCTTTGCTGTAGTTATTATTATATTATCTGCATTTATTATGAAACAAGTTTTGTTTAAAGGCAAAACTTCAAGTTTTATATTAGAATTACCAAATTACAAATATCCAAACTTTAAATATATTTTTAAAGATGTTGGTGAAAAGGTTTTGGCATTTATTAAACAAGCTGGATCTATTATTTTACTTGCATCTATCATTGTTTGGTTCTTATTAAGTTTCTCGTTTAGTTTTAAGTATGGTATTGATCCTGCTGATTCTATGCTTGCACAATTTGGGAATATATTTTCATGGATTTTATATCCATTCTTAGGTGAGTTAAGTTGGGAAGCTACAGTCTCAGCGATGCAAGGATTAGTCGCAAAAGAACAAGTGGTTGCATCGCTGGCAATTATCGCTGGATATTCAGAAGAAGTAAGTGATGGTGTATTTATCTTTAATAGTGCAGCATTTAGTTTCTTTACACCAGCTTCTGCGTATGCATTTATGGTATTTAATTTATTTAGTGCACCTTGTTTTGGAGCTATCGGAGCAATGAGAAGAGAATTAGGCACAACAAAAAGAATGTGGAAAGCTGTTTTTTTTCAAACTGGGATTGCTTGGGTATTAGCAACACTGGTATATCAGTTTTTACATATATTTGAGGTGATTGGATGACATTTACAGTAACTGATTTTATTATTTTAGCAATTGTGGGTTTTTTAGCAGGACGTGTAATTTATCATTTGTTTAAACATAGAAACAGCTCATATTGTGAAAGATGTGCATATGCTAAAAAGTGTTCAATCAAATAGATTTCAAAAAAAGACGCTGAAATTTAGCGTCTTTTATTATGTAGAAATATGCTATAAATTAGGATTCATTCTTTTTTGAAACAACAACTTGTGGTAAAGGTATTTCAATACCAGCTTCATCCAGCATATCCTTGATATATTTTCTTAAGGCTCTTTCCACGCCATAATGTTGTTCGTTAAGTGTTCTACAAATAACTCTGATATCTACACTTGAAGCATTGAGAGTAACAACACCTAAGTTAATTGGATCTTCAACAACTTCTGGGAAACCTTGTTTAAATAATGGAAGTTTTTCAGCAAGTAAATCAAATGTTTTTTGAATGTCTTCTTCATAGGCAATACCAAAATCAACGACAGCAACTGAATTGTTTCTTGAAAAATTGGTTAAATTGGTGACATCACCATTAGCTAATATTTTAACATCACCTTTCCAATTTCTAATTCTTGTTGTCTTAAGTCCAATATCTACAACAACACCTTTAAATCCTTGAACTTCAATAACATCATCAATATCATAATGTTGTTCAAAGATAATAAAGAAACCTGCGATTAAATCATTAATAAATTTTTGAGCACCAAGCCCGATAACTAAACCGGCAATACCTAAACCAGCAAGCGCAGGACCTACATTTACACCCCAAATTGATAGTAAAATAATGATTGAGATGATTCCAAATGTATATCTTGTGACACTTGATAATAGTTTTCCTACTGTTTTTTTACGTTTTTGTGCAGGACCTTCTTTTTCACCAATTTTTTTAAAGCCTTTTTTGCTAAACTTCAAAATAAAGAAAGTTACAAAAATAACGATTAAACTTGATACGATTCTACCGATACTTTCAGTAAGTAAAACTGTAAAATTATCTAATGTATCATTAGCATAGGCTAATAAGTCAAATCCCCATATTTGGAAAAGTGATAAGACTGCACCTAATAACAAAATGAATGTCATAAAATAGATGATAAACAGTATCCAGCCTTTGATTTTGTCATCTTTTTTTAATAATATACGTTCTATAAATAGAATTAAGCCGACAAATACAACTATACCAATAGTAAGTAAAATATTGGTGGTTATTTGAGTTAAATAAATAGTAAAATTCATGTTTAAATTCTCCTTTCGCTTATAAATATTATAACATGATGGTATAATTTATTAAAGGTTTATGTTTTTTTAACATTTATAGATTTCATTATATGCAAATGATTTAAAAAGTGTTAAAATAAATATGTTTTGAAAGGTGGTTCATAGATGAAAAAAGATCACAATTTAACACCATTTTATACAAAACTTAAAGAATACGCTTTAAGTGATGTTGTTAGCCATGACGTGCCTGGTCATAAATTAGGACATATACCTAATGATTTAATGGATTTTGCAGGCAACAAGTTATATCAATTAGATGCGAATGCTCCTAGAGGCTTAGATAATCTCAATCGGCCATCAGGTGTTATTCTAGAAGCATCAGAGTTGATGGCTGATGCATTTGGTGCAGAAAAAGCATATTTTTTAACAGGTGGTACAACCATGGGTATTTTATCTATGATTATGTCTACTTGTCGTGCTAAAGAAAAAATTATATTACCAAGAAATGTACACAAATCAGCAATTAACGCGCTTATTTTAAGTGGCGCTGTACCTATATTTGTAAAACCATATATCGATCAAGAGTTAGGCATTGCAAATCATATGGATTACGAAGAAGTAAAAAAAGCAATTGAAGAAAATCCAGATGCTATGGGCGTATTAGTCATTAATCCGACTTATTTTGGTGTGACAAGTGATTTAGAAAAGATAGTTAATCTTGCACACGAATATGATATGAAAGTTATGGTTGATGAAGCTCACGGATCTCATTTCCCATTTCATGATCAATTACCGATTGGTTCAATGGAAGCTGGTGCAGACTTAGCATCATGTTCTCTACATAAAACAGTAGGATCTTTAACCCAAAGTTCAATTTTAATTGCACAAGGTCCAAGAGTTGATCACATAAGATTAAGATCGACGATTAATATGATTCAATCGACATCACCTTCTGGATTGTTACTAGCAAGTTTAGATGTTGCTAGAAAATCAATGGTATTTCAAGGACCAGAAAAGTTACCTAAGTTGATTGAAATGGCAGAAAAAACAAGAGAACAAATTAATGAAATCCCAGGATTAAAAGCCTTAGGCAAAGCATATTTTCTTTCAAGAAATGCTTATAATTATGATGAGACTAAAATTATTGTTAAAGTGTCAGATTTAGGGTTAACTGGATTTGATGTTTATAAACAACTTTTTGACGAATACCACATTCAATTAGAATTGGCCGAGACGCACCTCATTTTAGCAGTGCTATCTATAGGGACAACTCAAAAAGATTTAGATGCTCTTGTATCAGCACTTAAAAAAATGAGTGAGACATACATGCCAATGGAACTTGAAGCTATCACACCTAAGATCAAATACAGTTATCCAGAAGCATATACAAGACCAAGAGAGGCATATCATGCACCAAAAAAATATATGCCAATCAATCAAGCTGTTGATGAGATTGCAGCTGAATCAATTATGATCTACCCTCCAGGAATTCCAATTGTTATTCCAGGAGAAGTGATCAGTCAAGACATTTTAGATGACTTAGATTTCTACCAAAGAAGTGGATCAGTCATTTTAAGTGATACAGAAAGCGGATATATAAAAGTCATTGATAAAGAATATTGGATGAAATGGAGCGAAGATGCCGATGAATAAATATGAAAAAGTAGATTTATCTTTCCAAAGTTGCAAATCTACATATGAAGAAGCTGATGTTGTAATTTTTAGTGTACCTATGGATGCAACAACATCATTTAGACCAGGCACAAGATTTGCAGGAAACGCGATAAGAGTGGATTCTTTTGGAGTTGAATGGTATTCTCCTTATAGAGAAAGAGATTTAAATGAGTTTAAAACAGCTGATATAGGGGATCTAGATTTACCTATTGGTGCTGTAGAAGATGCACTTGATATAGTGTATCAAACCACTAAAGATATTTTAGAGGATGGTAAGACACCAATGATGGTTGGTGGTGAACATTTAGTTAGTTATCCAGTGATTAAAGCAACTTTTGAAAAGTATCCTAATCTTCATATAATCCATTTAGATGCACATACTGATTTAAGAGAAAGTTTCTTTGGAAGAGAGTTATCACATGCAACATTTATGCGTCATGTACATAAATTTGTAGGTGA
>JBAZCK010000039.1:0-11381 GCA_041654955.1 Acholeplasmataceae bacterium | reverse complement strand
AAAATCCCAATAACAATCCAATTTAAATGTTCTTTAATGAAGATTAACATAAGTCAACTCACCAACTTCTATCTTTCGATAAGATACTTTAGCAGCATCAAGCATCTTAATCGCTGCTTGATGTTCTTTTGTATGTTGATATTTGTCACTTTCATAAATAATTTCAGTAATTCCACTTTGGATAATGAGTTTTGTACATTCATTACAAGGAAATAGAGTCACATATATTTTAGAGTCTTTTAATGATTGTGTCGCATTTAAGATTGCATTTGCTTCCGCATGTACAACGTATGGATACTTAGTTTCTAAGTAATCTCCTTCGCTACCCCACGGAAACGTTTTGTCATCTGCACCTTTTGGTAGCCCATTATATCCAATACCAACGATTCTTAGGTCGGTATTAATAATACAAGCACCAACTTGTGTCGATGGATCTTTAGAACGAAGCGCAGAAAGCTTTGCAACACCCATGAAATATTGATCCCAACTAATATATGATTTTCTCATGATTTTTTCTCATCTTGTTTAGCTAAACCTAGATTCACATGACAATATCCAAAAGGATTTTTCTTTAAGTATTTTTGATGATTTTGCTCAGCTAAATCATAATCAACATTTTCTTTAATTTTAACGGCTACCTTATCAAAGTTATCACCAAAATAAGATTTCATGTAGTTTAAAACACTTTCTTTGTCATTTAAATCATCTAGATAAATACCACTTCTGTATTGTGTTCCCACATCATTGCCTTGTTTATTAACGCTAAAAGGATTTATGATTCTAAAAAAATGTTCTAATACTTGTTCAATTGATATAACTTTTTCATCATAGACGATTTTACATGCTTCAGCATGTGTAGCTCTTCCATCGCATACTTCAGCGTATGTAGGATTTTTCTTATTACCATCTACATAACCAACATTAGTCTCTAAAATACCTTTTAATTGGTCAAAATAAGCTTCTACACCCCAAAAACATCCACCTGCTAATACTATACTTTTCATATTATTCACCCACAATCTTTAGATGTAATTCTTCTAACTGCACTTCGTCAACATCACTTGGCGCTTGCATCATTTGATCTTTTGCACTTTGTGTTTTAGGAAATGCGATAACGTCTTTAATATTTGCTGTATGCGTCATTAACATCACAATACGATCTAGACCTAAAGCTAATCCGCCATGAGGTGGTGTACCGTATTTTAATGCATCTACGAAGAATCCGAAACGATGTTTCACATCCTCATCTGTTAGTCCTAATGTTTTAAACATCAGTTGTTGAACATCTTGACGATAGATTCTTAATGAGCCTCCACCAATTTCATAACCATTTAAGACGATGTCATAAGCTTTTGCCATTGCTTCTTTAGGATTGTTTTTTAAGACATCAACATCTTTAGGTTGTGTAAATGGATGATGTTTAGCGTAATATCTTTTTTCTTCTTCGTCATATTCTAATAATGGCCAATCAGTGATCCAGACAAACTTATAATCATTTGGATTTGCAAGTTCAAATAAACTTGCAAGTTCAACTCTTAAAGCACCAAGTGCATTTAAGCAATCATCATTTTTTCCTGGTACGATAAATAAGATATCTTCGTTATTTAAATTAAATTGTTCATATGCATCTTCTGTCATAAATTTATGAATTGACCCGGAATAAGCATCATTTTGTTTTTTAATAAAGACTAAAGCATCACCATGGTTTTTCTTAACTAAATCAGTTAATTTATCGATTTGTTTACGTGTCAATGCAGCACCATTTGGTAAAACCAATCCTCTAATATAAGTTTTTTCGTTAAATAATGGAATTTCTACTTGACTAAAAACATCGATATAATCCTTAATTAATAAATCATAGCGCATATCTGGTTTATCTGTTCCATAAAAGTCCATTGCATCTCTATAACTCATCTTTTTAAATGGTGCTTTAATATCGACATCTAAGACTTTTTTAAATGTATGTACCATAATACGTTCGATGATTTGCTGAATATCTTCTTCATCAATAAACGATGCTTCTATATCTACTTGCGTAAATTCTGGTTGACGATCTGCTCTTAAATCCTCATCTCTAAAACATTTAGCGATTTGGAAGTATTTTTCAAATCCAGCAACCATAAAAAGTTGTTTATATATTTGTGGTGATTGAGGAAGTGCATAAAAATGTCCAGCATATAATCTTGATGGCACTAAATAATCTCTTGCACCTTCTGGTGTTGATTTACCTAAAATAGGTGTTTCTAGCTCATAAAATCCTTCATCCACTAAAACACTACGAATCGCTTGTGTGATTTTATGTCTTTGAATAAGAAAGTTTTGCATCACAGGTCTTCTTAGATCCAAATAACGATATTTCAATCTTGTTTCTTCTAGTGCATCACTTTCATTTGTTACAGCCATAGGTGGCGTTTCTGCATCACTTAAGATATCTAGGTAAGACACTTCGATTTCAATCTCGCCTGTAGGCATATTTAAATTTTTGCTTTCACGTTCAATAACTATACCTTTAACTTCGATAACAAACTCGCTTCTTAGTTTTAATGCTTTTTCATAACTATCATTATCTGGTTTTACCATCAGTTGGGTAATTCCAAAACGGTCACGTAAATCAACGAAGATAAGTCCACCTAGATTTCTAGATTTTTGAACCCAACCTTTTAGATAAACTTCTTCCCCTAAATGATTCATATTCAATTCATGGTTATAATGTGTATATTTCATGTTAACTCTCCAATTTATGTTTAAGATATAAAATAATATCTTCTAATTTAACTTCTTCTTGAACTTCTGTTTTTGTATCTTTAATACTAGCTACACCTTTTTTCGCTTCTTCTTCACCTAAAATAACAATGTATTTAGCACCTAGTCTTAAAGCTTGTTTAAATTGACCTTTAAACGCTTTATCCGTATAATTCATGTCTGCTACAAAATCTTGTGCTCTAAGATCATAAAGTAGCTTGGTTGCGATTTTTCTTAAATCCTTTGTCATTGTAATCACAAAGCAATCAAGCGCTAAATCCGATGAAAAATCAATATCTGATGCTTCAATAGCCATCAGTAATCTTTCCATACCAAACGCAAAACCAATGCCACCTAAATCTGGTCCACCAAGTTCTTTAACAAGGTTTTGGTATCTCCCACCACCACCTAAGACGTTTTGTGCACCAAAACCTTCGATATCAGCTTCTATTTCAAATACCGTATGACTATAATAATCAAGTCCTCTAACTAGTTTAGGTGCTATCTCATATGAGATGCCTGCAGCATCTAAATATCTAATGACTTCATCAAAATATGCTTTAGAAGTTTCATTTAATAAATCAAGTGGTGTTGGCGCATCAATCACAGCTTGATGTTTATGATCAATCTTACAATCTAAGATACGTAAAGGATTTTTGTCAATTCTCACCTTACAATCACTACAAAGTTCATCTTTATGTGGTGTAAAATGTTTAACTAAGGCCTCTTGATATGCACTTCTAGACGCTTCATCTCCAAGTGTATTCACTCTAACTTTAACACCTTTTAATCCAAGTCTTGTAATAAAATCATATGCAAGTATGACAATTTCAGCATCTAATGCAGGATCAACAGTACCAATGGCTTCAACTCCGAATTGATAAAACTGACGATATCTACCTTTTTGTGGTCTTTCATATCTAAAATTTGGCCCGATATAAAATACTTTTTCTAATTCTTGTGATGCATATAGCTTATTTTCCACATAAGCTCTAATCACACCAGCTGTACCTTCTGGTCTTAAGGTTAATGCTCTATTTGAACGATCCACAAAATCATATGTTTCTTTTGTAACCATATCAGATCCTTCAGAATCACGATGAAAAACATTAGAATATTCCATCATTGGTGTTCTCATTTCTCTCATATGATATAAAGATAGAATATCTCTAATTTTCTTTTCTAGCATAATCCATTTGTGTGATTCATTAGGTAACACATCATATGTGCCTTTAACTTTATTTATTCCCATCATATTGCTCCTTTGTGATCTCATAGGTTAACATATCATCTGAAATGACATGCGTCCTTTTTTCTAGGACATAAGGTTCTTTTTTTACGTATGTAAATCCACTTTTTAAAATAACTTTTTTACTTCCAATATTTTGTCCTAAATGCTTTACTATAATTTTATCATAGTTTAGGTATTCAAACCCGAGTTTTATAAGTTCCTTAACAGCTTTGGTCATGATGCCTTGATGCCAATAGTCTTTATGAAGTGCATAACCAAGCTCAACAATGTTTTGATTAAAGACTTTTGAATGAAAATCTACAGTACCAATCATCTTATTTAATTTCGTATCTATGATTGCATATCCCCTAGGTAGTGATAATTTATATCTAGGATAAAATATTTGTTTAATTGTTTTTTTAGCCTCAAGAGGACTTACAAGTGGTCCCCATGACAAAAACCTAACAACTTCATTATCTGTTCCATATGCATATAAATCTTTATAATCTTTAGTTTTAATAGTTCTTAACATGATGTCATCAAAGTAAATGATTGGCATATGTTTATACGGTTTTTTTCTTATCATTTGATAACCTCATCTATTTAAAAAAAATCGTCCTTAAAAACATCTAAGGACGAATGATCGCGGTACCACCTTAGTTCTAGAATACTTTTCTAGCCCTCTTTAACTTGTTATGCCTCCAAAGGTGTCACTATTTAATCACTTAAATACTCTTTTTCATAGGCGATTTAATTCTTTACTTTATTTTATCTTTTTTTGGCTTTGTTTGTCAATCAATTTCAATGATTATTGTCACTGGACCGTCATTTATAGAAGATATTTCCATATGTGCTTGAAAAATGCCAGTTTCAACTTTAAAATCTTTAGATAATAGACTAACAATCTCATCATATAATCGTTTTGCTTCTTCTGGTCTTTGAGCTTTAATAAAAGATGGTCTATTATTACCTTTGGTATCTCCATAAAGTGTGAATTGAGACACTGCTAAAATAGATCCATTAACTGCACTTAAGTTAAGATTCATTTTTTCTTGATCATCTTCAAAAATTCTTAAATTCTTAATTTTAGTTGCAACTTTATGAGCTATTTCTATTGTATCTGTATCAGATATACCAATATATAATAAATATCCTTTATCTATATGTGAAACCATTTCTTGATTTACAAAAACAGTTGCTTCTTTTACTCTTTGAACGACTACTCTCATTTGAAATCTCTTTCTACTGAATATATGTCACTAATTTTTCTTAAATTAACCATTAGAGATTGTAATGCATTTTGATTAGTAATAAGTATTTTTAATTTGATTACCATTTCCATATTTGAACCACTGGTTGCATTAACTTCTGCAATTGGAATTTGTTGTGCATTGACTGCAGTCACGATATCAGTTAAAAGCGTAGGTTTAGATGTACCAATGATTTTAACTCTTGTTGGATATTTTCTTGTGATTTCTTCAGACCAAAACGCTTCAATCAATCTATTTTCATCAAATTGATTACAATTTGGACAATAAGTTGAATGAATGACAATGCCACTTGTTTTACTCACAAATCCTATAATTGGATCTCCTGGAATCGGAAGACAACAGTTTGCAAGCTTTAATTGTGGACTTGATAAACCTTCAATGATTACACCTGTTTCACTATGTGTTGTTAATTGTCTTGCAGCTTTTTCCATTTGACGTTGCAATAAAACTTCTTTATCTATTTCTTTTCCTAAAAGTTTTGCGACAACAGTCTTTGGACTAATGATGCCTTTACCAATTTCTAAATAAAGGGATTCAACGTCAGAAATCATGTTCTTTTCAAAATGTTTTTTAACAAAATGATCATCAATAGGTAAATCTACTTTTTGTTGATGCAGCTCTCTATCTAACTGCTCTTTACCTAATTGGACTAAATTATCTTTATTTAATTTATTTAAAAAACTTTTAATTTTATGTTTCGCATGTGAAGATTTAGCAATTTTTAACCAATCCTCACTTGGACCATATGAATTTTTATTAGTTTTAACACTGACAATATCGCCGGTATTAAGTTCATAATCAAGGGTTACAATTCTTCCATTGACGATTGCTCCAACCATTTTATTACCAATATCTGTATGGATACGATAAGCAAAATCAATAGGTGTTGCTCCCTTAGGAAGCTCAATAACCTCACCTTTAGGTGTAAACACATAAACATTGGCATCTAAGATGTCACCTTTAACCGTGCCCACAAATTCTTCTGCACTACCATCAGTTTCATCTGAATCTTCGGTCATCTTCATGAGCTCGCCATACCATTTAAGTTTTTGAGCAATTTCAAATTGCTCTCTTTCTTTAGAGTATGTCTTATTTTCTTTATATGCCCAGTGTGCTGCAACCCCAAATTCAGCGACCTGATCCATTTCATCCGTTCTAATTTGAACTTCGAATAGTGTGCCATCATCTGCTAATACTGTCGTGTGCAGTGATTGGTACATATTTGGCTTAGGAACTGCAATATAGTCTTTAAATCTTCTTGGAATTGGCGTAAAATTCGCATGTATAATACCAAGTGCTTGATAACAGGTTTCTACTTTATCAACAATAATTCTAACTGCTAATAAATCATAAATATCTTCAAAAGAACGGTTATCTCTAACCATCTTTTTATAAATAGAATAAATATTTTTTATTCGACCTTTAATTTCATAACCAATAAGTTTGCTGCCTTTAAAAAGTCCTTCTATTTGTTCAATCACGTGATCAATGGATGCTTCACGTTCTGTCTTTTTAGCTTGAATCATATTGGATACACGATAATACATAGGTGGATCTGTATATCTTAATGATCTATCTTCTAATTCAGCTTTAATTCTAAAGATCCCTAGACGATGTGCAAGTGGTGCATAAATGTCTAATGTTTCACTTGCGATTTTATATTGTTTTTCAGGAGACATTGAATTAAGGGTTCTAACATTATGGAGTCTATCTGCGATCTTTATCAAAACGACTCTAATATCTTTTGCCATTGCTAAAAGCATCTTTTGATGATTTTCAGCTTGTGATGCAACTGTATTAAATGATAATTTACCAATTTTAGTTACACCATCTACAAGTGCTGCAATCTCAGCACCATATTCTTTTTCAACATCTTTTAATGTTAAATCTGTATCTTCTACAGTATCATGTAATAATGCAGCCACTATAGTCGCTGGCCCTGCAGTAAGTTCAGCTAAAATTTTACCAACCGCTACAGGATGAGTAATATAAGGTTCTCCACTTTTACGCATTTGACCTTCATGTTTTGATTTCGCCAAAAAATAAGCCTTTTCAATAAGCTCTATATCTTTTTCGTTATGAATATATGTATTAAAAGACTCAAATAATGACTGAAATAGTGGATCTGACATTTAGATACTCCTTTTTAGTAGTTTATTAATGTAAGTATATCATGCCCTGTTAGTTTGTCTCTGCCATTTAACTCGCTAAGCTCTATTAAAAATGCTAATCCAACAACTGTGCCGCCAAGTTTTTCAACAAGTTTAATGGTAGCTTCCATCGTCCCGCCAGTTGCAAGTAAATCATCAATAATTAAAACACGATCTCCTGGCTTAACAGCATCTTCGTGCATGCATAATTCATTGGTACCATATTCTAAGTCATAAGCTACTGAAATAGATTTTCTAGGTAATTTTCCTGGCTTTCTTACAGGCGCAAATCCAATACCCATATTATTAGCAACAGGACAACCAAAAATAAAACCTCTAGCTTCAGGTCCTACAATAACAGTTGCTTGTTTTTCTTTTGCAAATTTAGTAAATTCATCAGACGCAAACTGATATGCTTTACCATCTAACATGAGTGGTGTAATATCTCTAAATAGAATGCCTTCTTTAGGAAAATCAGCTACTTCTGCTATATAATCTTTTAAGTTCATTTTAAGCCTCCAGATAAATGTTTTTAACTTTTTGTATCACCTAATTATTTTAACTCATTTTATACTTTTTTACAAGTATGATATAATGTTCGTAGGTGATGAAATGAAGCCACTGGCATATCGAATGAGACCAAAAGAATTTAATGATGTTTTCGGACAAGACCATCTCGTTGCACGTGATGGTGTTTTAACTGTTATGATTGAAAAATCTAAGATTTTATCTTTCATTTTATATGGTCCTCCAGGCACTGGCAAAACGACAATTGCGAACATTTTCGCTGAAAAATGTGGATTAGAGTTTTATTTTTTTAACGCCTCAACAGATACCAAACAAAAATTAAAAGATATCTTAGATACAACCATTTATAAAGACATTTTAATTGTAATCGATGAGATTCACAGAATGAAAAAAGATATTCAAGATTATCTACTTCCATTTATGGAAAATGGAAAAGCGACAGTCATTGGACTTACAACTCTTAATCCTTATCAAAGTGTGAATCCAGCGATTCGTTCTAGATGTCATTTATATGAGGTAAAAAAATTAACTGATGAAGATATTAAAAAAGCGATTTTAAATGCGAGTCACTATCTTGATATAAATATAGGTATTGATGATCAAGCTTTAAACAAGATCGTAAGATATTCTAATCATGAAGTTAGAACTGCACTTAATCTTTTAGAAAGTGCGTCTCTATTAATAGATGATGGTGATATGCTACAAAGTGCTCATATAGATCGCATTAGTGGTAAAAAACATCTGGATTTAGACGACCATGAAGATCATTTTTATGATTTATTAAGTGCACTTCAAAAATCGATTAGAGGATCAGATGTCGATGCATCTATTCATTATTTAGCTAGATTATTAACATTAGAAGACTTGCAAGCCTTAATTAGAAGGTTGTTAGTCATTGCATATGAAGACATTGGTCTTGCTAATCCAAGTATAGGACAAAAGGTTTTGGCAGCTAGTGAAGCAGCATTAAAAGTAGGGATGCCTGAAGCTAGGATTATCTTAAGTGTTGTTGTTATTGAAATGGCTTTATCGCCAAAAAGTAATACTGCTATTTCTGCTATAGATCAAGCATTAGCTGATTTTGAAGATAAAGATTGTGGTGTGATTCCAGATCATGCAAGTAACAGAAAGATTAAGCAAAACCCTGAGATATACCACTATCCGCATCTAGATGAAAACTCTTTAAATGATCAGTCTTATTTACCTGATAAAATAAAAGATGTTACTTATTATCATCCAAAATCTGAAAGTTCTTATGAAAAAGCATTAGCTGACCGCTTAAAACTAATAGATAAAATAAAATTTAAAAAAAGAACATAAAAAAATATCCAATGTGTTATCTGATTAAGATACTTTTGGATATTTTTTTATTTTAAATCTTCTATTTAATTGTTTTATGTCTAATCTTATTAATCAGGTAAAATTTCAGTTCCCTTATGATGAACTATTGCATCATAAGCTTGATCAAGTGATGCAATAATTGCCTTATGCCCACTATGTTTCACAAAACTTATACATGCTTCAACTTTAGGTAACATCGATCCTTTTTTAAAATGATCATCTTTAATTAAAGCTTCTAATTCTTTAACATGTATTTTTTCTAATTTGATTTGATTTGGTTCATTAAAATGAAGATATACATGATCGACAGCTGTTAAAATTATTAAAGCATCAGCTTGAATAATTTCCGCAATCTTTGCGCTCGCAAAATCCTTATCAATGACCGCATCAACACCATGATAGCCATCTATATCACGTATGACTGGTATACCACCACCACCGCCACTTACAACAATATGATGCTTATCTAATAAAGCAAGCAAACTTTCTTTTTCAATAACATCTACAGGCAGTGGACTAGGAACGACTCTTCTATAACCTCTTCCAGCATCTTCAACCATATCATAACCTAACGTTTTATTTAGCTCTTCTGCTGTTTCTTTTGAATAAAAACTTCCAATAGGTTTTGATGGATGTTTAAATCTTGGATCATTTTTATCTACGACAACTTGAGTAACTAGTGTTACAACTTTTCTATTTAACTGTTCTTTTTCAATTAAATTAGTTAATGCATTTTGAATATGAAATCCAATATATCCTTGACTCATGGCACCACATTCTGCAAATGGCATCAAAGGTGTTGATGTTGATTCACTAAAAGCTAAGTTAATCATGCCTACTTGAGGACCATTACCATGGACTAAAACGATATCGTGACCTTCTTTAATTAACGGTAATATCGCATGACTAACGTGTTTTAATAATTCTTTTTGACTTGTTGCGTCTTTTCCTAATGCATTACCACCTAATGAGATAACATATTTACTCATAGTCATCACTTAAAGAGGCAAGCATGACTGCTTTAATCGTATGCATTCTGTTTTCTGCTTCTTCAAAGACAACACTTTGAGCTGATTCAATAACTTCATCAGTGACTTCTAATTCACCGTTTTTAACTGTTTCATAGTCTACTCCAAATTCTAATGCAATTTGTTGTCCTACTTCAGTATCTAGCCCATGAAAAGCTGGTAGGCAATGCATAAAAATCGCATGTTTGCTTGCTTCTTTCATAATCTTTGATGATACTTGATATGCATGAAGTTCTCTAATTCGTTTTAACCAAACATCTTTGGGCTCTCCCATAGATACCCAAACGTCTGTATAAATAACATCACTATCTTTAGCTCCTTTGATTGGATCTGTTTCAAAAGAAAGTGTTGCGCCAGTTTGTTTTGCAATAGCTTCACATTGTTCAATGAGTTCTTTTCTTGGCCATAAATTTTTAGGTGCGACAGCTTTAAAATGCATACCCATTTTTGCACAGCCAATCATCAAAGAATTGCCCATATTATTTCTAGCATCGCCAAAATATGTAAATTTGATATCTTTTAAATAACCAAACTTTTCTTGAATAGTTAAAAAGTCTGCAAGTATTTGTGTTGGGTGATATTGATCAGTTAATCCATTATAAACTGGAACACCTGAAAATTCTCTCAATGCTTCAACATCTGATTGAAGATAACCTCTAAATTCAATCCCATCAAACATTCCACCTAAAACTCTAGCTGTGTCTTTAACGCTTTCTTTTTTACCCATTTGTGAACCTGTTGGTCCTAAATAAGTCACATGACATCCAAGATCATAGGCACCTACTTCAAATGCACATCTTGTTCTTGTTGAGTCTTTTTGGAATAACAAGACGATATTTTTTCCTTCAAGATAACGATGAGGTATGCCTTGTTTTTTTTCTTCTTTCAAGCGTTTTGCTAAATTAATCAAATATTGAATTTCATCTGATGAATAATCTAGCAATGTTAATAAACTTCTTCCTTTTAAATTCATGTCTATTCTCCCTTAATATATATTCTTGGTACCCGATACGATATATTGGTACACACTTCATAAACAATTGTTTTTTGTTTTTTGGCGACATCATCAGTTTTAATAAGCCCACCAAAT
>JBAZCK010000038.1:0-11394 GCA_041654955.1 Acholeplasmataceae bacterium | reverse complement strand
GGGAAAAATAAATCTACAGTAATGACGCCATCACCTAACCACTGAACTTCAGGTTTTAATAAATTTGTTTGACGATACTTAGAGGTCTGTTCCATTCTTGTATTGACATTATCTTCTTGATCAAGTTCATCAATATACTGAATCTTTTCAGGTTTTTCAAAAGTAGATCCATCAATAAAAGCTTCAGGATGAGCTTTTAAAGTCTCATCATATTGATTAACGTTATTATAGCCAAAGTGTGCTGAAACAGGCGCAAAATAATCTTTTGCACGCTTATATGTAGTATCTGCACCAATGCCACCATTTATTTTTCTACTAATACCGTCTCCCATACGCTCTGGATATAGGCCACTATCAACAAACATACCTTGTTCAACAGCTTTAAAATAACCACCCATCTCAATAATTTCTTCCATCATTAAAATCGCACGTTCTTGAAGTTCTCTTTTTGTTTTAAATAACTCACTATCTTTTTTAAATTCTAGCATGCTTAACAAGTCATCCATACCAACCATTGCTTGTTTAGCAGTATCAAGTGCTTCTATATTAAACATATGCCAAGGCACATTTCTTCCTTCATCAGGTGTAATTGTTGATTGTATATCAGCTGATGTCAACTTAGATATAAGTAAGTTTAGTACATGTGTTACAGTCGCTTCTCTTGTAGATGAATCCATATATTTTGTATTCATTTGTGCACGCATTTTATATTGACTAAAAAATTCACGAAGTGCAAGCGCATAAGGAAGATTTAATTTGATATCTGGACTTGGTGGTGCTGCTGGTGGTACTGTAGATAGACATATTAAATCATTATGAATACCTACTCTTTCACTAAATCTTGAATTAATACCGTGTTGAACAAGAAGTTCTGGCATGACTTTCCAAGCATCTCTAGCTGTCGCGTTTGCGTTATGTGCACCATCGATTTGAGCAAGCATTCCATGTGCCATAATCTTTTTCGATTCTGCAGCATCCACAAAACTTCTAATCATATTTATATTACGATACAAAACATTATATTGTGGATCTTGATGTGCACCATTAACGCCTTCTTCAGTAAACATAACCGCAATCTCAGGTCCTGCAACACCAGAAACATATGAATGATAGTTAATTGGTCTTCCGACTTCATCTTCGATGATATCTAGTGCTTTTCTTTGTGCTCTAACTTGTTTTCTTGTAATAGGTACACCGCCAACACCTTGAGGTGTACCTTCTAAAAGACCATCCATATGAGATTGACCAGCAGTTCTAATGACCATCATATGATCTGCACCATGATAAGCAGCCATTCTCATTCTTCTAATGTCATCTTCAAAACGGCCAGATGCGATCTCAGTAGTGATCGTTGAAGATGGTTGTGGATCAATTTGATTTAAATGTCTTGCACTTGGAAGTGCAACATAATTTTTTAGTGAGTCACTAACATCTTCGTAGTGAAAAGGACCAATGGTTTGTGGCTTATGCTTTCTCCATACCCATCCTTTTCTTCTTGGTCTATAGTTTTCTAAATCATTAAATATGTTTTTAATATCTAATTTTTCATTTGGTTTAATCATGCTTAAAAGCCTCCTTGATCTCATTTAAGTCATTTGTTTCAAGGATTTTCAATCCTGCTTCGCGAATGTCTATGTGATGCATTTTGGCATATTTATAAACCACATGACCTGCACCATGCTCTATCAGTTGATGTTCTAAAACCAAGTCGACGATTGCTTTGGCTTCAATTGAAGAAAATCCCATGCGTAATAAGATACTTCTTTCAATTGATGGTGATGTTTGTTCATGTGCTAGATCCATAATTGGATCAATCATTTGATCAAGTAATTTGTAAAAATATGTTTTAAGTTCACTATCTGACATTTTTTTCAAATGTGCACTTCTTTCTTTAAAATCATCATGACGTGCTTTCATTAATTTCCTCCATAAGTCTTAATATATCTTTTTGATCTAATCTAATTTCTGCTTCTAAATATTTAAGTTCTAGATTTGAAAATATATGATCTTTATATCGTTTTAAATATGATTTTTTCAAGTCCATCATATTAAGTTTTTTATGTTTAACATCTTTCCCTGAATTAGGAAATATTAAATTAGTTCCTGGAATTTCTTCTAAGGGATTTCCAAATTTTAATTTTATACCTTGTTGTTTGGCAAAAGATATTTGTGCATTAAAATGCTTACCTGCACCGGTATATTCACTTTCTTGTACAACAATGATATGATCTTTTGGTAATGTTTGAGCGATAGAAAATGCTGCTGCTAAACTCGTATTACCAGCAGGACCTCTTTCCATACCTTCTAATAAGGAAAGTGCTTCTGTCATAAAAAATACGCTGCCTTGATTAACTAATACATATTCATCCATATATCTAAGTGGTCTAGCAGCACTTCTTGGAACATCGGATCTATCTGGAAAAGTTGCGAAAGGTATACCAAATCCAGTATGCCCTGTCGTAAAGGATTTTAAATTAAAATCTTTATCACTAGCCATATGAAGGCCGGATAGATCAACACTCGCGCCAATAATCTGAGTCGTTTTCGCACCATGATATTTTAATCCTCTGGCTGTTCCTGTTAAATTTCCGCCCCCTGCATTAGTCGCAATCACAACTTCAGGATATTTGCCTTCTTTTTTTAAGAGTTCTTCTGCGATTTCATACCCTAATGTTTCAATCCCCATCACACCATAAGGTGAATAAAGTGATGCATTAAAATAATGTGTAGATTCTAATATATTTAAAAACTCATAAAAAAGTTCTGGTCCAACAGATAGTTGAACAACTTCTGCACCATATGCTTCACAACGTCTAGCTTTTTCAATGATTTCAGGTTGATTTTTTTCATTTGAATCAAAACATTCTTGAACGATAATACATTTTAAACCTAATCTTGCGGCCATCGCAGCTACCGCAGCTCCATAATTTCCACTTGTTGCAGCAACCACACCTTTATATCCTAGTTTTTTAGCATGATAAACACTAATCGCTGCTCTTCTAGCTTTAAAAGATCCACTTAAGTTTTGGGCTTCATCTTTTAAAAATATACGTGCACCATAGCCTTCTTTGGCAAACTTTCTTGCATAAGCTGTAATATTTTTAAGTTCAATTAATGGCGTATTTCCGACATTGTTTTCTAATTGAATCCTTCTAACATCTGAAAAATCATAGCCTTGATCTGTCATCATCTTTTCATAATCAAAAGCGATGCCTTCTAACTCAAACTTTTGATAATCTAATTTTAAGGATTTTTTCATAATGTCTAATTTCTTAGACATGACTTTATCGTAATCAGTCATGATTTAAATCCTCCATTTCACTTAAAATGATTGATTTCATCTTTAAGACTTCATCCAAATGTTCTCCATATGAATGCGTGTATGAAGGATTAACTTCAATTAGTTTTCCTTTAATCAATCGGTGTGTATCTGAAAGAATTGTAACTTCATCATTAAGATTTGCATCGTGCGTTAGAAGACCTTTTATTTTCATGACATAATCGACACGTTTTGTATCATCTGGCAAATGAGCAGTTCTATCCTCATGGTCTAATATAATTTTTTTAATAAGAACATACGTATTTTTCTTAATCATTTATGTAACCTCCAATAAAAAATAGAAAACTCAAGATTTTCTATTCATTTGTCTCGATCATTTCACTCATATCACCTAATATAGCTCTAGGGATAGGTAGATCAATCATGGTCTTTAAACCAGGTCTTGCATTAATGACATGAGGAATCATATTCACACAAATAGCGATTGTACCTAAGCCTCCATCAATTTCTGGAGTAATCGCCATATGAATATCAGGAGAACCTTTAATATCAATATAATCACCAGTTGTAACACCTTCTTGTAGTGGTTCAATTTGTTGTGGGTGATCCATATTTAAAAATAAATCATCATCTATATATCCTTGTGCAGTCATGTTTATACCTGCTAAAGTTCCTTTTTTTGCAAATGCATATTTAGTTTTTCGATCCACATTAGTAATAATCGGACTCATTTGTTGTTCAAATCGTGTAGGTTTAATCCCTAAACCTTTAAAAATCATGTGTACACTTTGATTAAATCCAACATGACCTGCCAAATCATTATTTTCAATACGTTCATGATATTTATCTAATGTATCACCAACACCTTGTTCTTCCATCACTGCTGGTCCAAAAGGACTTAAACTATTGATTCTTTTAACATCAATATGTTTAACATCTTTCATCGTTCCTGATAGACATAAAACAAGTAGATCCATCACAAAGCCTGGATTAATACCTGTGCCTAAAATAGTAACCCCATTCTTTTTAGCCATGTCATCCATCTCTTGTGATAAAGCTTGATGTGATTGATATGGATAAGCCATTTCTTCAGCTGTCGTAATCACGTTAATTTTCTTTTCTACAATTTTTTTAATTTTTGGATATGCACCTTTGACAAAACTATCCGTACACAACAAAACGATATCAGGATTACTTTGTTCTAAGATTTCATCAATATTACTTTCTATGATTGTTTCACATGTATTTATACTTTCTAAAACATTTGAAACTGTCTTTCCAACTACTTTTTCATTAATGTCACAAACCCCAACGATGTCAACACCTTTTTTTGTTAGTAACATGTCAGCCATACCTTGTCCCATGGCCCCAAAACCCCAAATTACAACTTTTACTGGTCTCATATTATCCCGCCTTTCATCAAATCTATGATAACACGAAACCGCTTACATTGTAAAATAAAAAATAAGATAAGTTACCTTATCTTATGATTTATTATATATTCTTCCAATTGTAAAGAAATAATCGGATAATCTATTTAAAAATTTAAGTGTATATGTGTTCACTTCTTTATGATCGTTAAGTTCTATCATATACCGTTCGGCAGTCCTAGTTTTGACTCGACACATATTTATCCAAGCAGCTGATTTTGATTCATCTAGTTGTATAAATTTGGTTAAAGGCTTAAGTATTTCATCTAGTTGATCAATCATTTTTTCTAACCATAAAACATCATCTTCAAAAACTTTTATTTGCTTTAAATCGTCTAAAGCTATTTCATAAGCCATTTGATACAAAATATGATGGATACGGTCTAATGCTTCTAAATGATCATGATTACTTATATATTGTTTTGCAACTAATATGGTAGCCATGACTTCATCTAGTTGACCATTGACTTCAATATGTAAATCATTTTTCTTAACTCTTCTTCTTAGTAAATCCGTTTCACCAGCATCGCCTTTTTTGGTATATATTTTCATATATCCTCCTAAACTTCTGTTGATATAATTACAGGAATGGTAATTGGAGATCTTCTAATCTCTTGATAGATGAAACGATTAATATCATTTCTTATATCACGTTTATATTCATTCCAGTTGATGTATTTACCTGATAAGTGTTTTTCACTTGTCTTATAAAATATTTCTTTGACTTTCGCTAAGATTTCTTCTGATTCTTGGACATAAACAAAGCCTTTAGTAACAATGTCAATATCACCTAATATTTTCTTATGCTTTGGAGACACATGGGCAACAATTAACAATGCACCATCTTCAGCAAGTAATTCACGGTCTTTCATCACATAATCGTTGACATCACCAACTGCTGTACCATCAATTAATATTTCACCAACACTAATTTCATTTCTAGATACAAACACATCTTTATCTTTAATGTTTAAGACATCACCATTATCTAATAAAAACACATGATCGTCATCATAACCAATTTCTAAGGCTAGTTTTTTTAATCCATATTGATGTCTATATTCACCAATCGTTGGAATCACATAAGTTGGTTTTAATAAATTCATCATCATCTTTAATTCTTCTGCTGTTGCATGTGCTGCGGTTAACAATCTTTTATCAATATTTTCAACGATTGCATCACTTCTATATAACACATCTAAAGTTCTTGCTGACATTTTCTCAGTCCCTGGTACTGGAGGTGTCATTAATACAATCGTATCTTTATCTGTAATATGGATGAGACGATCAACTTTCTTACACATTCTTTGTAACATAAAGAATGGTTCATGTCTATTACCTGTGACTAAAGCTACTATATCTTTATCATCATTTTTATTTTTATCATCTATAAATTTTAAATTAATTAAACTTTCTTTAGGGATAGCTAGATAACCACTTGCAATCGCTATATCAACAATTCTTTGTGCTCTTCTACCAATAATTGCAATTTTTTTATGATGTTGAAGACACATATCAACAACTCTTTGAATCTTTTTCAAATCTGATGAGAATAATGAAACAATAATTCTACCATCAGCATTTGCAAATATAGAATTTAGCTTGTGATCAAGATTTTGATTAACACCACCATTTAATACAAGTGTTGAACCTAAAGATTCTGTTAATAAAGCCAAGACATGTTTTTCAGCTAATTGATTAATCTTTTTAAAATCGGTTTGATATTGTATATGTCCACTTTGATCAAATGTAAAATCTGATGTATATACAATAACACCATCAAGGGTATGTATTGCTATACCAACAGATTCTGGTATAGAATGTGTGGTATTAAAAAAGCTTACTCTTACATTCCCAAATTTAATAATACTGTTTTGGGAAATTGTATTTAATGTCAACTTTTCTAAATCAAAGTCTTCATCTTTTAATAAATCTTTAACGATTTGCATCGTAAAATTAGTTGCATAAACCGGCACATTTAAATCTTTTAAAATATGTGGTAATGCACTAATATGATCTTCATGTGCATGAGATAAAAAAATGCCTTTAATACGATCTTTAGCGCGTATTAAAACCTTATAATCTGGAATGATTTCATCCACTCCATATAACTCTGAACTTGGGTATTTAATCCCAGCATCTAATATATATAAATCACGATCGACATCAATGACATACATGTTTTTTCCATTTTCGCCTAGTCCGCCTAAAGCAAAAAATCTAATTTGACTCAAAATAACACTTCCTTTTTTAAAAACTAGTAACGTTTTTTACTATTTTAATTATACCATCTTTTTCAAATATAACAATGATTTTGTCCTGATATTGTGATATGATAACAATAGGTGAACAAATATGATAAATTATCCAATCGCAAGAAAAAAACATCAAAAAATAAATAACAGAGCAAACTTAGGAATGACATTAGAAAGCGATATTGAGTCTAGTAATACATATTATTTAGTCAATGATATTGCGGTCATTCATAAAAAACCAACACCTGTACAAGTTGTTAATGTAAGCTACCCCGCTAGAAATAAAGCAAAAATTACTGAAGCCTATTATAAAACACCTTCAACAACAGATTTTAATGGGATATATAAAGGTTACTACATAGATTTTGATGCAAAAGAAACCAACTCTAAAACATCCATGCCTTTAAAAAACATTCATCTTCATCAAATCGAACATTTAAGACAAGTTGATCAGCATGGTGGTATTGCATTTTTAATCGTCCACTTTAAGCAGTATGACGAATATTATATTCTTCCCTCAAAGATCTTATTTCAGTTTTGGGACTTACAAAACGATAAAGAAAAGGGACGAAAATCCATCCCTTATGAAACATTTAAAAACAAAGCTTATCCAATTAAATTTGGCTTTAAACCAAGACTAGATTATTTAAAAACGATTGATACTTATTATTTAGAAAAATTAAAGTAATCGTTATTTAATACTTGTAATCGTTTATAGATTAATAATCCTATGACTAATGTGGTTGCTAACGTTGTAGCAATGTATATGAAATTATACCCTAAGCTATAAAGCCATATGTTTTGACCAACAAATGAGAAAATGCGTGTTGCAATATTCGCGCTTTCTTCGCCAAGTTCAACTTGACTTGAAGCATATTCAATACTACTACTCCAAAGGATGACACCACTAATTGTTGATGAGATAAGTCTAATTACACTAATTGATACAAATGCATAGACAAAGCGATACTTTTTAGATAATCCATCTTTAAATAAACCAGACAATCCAAAAGCCATAAATGGAATGATATAATCAAATAAAACAAGCAAGAAGATTCTAAATGCACCCCATGATTCGCCGGTCCAACCTTCTAGCGTTATCTTTAGTGTTTCGATATAGATGATATAATCTATACCAAAATTATATAACGCATAGATAAATCCAGAAATTAATCCATACTTAAGTCCAAACATTAACCCAATTAAAACAATAGGCAGCATGGAAATTCCAAAAAACTTACCACCAAATGGCATACTAAGGTTTAACCCTGGTATGGCACTAATTAAAACATCTAAGACAATGGCAATCGCTAATAAATTGATTGTTGCAATCATTTTCTTAGTTTCTACATTTTGATTCATTTCTTTTCCTCCTTAGAAAATAAAAAATTTCTATGGATAACCAAAGAAATTGATAGTCTAGAAGATAATTTTAAATCGACTATCCCTCCGCTGGTATGATCCAGATCAGGTTATTCGGGTCGACTATAATTAGTCCTCTCAGCGCTAAGCTCCCCGCAGTGATCATTTAAATATTATCATATTATCTATATAAACACAACATATTTAATCAAAGGAAGTGTACATATGCCAGAACCAATCATCGCAATACTCGTTATATTAGGTTTAGTTATACTATTTATTCTCCCAAACATCAAAATAGTGAGAGCTAATGAAGTTAAAGTAGTTGAAAGACTAGGGAAATTTCATAAAATGTTAGATACCCCAGGTATCCATTTTGTTGTACCGTTTATAGATAGAGATATACAAACCGTTAGTTTAAACAAAGAACATATACATGTTAAGTTAAAAGCTGAAATAGATGATCAAAACAAAGATATCTTTATTTCATATTTTATGAAAGTCACTAATCCTAAAACATATGTATATGCAGCTCTTGATTCTAATAAAGTCATTCATGAATATATCATCAGTTCTATCGAATCTAAAATCGATATAGAAACGATTATAGAAGAGACAATATCTTATGCACTTAGCTATGGATTCGAAATCGAAAATTTAAATATAAAATAATTTTTTATAATTTTATTGTATTTTCTATAATTTCGTTATATAATAGAATCATAAAAGGAGTGATGACGTATGAATATTACTTGGTTCAACGAAAAACCAAAAGACTTGATTGTAACACTTGCTAAAGGCAATGTAACACTCAACAAACCAGCAACAACATTTTTTGAAAATGCTTATAGTGTGATGCTAGGCTATAATAAAGATCAAAAAACAATATTCATAAAGCCACTGGATAAAGAACATGCCTTAAGACATGATATTCCAGATAGCAATAAATATCGAATCACTGTTAAATCATCCTATAGTAGAGTCACTAATAAGGCATTTATGGATGAAATAAGCGAGATTGCTAATCTTGATTTAACAAAAGATACAAAGAAATTTAAAGCAAGTTGGCTTGAAAAAGAACAAATCCTTATTGTGGATTTGAAAGAGGAGGTCTAATTCATGGAGTGGTTAATTTATTTATGGTTAGGTATTTTTGTGGGAGCTTTGGCATTTGAGTTTGTTACTGCAGACATGGTTAGTATTTGGTTCTCATTAGGTGCTGTACCAAGTTTTATACTTGCACTTATTAATGTAGGACCAGTCATACAAATTATAACCTTTGTTTTAGTAACCGCAGTTCTACTTCTGTTTACTAGACCTGTTGTACTTAAATACTTTAAGGTCAATGAGATTAAAACCAATGTGGATTCAATTATTGGACAAGAAGGATTTGTCATCTCGAAAATAACTGAAAACACAGTGGGAAGAGTTAAGCTTAGAGCTCAAGAATGGTCAGCTATTTCTGATGAAGATATTGATGTTGATGAAAAAATTAGAGTTCTTGATGTCGAAGGCGTTAAATTAATTGTTAAAAAATTATAATTAAAGGAAAAGAGGAATATTATGAAACTATTCGAATTGTTCATCACACCTGTAATGCTTAATGCCGTAGGCATCACATTACTTATTGTTGGCGGTATCGTCTTATTGATTGCTGCAGCTAGTTTTAGATTAGTTACTCAAACTAAAAAATATGTTATCGAACGTTTAGGGGGATATTATACAACATGGGGCGTTGGGATTCACTTTTTAGTACCTATTATAGATAGAGTAGTAAGTGTTGTATCTTTAAAAGAACAAGTTAGAGACTTTGATCCACAACCTGTAATTACTAAAGATAATGTTACCATGCAAATTGATACAGTTGTCTTCTTCTCAATTACAGATCCAAAAGCTTATAGCTATGGTACAGAAAATCCAATGTTAGCTATTGAAAAAATTTCAGCTACAACCCTACGTAACATCATTGGTGATCTAGACTTAGACCAAACGCTAACATCTAGAGATTTAATCAATACAAAAATGCGTTTAATTCTTGATGAAGCAACTGACCCATGGGGTATTAAAGTAAACCGTGTCGAAGTTAAAAACATTCTTCCACCAAAAGACATTAGAGATTCTATGGAAAAACAAATGCGTGCTGAACGTGAAAGACGTCAAACCATTTTGATTGCAGAAGGTCAAAAACGTTCTGAAATCCTTAGAGCTGAAGGGGAAGCTGAAGCTGTTATCTTAAGAGCAAACGCTGTAAAAGAACAAAAGATTAGAGAAGCTGAAGGGGAAGCTGAAGCTATCTACAAATTAAAAGAAGCTGAAGCATTAGGTATTAAGCTTATTAAAGATGCTGCTGCTGATGAAACAGTATTAAAGATTAAAGCATACGAAGCATTAGCTAAGGTTGCAGATGGTAAATCAACTAAGATTGTTATTCCAACAAATATTACTGATCTTGCATCATCTGTTATGATGGCTGCTGAATTTGCTAAAGATGATAAAGTGAAAAAAGAAGTGAAGTAAAAAAAGAAGAAACTAGTTTAATCGCTAGTTTCTTTTTTTGTTGTGATAAACAATGAGTGGCACTTCCATCTCACCTTGCAGCAGTCCTGCATGATGTGCTTTAAATAATTTGCCCTCTTTAAATTTAAAATACTTATTAGATATCGAAATAGCAACAAAGTCTCCTAAAAACGAATCTAGAAGCTTATGTTTTTCGCCTTGCCCTAATAGACCACTATATAAAAACTCTTCCTTGGAAAGTAATTGATAATATGTGCCATACTTTTCATTAAATAGTTTTTTAAACTTGTGTTTATTAAAAGGTTTTACAAAGAAATTAGTTGCTCTTGGTTCCATTGAAGGCATCCTTAAAAGACATTTCATTAATTCTTCATCTTTATACAGTTCAATAGGTTCAACATCAACTAAGCCATGATCTGCGATGACAATGATGATTGTGTCATCATTAATCTCTTTACTTAAAGTTTCTAAATTTAAGTTTAGTTTTTCTAATTCTTCTTTCACATGTTTACTAGAAATACCCACTTCATGCTCTAAAAGATCAGGATAT
>JBAZCK010000037.1:0-12046 GCA_041654955.1 Acholeplasmataceae bacterium | reverse complement strand
ATAAAATTCCCCTCTTTGTTGTTAGTTGTTAATTATACATTAAATATATTATAACATAAGACACTTTATGTCTAACTCTCTTTTTTTATCTTAACAATGCACTTAACTTATTTTTCATAGATATGGTAAAATATATAAAACAAGTAAAGGAATGATGACATGAAAAGATTTCATTTAACAACAAATTATGCATTGATCAATTTTAATGCTTCACTTTGCGATAGCGAAGTGAATATTGTTTCATCAAAAAGCTTTGAAATGGTCCTTGCACAATATATTAGAAAACTAAGATTAGAAAAAGATGCTTTAATAAAAAGCTTTAAAGGCATTAGAATCTCAATGATTCATGATGCTTATAAATTATTACTGATCTATGATTATCAAGATATTGATAAGAAAAATCCATCATTATCATCTTTAGTTAAAAAAAGAAATGAATTTTATAGATTTACTGAAAACTTTTATGATTACTGGCGTAAATTAGAACGCATTGGTATGATCTTAGGAAATAAAAGATTTCCTTATCAATCACATGCAGAAGATTTAGTGTCTAAATCTGATCAGTTCAATCAAAAAATCTTATATTTATATCGCACGGTTACACAAAAGATTTTAGGTAGAAATTTTCTAACATTTAGACAACTACCTGCAGGTGTTAATGCTAATATTGTTTTAATACCTCATAGATTTAGCAATACACTCACTTATCAGAATCTTCAAAACATTAATTTTATTCAAGATATATTAACTAGACCACCTTTTATTATTTATTCTAAATCCAATAAACGAGAAGGATTATTCAAAGAAGTTAAGAAAAATCCGCTTAATCTAGTATCAATCAATAAACTTCACTACATCTGTTATCCAATAAAAGTTGGAAAACTGATTGCGTTTGTTTATATTCATAGAGATTTTCTACATCACGGCATCGCATTAAGCAATTTATTTGAACCAGCAAGCTTTAGCGAATACGAACATGCTAAACCAGATTTAATCTATGTCTATGGAGTTAAAGAAAACGAATTTGATTGTACCTACTATAAAGACACTAAAGAAGGTTATTATATAGGTATTGTATCTAGACTTGATAAAAACGATTATTTTGGCTATTTAAAAAAGATGTTATTAACACTTCACAATATTTATCAAATCGATCATAAAAACTTACCGATTCATGGTGCGATGGTTCAAGTGCTACTTAAAAACAATAAGCATAAAAATATTGTGGTGATTGGTGATAGTGGTGCAGGTAAATCTGAAACACTTGAAGCACTTAGAATTATTGGTAGTGATTATATTAAAGATATGCGTGTCATTTTTGATGATATGGGCACATTTTTCATCAAAAACAAGGAAATATATGCCAATGGCACTGAAATTGGTGCATTTGTCAGATTAGATGACCTAGATGCAGGATACGCTTATCAAGAAATGGATCGTGCAATTTTCTTAAATCCTGATCAAACCAATGCGAGAGTCATCCTTCCTGTATCAACTTATGACTTTATCGTTAGTGACCACAAGGTCGATTATCTATTTTACGCAAACAATTACATAGATACTGAAGAAGGACTTATCTATTATGAGCATATGAAAGATGCTTTGGAAGTCTTTAAGTTAGGTAAAAGATTTGCGAAAGGGACAACTGCTGAAGTTGGATTAGTAGAAAGCTATTTTGCAAATCCATTTGGACCAGTTCAACAAAAAGAACTTACAGATCCAATCATTGATCAAATGTTTTCCATACTTTATCAATCAAAAACGAAAGTTGGAGAAATCTATACTAGACTTGCGATTAAAGGTAAACAAATGGATGGTCCACAAGAAGCTGCTAAAAAACTTTTACAATTACTTACAAAGGACGCATGATATGCGTCCTTTCATAAAAATGCGTCCTTTTACTTTAATTATTATTTAAAACATACTATAATAGATTTAAGTCATCAAGGAGGCACTCATGAAACACATCGAACGATTCTTAAATAGTGGTGTATTTATCGCAATTATTTTTTTAATGACCTTGATCTCATGGTCATTTTATAAAGAGACACCACCCCATGTTTTTAATATCTATAACTTAGCAGGTATTTTTATTTTATCAGGATTGATGTTTATCATCTTATCACTATTTAAAAATACTTTATATATATCACCCATTTTAATCTCTTTTCTTTTTATCTTAAATAAAAGTGATATGAATTTTGAAACGACAGTTAGCTTTGCTTGGCCATATATTGTTCTTGGACTCTTATTTTTAGGACCTATTGTTCACTACATTAGATTTAAACCTACCTTTAAAAAAGGACATTTTACATTAGGTTTATTATTAATTGCTATATCATATGTCGCAAACCTCTTATTCTTACCATTTGATATTCAAGCAATTCCGGTATCCATATTAGGCTTTGTATATCTAGGATTTTATTTATTTTTAACCTCTTCTGTTAAAGGCAATATCGCATATATCTTTAAGATTATGTTATTTGCAAATATCTTACTGACTTTACAAGTAGGTATTTATTTATATAGAGGATATATAGCACATCCTGAATTAGAATTTATCGAACGTTTATTTGTAGGTTGGGGTAGAAATCTTGGTTGGGCAAATATTAATGATATGTGCTTTTATATCGCATTAACATTCCCATCTTATATATATTTCATATATAAAAAACCATATCGTAATATGTATTTATGGTTAGTCATGATTATACCTGTGATTGTTGTGATTTTATCAGAATCCAGAGGCGGAATGATAGGATTTGCATTTAGTTTCTTTGGAGTTCTAGCATTTAATCTTGTTAAAGGTCATAAAATACAGCTCATTCAAATGCTCGTGTTTATGTCATTATTAGCGATTATATTCTTTATTTTCCAAGGTGCATTATTTAAGTGGTGGGAAACATTTAAAGCATCATTTGGTGAAGATTTAAACGATTTCTCTACTGGAAGAATGGATATTTATAAACAGGGTTTTGAGGTCTTTAAAGCTCATCCACTCTTTGGTGGTGGTTGGTTATCACTCCAACAGTTAAACCCAGGCACAAGGCTATTTATGTATCATTCAACACCAGTGCAATCGCTTGCAGCGATGGGTCTATTTGGATTTGTTGCATTAATCATTCATTATATTCAAGTAGCTACGTTTTTCTTTAAATCATTGACACTAGAAAAATCATTATTTATCATTGGTTATCTTGCAAGTCAAATTCACGGCATTATTGATAATGTTCAATATGCAGTACCTTATTCTCTACTTATGGTCATTATCTTTGCGATCTGGGAAAATAGTGAACTAAAAACAGAATTTGATATTGTTCATCATAGATATCAATTAGTTAAATAAAAAAAATCATTAAATCATAAAAAAGGACTTATATTTCACATGAAATATAAATCCTTTTTCTCTATATTGCTACAACAATATAGATTAATGCTGCTAGTAAGATAGCTACTTCTAGCACAAATATAAAATGTTTTCTTTTCAAATAGTATCTCCCCTAAACTATTTTAATTTATTTTTGTGATATTAAATATTCAGTAATCGTTAATTCTTTTTGTGGTTTTAAAAAGTAATATCCTTGTGCACTATGACATCCATATGATTCTAATAAATTTGCAGTTTTCAAATCTTCAATGCCTTCTATTAATACTTCATAACCTAGTTGAATCGCTAGATTAATGGTTGCTTGAACAATCGCTTGTGTCGTTGGTGATGTAAGAATAGAACTTGTAAAAAAGCGATCAATTTTAATGGTATGAATTGGAAATTGCGCTAAATAAGCTAGTGATGAATGGCCTTTACCAAAATCATCAATTGCGATCTTAAATCCAAAATTAGAAAATCTTTCTAAAATCTGTTTACTTAACTCAGGTTTTTCCATTAAAACAGATTCGGTGATTTCTAATTCAATCATACTTGGTTTGATATCAAATGATCCAAAAATCTTAATCATCTCTTCATAAAAACTCATATCATATAAGTTTTTAGCAGATATATTGATAGATACAGGTATTTCTAGTCCTCTTTGTTTTAACTCTGTGTGATAAGTTAATACTTTTTTAAAGACTTCTTTTGTCATGAGATGAACTAATGAAGTATCTTCAACTGCTGGAATAAATTGATTTGGATAAATCATCTTTTTAGTTGGATGATACCATCTAATAAGTGCTTCTAAACCGATTGGTTTTCTAGTTTTTAAATCTATTTTTGGTTGATATTCCATATAGATTTCCCCGTTGGTAAGGGCATTTTCAAATTCTGATAAAAGTTCATATTCGAATTTTTTATCAGTTTCAATGTTTGTAAATTTTGTATATAAGATATGTTTATCAAGCGCTTCATTTGCGGCAAGATCTGATTCTATAAAATAATCATAGATCGTTTTTTTATGATCCATTCTTATTTCATGAAAACCAAGTCCAAAATCCACAAACAATTTAGTCTCTAAAACTTGATTTATCTTTTTAATTTCTAAAGCGATTTGTTCGATTTGTTGATTATAGTTTTCAAGTTCAGTAACTAACCATAGTTTATTAGCAGCTACTTGAACTAAAGTAGCTGTTGGATAAAGTGTTATAACATGATCATTTATTTTTCTTAAATACTCATAATATGCTTTATATCCTGCAACTTCAGAAATTGTTTTATGATTTTGAATGATCATAGACATAATCAAATATGGTTTATCATCTATAAATACTTGATCACTTAAATAGTTATAATTAAATAGTTTTGATTCAACATTAATATTATTTAAAGCTTCAACTCTTTTTTGAACATATCTATAGTTTCTAGAAAAATATCCACTCATTATACCAACTGATACCATCATTAATAGTCTAAAAAACCAATCTTTAAAAAGTTGCCCTTCTCCTGTTATAAGATTATAAGGCATTAAAGGTCCAACTAATATACCTGCAATGATTGCAGTTATAACACCAAAAATTGACCCTAAAACACTTCCTGCAAAAACAATCACAAAATACATCACATGTGTATGCGATAAGTGATTGTTATCTTGTGATTTAATATAAAAATAAAAAACCACAAGTAAAATGATGGTTAAAAAAATCGATAAGATTCTATGATACTTAACTAACCATTGATATACTTTATGTTGTGGTTTTTCTAACATCTTTTTTTCTCCTTAAGGCATTAAAACGGTAATCCAATGACTTGGATCAGGAATATCTCCAACTTGAATTCCAGTAATTAAATCATATAATTGTTTAGTGATTGGACCCATTTCATTGTGGCATTTAAATTGATGGACGTGATCATTATGTGTAATAGATGCAATCGGTGTTACTAATGCAGCTGTACCGCACGCACCAGCTTCAGCGATATGATCTAATTTATCTATAAAGATATCTGTATCTTCAACATCTAAATTTAGCATATGTCTTGCAAGATATCTTAAGGTTCTATTTGTTATACTATCTAAAATCGAAGGCGATTTAGGTGTAATATAAGCTTTTTGGTGGGTGATTGCAAAAAAGTTTGCAGCACCAACTTCTTCAATCTTTGTATGTGTTTTTGGATCTAGGAATATCGTATCAGCATAGCCTTTTTGTCTAGCATCTACTTGAGGATATAAGCTAGCTGCATAATTGCCACCTACTTTAGCTTGACCAGTGCCATAAGGTGCAGCACGATCATATTTAGATGTAACCATATCCACTGGTTTTGCTGGACCTTCAAAATAAGATCCAACAGGTGATACAATCACACTAAAGATATATTCTTTAGCAGGTCTTAGACCTAAGTTATCACCAACACCAATCATAAATGGTCTAATATAAAGGGTTGCTTTTGAACCATATGGTGGTACATACTCATGATTTGCTAAAACTGTTTGTTTAACAGCTTCTACAAATACATCAAGAGGTACTTTAGGCATCATCATGCGTTCACATGAATCTTGAAATCTTTTTGCATTATCAATGACTCTAAATAAATTAATATTGCCATCTTTTCTACGATATGCTTTTAAGCCTTCAAATGCTTGCTGACCATAATGTAGTGATGTAGATGTTGCAGAAATCGTTAGTGTATCTTCTTCTCTTAAAACACCTTCATCCCATTTGCCATCTTTATAATATGAGATGTAATTATAAGGTGTTTTAACATAAGTAAAACCTTTTGCTTTGTTCTCCATAACTTCCTCCCTAATCCTTTAAGCCAAAGCCTTTTTATTATATATTTTGTCTTTCTTCTTGAGATAATCTCGGTTTAAATATCGATCTAAAAAATGAAATAGTATCTTCTTTGTCTTAGATGATACAAAATGTTAGTGAAATCATCGAACCATAAATAATAACTGGTAAGATTAACCATAACACTGGAACATAGAATGTAAATTCATAGACTGGATGCGTTAGCATCATAAATGATGGAACAAACACACCAATCATGAGTCCTAATCCAGTAAATTGTTCTTTTGGTCCAAAAATCACTGAAGGATTTCTCTTACTTGGATCAAATAAATGTTCTTTAGGTAACCAGTTGATTAGTGTTAAAACTACTTCATTAATAAAAATTAATAATAAGATTAACATTAACATAAATGGTGCCCGATAAGCTCTTCTAATTGATAATTCGTGCATCTTATAATGCATCATCAGAAATGGCGCTAAAAACAAGATATAATGTGCAAAATAAAATCTAATATTTTCAATCATAAATGCGCTTCTTGCCCCAATATCAATGCTACCATTAAAAATTGGACTCATCGTATCAAGTGGAAATAAGAATGTTAAGACACCAGCTGACATACCCACCATAATCATATAATCTTTTAGTGTTTTATTTTTTGCAAAAAATAATAATGGAAAGAGCAGAACACAAGTTGCACTCACATTTTCGAATGTAACTTTTGTCCATACATGATCAACTAACGTATATGGATAGATGAAAATCTTTAAGAAATGGACTAAGAAATTAACCATAATTATTGTAAAAATAAACCAGTATCTAAATTTATCACTCTTGTTTTTAAGAAATTTAAGTGATAAAAGCGTTAAAATAACAGCTGATAATATATATACTAAGTAATACCCATTAAAAATTTGTACTTGACCCATCATTTATCACCTTCCATTGTTATATAAATTATATCATGATTTGGCTTAAATATAAATATTTAAGAAAAACAACCACTTATAAAGTGATTGTTATAATTCGATTCGATTAAATAGTTTTTCTAACGCTTCTTTTTGATAATATTTCTTTAAATATGTTTTTGCTTCTAACAAATTAGGTGGTCTTCTATGGATACTATGTGTATCAGTTGCAACAATATCTATTAAATCATGTTTAATCAATTGTTTGATTGTTTTTTTAGATACTTTCTTATCAAGACCTAAGATTGATGATGCATTTGTTTGAATAAGTGCACCAGATTGTTTTATCTTAAGGATATCTTCAATAGATAGATAAGGATATCTTTCTACATGTGCAACAATGACCTTATATCCTTGATAAATAACATCATAACATATATCTTCAATCGGAGTTTCAGCTCTTGTAGAAAACTCAATTAAGACGTATTTATCTTTTCCAAACTTGTAATCTTCATAATTAGGACTAAGATGTGAATGATACATAATCTCAGCACCTAAATGAAGCTTAATATCTAAATTATTCTCTTTAACAGCTTCTAATAACATTTGATAAACTTGAAGATGTTCTTCTCTAGTTGCTTTTGTAACACTTGATTGAACATGTGGTGTTAAGACAATGTCTGTGACACCTTGTTTAATTTCTTCTTTAATCATGTTAAGTGATGTCTCTAAATCTTTAGATCCATCATCAACACCTGGTAATATATGGGTATGAATATCAATCATTACTCATCATCACTGTAATATGAATAATCTTGACCATAACCATATCCAGATTTCATGTCAAATTGTGTAAAGACAATACCTAAAATATTAACACCATATTCTTTTAAAGTCTTAATTGCATCTTTAACTAATACTTTCTTAGCTTTACCTTGAGCAACAATAAATATAACTCCATCAGCTAATTTAGAAATATATAAAGCGTCAGATACTGAAATAACTGGTGGTGTATCAAGTAAGACATAATCATATATTTCTCTTAGTTGAGCGATTAATTCTTTTAATTTTTTAGCTTCTAAAACATTAATGACTGAAGTTGTTTTTTCACCTGCATTGATAAAATCAATACCGATATCATCAGAATGATTAATGGCTTCATCTAAAGTGATCTTTCCAGCTAAATAATCTGTTAACCCATTTTTATTTGGCACATTAAAAACGCGATTCATTTTTGGTTTTCTTAAATCTAAGTCTAGAAGAATTACTTTTTGTCCTTTTTGACCCATCAAATAAGAAAGGTTTGAGACAAATGTAGATTTACCTTCAGAAGGTAGAGTTGATGTAAATTGAATCACTTTTAGATTTTTATCAACATTCGCATATTCTAGATTAATAATGACTTTTTGAAATGATTCAGTTACAAATGATAGTGGATCATATTTAGTAATTAAATAATCGTATTTTTCAACACGTTCTCCGTTAATGAGTTTTTCAATTGAAAATTTCTTTTTCGCCATATTAGAAATCCTCCTTAACTTCAAACTCTGGTATAGTTCCCATCACTTGAATATCAAAAGCTTGTTCTAGTTGTTCTTTTGTACGATATGAGTTATTCATTAATTCTTTAATAAAGACAAACCCAACACCAACAATACCACCTAAAATAATACCTATAGCTACATAAAGGGGTTTATTTGGAGCTTCATAAACACCCATATCTGCAAATGATGTTCTTGTAATCTTATTTTTTAAAGTAGAAAATGCATCATTACCATTGGCTACTAAAATCGATTGATTTATAACTGAGTCAACAATTTCTTTTGCTAATCTTGGATCTTTATCAACATATTTAATATTAATAAAAAAACTTGTGTTTGATGATGTAACTGTTAAATTATTTTTAAGTTGCGTTGTTGTGTAACTTAAATCAAGATCTCTAATCACTTCATCTAAAACAACATCTTTACTCATGAATTCCACGATGGTTGCAAGTAATTTTTGAGCTGTATTATAATCGTATGATCCATCAATATTAGGATCAGTTTGGACTTGAACCATCACATCAGCATTTGATGCATATGTTTCATCTACAACAAAGAAAGCATAAGCAGCTGCAATCATCGCAATTAAAGTAGTAAATGCCAAGATGAGCACAATATTTCTTCTAAGTATCACATATAAATCTAATAAGCTAATTTCGTTTTCAGGTTCTAAGTTTTGTTCGTACATTACGACGCCTCCCTTGGCTTAATATCATATAGATTATAGCATAAAGCTATAAGTAAAAACAACTTATAGCCCTTTTTAAAAATTATTTATTAAATAATCTAACAACTTCATCTATATCTTTTTTAACTTGTTCTAAAGATGAGATCCAAAATGCTTTAGATGTTACATCAATATTCATTGATTTAGCAACTTCTTCTACACTTGTTTTTGTCGTTAACTCTAATAAGTGATCATAGTTTAATAAGAACTTATCAGGATCTTTTAGGTATAATGCATATAACCCTTTTCCAAATAAAAGTCCAAATGCATACGGGAAATTATAAAAATTAAGTCCTGCACTATAATAATGACCTTTATTAAGCCACATATATGGATGAAGCACTTCATGATCAAGTCCATCAGTATACGCTTCTTTTTGAGCTTCAATCATCCAAGTTTTCATTTGATTTTTATTAATTGGTCCATGTGAATTTTCAAATAATTTAGATTCAAAAATATATCTTGATAAAATATCAATAATTACTTGAGTATCCCCTTGAAGTGAATTTTCTAATACAGATAATTTTTCTTCATCTTTAGTAAGTGATTTTAATAAATGGTTATTTACAATTGTTTCACAAAAAATCGATGCAGTTTCTGCAAGCGGCATAGGATATGACCAGTGCAAAGGTTCATTATTTGAAATGACTTCACCATGATATCCATGTCCTAGTTCATGTGCTAATGTTAACACATCAGATAATGAACCTGTAAAGTTACTCATAATTCTAGATTGTTTAATTTGAGGTTGGTTAGAGCAAAAAGCACCGCCACGTTTTCCTTTTTTAGGATAAACATCAATCCATTCGTTATCAAATGCTTTTGTCGCAAAATCTCCTAAACGCTTAGAATAACCATAAAAAGCTTCCTTAATCACTTTTTGAGCGTCTTCATATGTATATGTTTTACTTAAGTTCCCAACTGGCGCAAACAAATCATAAAAAGGAAGTGATTTGTTATGATTTAAATATTTAGCTTTAGTTTTTAAATATTTAGCAAAATGAGGACGATATTCAAGCATCGCAGAAATCATCGCATCAAGCGTTTCCTTAGTCATATTTGATTGATTTAAGGTCTTTGATAATGCTGAATCATAACCTCTAAGTTCATTCATAGTTGTGACTTCACGCTTAATATTAGATAACGCAAAAGCTACTTGATCTTCAATCTTTTCATATGCTTTAAGTTCAGCTTCATAAGCTTTTTTACGAACATCCTTATCATTTTCATAAGCCATGTTTCTAACTTCACTTAAAGTGATTTCCTTGCCTTCATAATCAACACCTAAATTAGCTGTTGTAATTGAATGGAGTTGAGACCAACCAGATGAAGCAAATTCTCTCATCTTAGCATATAAAACTTCTTCTTTTTCAGATAACATATGTTTCGCGTCTTCTTGATCTTTTTTAAGTTGGTATAGATATTGTCTAATAATATGAGAGTGTTCTTTAACTTTATCAAGATTAACAGATGCTAAATATCTTTGGAAAATGACTTGCTCTGCAGTCACTTTTCTAAAGATTTGTGATAACTTAGCTAAATACTTAGGTGCAACCTCATGATTGACATCTGTAGCCATCGTTAATGAAGCAAACGACCCTAATGTTCTAGATAATTTCACAATTTCTTCTTCTCTTTTTAAGTAACCTTCGATATATTGTTGATCATTTTCTTGTTTTTGGTAAAGGATGTAATTTTTTAGATCATCCATTTTATCTTCTAATGTTTTTAAATCTTTTTCATAAGTATCATCAAAACCATGATATAAATCATTTAAATTCCAAACTTTCATACAATTGACCTCCCGTTTTTTCTTACTTAAATTATATCACTATTGTCCATTTAAAAAAAGGCGAAAATCGCCTTTAAATAATTGGTAAGTATTTTTCTAACTCATATGAAGTTACTCTAACTTTATATTCATCCCATTCTCTTTGTTTAGCTTCAATTAATTTAGCGTATAAGAAATCTCCAACGATCTCTTTCATTAATGAAGAATTACTAAATGATTCTATCGCTTCTTTTAAAGATTCTGGAAGATTTTTGATGCCTAAACGCTTACGTTCAGCATCACTCATCTTAAATAAGTTTTTCTTAACAGGTGTTAGTGAGTTTAAATCATGTTTAATACCTTCTAAACCAGAAGCTAGTAGTCCTGACATAGCTAGATATGGATTAGCCGAAGGATCAACTGATCTTACTTCTATTCTTGTACCTTTTCCACGTGAAGCAGGTATTCTTACCATCGTAGAGCGATTCGCATCGCTCCATGAAATGTAACATGGTGCTTCATAACCTGGCACTAATCTTTTATAAGAATTAATCGTTGGATTAGTAAGTAGTGCTAATTCTTGAGCATATTTCATCACACCAGCAATAAATTTTAAAGCGGTAGCCGATAATTGATTTTCAGTTTTTGGATCATAAAATAGATTTTCTCCATTATTTGATAAAGAACAATTAGTATGCATCCCTGATCCATTTATACCTTGGATAGGTTTTGGCATAAATGTTGCATGATAACCATGACGTCTAGCTACATTTTTGACAACTATTTTAAATGTTTGGATATTATCACATGCCTCAAGCGCATTATCAAAATGGAAATTAATCTCATGTTGACCAAACGCAACTTCATGATGTGATACTTCCATATCAAATCCCATTTTTTCTAATTCTAAAACGATATCTCTTCTAACATCTTCAGAAC
>JBAZCK010000036.1:0-12721 GCA_041654955.1 Acholeplasmataceae bacterium | reverse complement strand
AATAAACACTTCACTTTCAATAGTAAGTGGGGCAACCATATTCACATTACAGCCAATAAAGACATCATCACCAATAATGGTTTTATGTTTATTGACACCATCATAATTAACAGTAATTGATCCACAGCCAAAGTTTACATTAGATCCAACTTCTGCATCACCAATATATGATAGATGTGCAGCTTTCGTGCCATCGCCAGTTGTTGAATTTTTAACTTCAACAAAGTTACCTACTCTATTATGAGCACCAATATTTGCATGATTTCTTAAATGAGCAAATGGACCAACAGTTGTATGTTCACCTACAGTTGAATCATAGACAAGTGAGTGCTTCACCTCAGCATACTCATCAATATTACCATTATGAATTTCAGTGTTAGGGCCGATAATCGCACCTTCACGAATGGTAGAATTACCAGTAATGGTTGTATTTGGATAAATGGTTACACCTGGTTCAATAATGACATTGTGTCCAATAGTAATCGTATTAGGAGATACCATTTCAACACCATTTAACATATGGTTTTTGTTTATTTCATCACGTAAATATCTTTCAGCAATACTAACTGAATATAGATCATTTACGCCCATCATTTGATATGCATCACGCACAACAAATGATCCAATCTTATAATCATGTTTCATTAGAGCAACAATATCTGTTAAATAATATTCGCCTTTACGTTCATTTTTTTGAATGGTCTTTAAAACTTTAAATAAAGCTTTATTATCAATCACATAAACACCTGAATTGACTTCTTGAATTTTCTTTTGTTCACCTGTACAATCTTTATCTTCAACAATGCCTGCAATTGAACCATATCTATCTCTAACAATACGTCCATAACTCTTAGGGTTTTCAAAGATCATCGATACAACAGTTAAATCATTTCCCATCTCTTCATGTGCTTTTAATAACTTATCTGTTAGTTTGATATTCATTAAAGGCATATCACCAGGTAAGATAAATGTTACCCCTTCTTTATCTGCTAGAATGCTTTCAGCAGATAAAGCAGCGTGTCCTGTCCCAAGTTGTTCCACTTGTTCAGCATATTTAACACGATCACCTAATATATCCATGATGATTTCTTTTTTGTGTCCAACGACAACTACAGTTTCATCAATCTTTGTTTTTTCTAGTTTCTCTACAATGTATTCTATCATTGGTTTTTTTAAAATTGGATATGCACATTTCGGCATTTCCGTTTTCATTCTTGTGCCTTTGCCAGCTGCAAGCACAAGTCCATAAGTCTTACCCATTGTTTTCACTCCCTATACTTTTTATTTTAGAAACGATGCTTAATATGGTTTGTTTCATGATTTGTTGGTTTTGATGAGATACAGTCACTCTAATTAGACTTTCAGTTCCTGATGGTCTAACTAAAAGTAAGCTATCTTCTCCTAAGTTTTCTTTTGTATACTTAAGAAAATCTTGCATATCTTTAGTTTCTAAGATGGACTTATCAACACCTTTGATGTTAATCAGTTCATAAGGAAATAAAGTAATATCTGATCTTAAATCAAAGATAGTCTTTTTCTCTTCTGCCATAATAGATAGTAAGACCATAGCCACTAATAAGCCATCACCTGTATGAAGTAAGTGTCTCATAATGATATGACCACTATTTTCTCCACCAATCGTATAATCATTTGATGTAAGCTCTAAAGATACATATTTATCACCAACATCGGTTAATGAATAGGTGATTCCTTGTTCTTTTAACGCTTTTAGTATACCAGGGTTACTCATTTTTGTTAAGACAACATGGTTTTTGTTAAGTAAACCTTTTTTCTTTAAGTAAGCGGAGATGATATAGATGATTTCATCACCATCATAGATTCTTTCACTATCACAAACAAGTAATCGGTCACCATCACCATCAAAGCTAAATCCAATATCAAAGTTATTGTCTTTGACAAAACTTTGAATCATATCCATATGTGTCGATCCACATTCTTTATTAATATTTAAGCCATCAGGCTCATTTCCAATTTGGACACTGCCTTTAGCATACTTATCAAAAAGTTCTTTAGCAATTTGATAGTTTGCGCCATTAGCTGAATCATAAGCAATTTTAAAATTTGATTTGCCAATTTTAAATTGATCATAGATTTTTAAATAAGTTTCTTTAAAATCTTTAGCATATTCAAAATTCCCAAATGGTTTAATATTATATTTAGGTGAATCTAAAAATGTTTCTAAAATCGCTTCTTCTTGTTCGGTTGTTTTAAAGCCTTTATTAAAAACTTTAATCCCATTATCCGTATAAGGATTATGTGATGCAGTCACCATAACACCTATAATTTTCTTTTCTTTTGAATAATATGCAACCATAGGTGTTGAACAAACACCGGCAAACTTGACATGTGCACCTCCTGATAATGCACCAGCTGCAATCATATAAGCAAGCATTGGTGATGATAATCTTGTATCAAAACCAATAATGATATCATTGATATCTGTTGCATGTTTTAATCCTTGTCCTAATTTAAATGCGAGCGCTGCATCAAGTTTTTCAAATGCAACACCCCTAATGCCATCTGTTCCAAAATATTTTCCCATATCTATACTCCTCCTATTCGACTGTAACACTTTTGGCTAGATTTCTTGGTTTGTCAATATCAAGTCCACGTTCTAAGGCTGCATAATAAGCAAACAGTTGTGTCGGTACAACCATCACCATTGGTGTTAAAAGCGGATGTACATCTTTTAAGATGATATCATCATCTTTATGAGATGTATTTGATAAAGATATTTTAATGGTAGTTGCACCACGTGCAACGACTTCATTTAAATTTGATCTTGTGTTATTTGAAATTTCAGGATTTGAAATTAATGCGACAACTGGTGTACCTTCTTCGATTAAAGCAATCGTTCCATGTTTTAATTCACCAGCAGCAAACCCTTCAGTTTGAATATATGATATTTCTTTTAATTTTAATGCAGCTTCTAAAGAAGTATAGTAATCAAGAGTTCTTCCGATATAAAAACAATTGCGTTTTGTAATAATTTTATGGACTAACGAAGAAACATCTTGATGCTCTAGGAAATCTTCAATTGATAATGCAACATCTGTCAAAGCTTTTCTTAAATCAAATTTAGCTTGTGATAATGCATAACCTAAGATAGCTAACACACCAATTTGAGCAACATATGCCTTAGTTGATGCAACAGCTATTTCAGGACCTGCAAAAAGCTCTAAATAATAATTAGACTCTCTTGCAAGCGTTGATGTCTTAACATTTGTAATCGTTAATGTTTTATAGTTTAATTTTTTTGTTTTCATTAAACAAGCACGCAAATCTGCAGTTTCACCAGATTGTGAAATCATAATGAAAAACGGATTTTTAGTTAAAAGAGGTGTATGATATGCAAACTCAGATGCGATATGCACCTCTACAGGAAGCCCTGCTAATTCTTCTAATATATATTTACCAATAAATCCTGCATGCATTGATGTCCCAGCTGCAAGCACATAGATTCGATCAGCTTTTTTTATATCTTCTAAAATCTCATTTGTTATCATCCGATTATCATCAACCAAATAATGTTGAACGATTCTTCTTACAACAGAAGGTTGTTCATAAATCTCTTTTAACATGTAATGCTGATATTCACCTAATTCAGAAAATGATTCATCAAGATCAACTTCTGAAAAATTAAGTGGTTGAATTTCATGATTTAAATTATATAAACTTACACCATCTGCTTCACATACAACAAATGTATGATCTGCAAGTGCGATATATTTATTAGAATATCCCACTAAAGCCATGAGATCTGATGCGATGGTTACACCATCATCAGATACACCTAAAACTAATGGGGATTTATTTTTAGCTGCATAAATCGTATTTGGCATCTCTGTATCAATGACTAATAGTGCATAAGATCCTTCTAATAATTTTAAAGTAGTTAAAATTGCATTTTCAACACTTAATGTATCACTAAAGGATTCAATCAGTTGTGCTATCACTTCAGTATCTGTTTCTGAATAAAAGAATGAATCATTTAAATATTGTGATTTTAATTCATCATGATTTTCAATCACGCCATTATGAACAATGATAAATCTTTTGGATTGTGAATAATGCGGATGAGCATTATCTTTGGTCACTTTACCATGCGTTGCCCATCTCGTATGCCCGATACCAATATGGGATTTTAAAGTATCAGAAGTTAGATCTTTAAGCTTTTGGACACGTCCAAAATCTTTATAGATATCAAATGATCTAAATTTGGAATTAAACAAAGAAATGCCCGCGGAATCGTATCCACGGTACTCTAATTTAGTTAGTCCACTTAAGACGACTTCTTTAGCATCTTGTTTATGTCCGATAAATCCAACAATCCCACACATATTAAATCCTCCAGATAACCTTTTTTTAGTTATTCATATTATACTATATAATTACTTCAAATTTAATACAAAATCAAAAAAAATGACTCATCATATCGATAAGTCATTATTATTTACATATTATTCAGCAAGCGCATCAATCACATCATCATAACCAAGTACGCCTCTAAGTCTACCTTTTGAGTCAGTAACTGGAATATCATGATCTGATTCTTTTAAATCTTTTAAAACATCTTTAATGTAACTGTTTCTTAAGACTGGTTGATAATTTTCTGTTTTAATTAATGCTTTAACTGTTTTATTTCTTGTTTTTTCTAAATCTTCTTTTAAGACTATTCCCAAAAGTTGGTTTTTATCATCTGTAATATAAATAGAATCTATCTCTTTTTCTTCCATAAAAGCTAATGCTTCATCAATAGTTGCACTTGGAGATAGTGAATGTTTAACTTTTCTCATGATTGATCTAACCTTTAAGATTCTAGATCGATCAACATCTGCAATAAAGTCTCTTACATAATCTTTTGCATGATTTTGATCACTTACATAAATACCACTTCGCTCTTTAACACTTACTACTTGATAATTACTTAAAAGCTGCATTGCTTTTCTTATCGTTTCACTTGAGACATTATATTCAGATGATAATAAAGATCTACCTCTTAATTTATCATCTTTTTTAAACTCGCCTTTAACAATGCGTTTTGCAATTAAACAAGCATTTTCTTCATATCTTGAAACATGGTCATTAACTTTCATTGATCTCATCCATTTCATCTATTTGTTTGATTTAATTGTATCATAGTTAAAAAAGATGATATCCTCTATCTCCAAAATCTCTCATAATCTTTTTTATCTTTGATATTATAATCTATCATTTCTTTTAATAACTGATAATCTATATCTTGATCCCAACCGATTCTAAAAATCATTGAAGTCGGTTGATAACCTTTAGCTGTTAATTGATCTTTAAATATGTCAATTGTTTTTTGTTCAGGTGAACAAGCTAAATGCTTTTTAGCAACACTAAAACCAATGATATAAGTATTTTTATGCGTAAACATCGGTTGATTCCACTTAATTGTTAAATCAAGATTAGGATATGTTTTTTCAACCCAATCTAGAACTTCTTTTGTTTTTGCTCTATGTGCTACTGAATCAATGTTGTTTAAAAATGCTTCAAACGGATGCATTAAGACACCTTCTTTCTTAATTTAGATATATCATAAATCATAATTTTTAGTTAACTGAACTACTTTTAATCTATAAACAAGATATAAACCGATACTTACTAATATAAGAATTGATAAATATAGATAAGTCGTTTGTCCTAAAAGATCAATAATAGAGCCTGAGATAAGATTTGATAAAATCGCACCAAGTCCATAAGCAGTAAATAAATAGCCATAAACTCTTGCATAATCTATGTGATCATATAAGTGTTTAACCATCGAAGGCATAATGGATAGCCACGCACCTAAATTAAACCAAAATAAGCTATAACTTAGTAAAAACAATCCGTAATGTTGTCCTTTATTTAAAATACCTAATAAAGCTGCTATACCAATTAAAAGTAGGCTTATGATGCTTGGTTTGATTAATCCGAACTTATCGATTAAATGTCCAAATAGTGGTCTTGCAAATCCATTACAAATCGCAAAGATAGATAAAGAATAGGTAACAATATGAACATCAAACGCATAATAAGTTGCACCTACTTGAAATGATAGACCTATCATCATAAGTCCTATGGATGATGTTAACATAAAAAGAATATATAAAATAATAAACTTTTTACTTAAAAGTTTTTTTAAGGTTAAATTTGATGAAGGCTCTTCTTTATCATCAAATTTAACTTTAAATAAAAACGCAAGTGGTAGTTGTGTGACTAAAAATATGACTGAAAATATTAAAAACGTTTGATCAAGACCATAATTTATAAGTAAGAGTTTACCAATAGGTGCTGTAATAAGAGGTGATAAACCAAAGCCAAGTAAGACAGCTCCTGTTAAAAATCCTGTTTTTACTGTATTAGATTTTTGAATAATATATAAGGGTATACCATAAACAATACCAATACCACTACCAATCATGACACCATATCCAAATATAAATAAGATAAATGAAGTTGATATAAAAGATATAAAAAAACCACTGATAATGAGTAATGTACCAAGCACTACCAAATATCGTAAATTTTTCTGGTTTAGTATTCTTCCTGTCAACATCATAAATAATGCATAAAAAAATAGTGATAACATATATGGTAATCCACTTTCAAAAGTGGATAGTTGATATGTGTTTGTTACTTCTGTTCTAAAGATGGAGTATGCATATACTGTACCCATCAGTAACATCATCCAAAAACTTGAGATAATGAGTGTTGTTAGTTTTCCTCGTGTCATCTTGACCTCCATTATTTTGAAATTCAAATCTTTTTTATTATAGCATAAAAATAATATCTAGTAAAAGTATATAATTACAAAAATATAGCTTGTAATGATAGAATGCAATTAAACGGAGGTATTCCTATGAAAGTGATCATTATTGGAGGGGTTGCGGCTGGCATGAGCGCAGCTGCAAAACTAAAAAGACTTAATAAAGATGCTGTCATTCATGTTTATGAAAAAGAAACAGATTTAAGCTATAGTGGTTGTGGTATGCCTTATTTTCTTGGTGATGTCATCACAGATGAAAAAAAGCTTATTGCAAGAACTAAAGAAGAGTTTATGAAAAATGATATTAAAGTCTTTTTAAAACATGAAGTCATCAAAGTTATACCAGAACATAAAGAAATACAAATAAAAGATTTAAAAAATAATTTAATGATTAAAGATGCTTATGATAAACTTTTAATCGCAACCGGCACTTATGCCAAACAAACACAGGTAGATGGTAGTAATGAAGTTAAGATACATGTTTTAAATCAGCTTCATGATATGAGAGCTTTAAAACCTGTAATAGATAAAGCTAAGAGTGTTGCGATTATCGGTGGTGGATATATCGGTGTGGAAGTTGCTGATAATCTTGTTGAGCTTCGTAAAAAAGTTCATCTAGTTCAAAGAGGCGATCAACTATTATCAGTCTACGATAAAGATATCGCAAGTAAAGCTAAAGATATTTTAGAAGACCTTGGTGTAAACATCTATTTAAACGAATCACTAAAATCATATGAAAAAGATAATGATAAAATTATTGTTAAAACTGATTATAGAAAATTAAAAGTTGATGTTGTTATAGAAGCGATTGGTGTTAGTCCAAATACAGCATTTTTAGAAGGTAGTGGTATAAACATGCTAGATAATCGAGCTATCATCACTAATAAATTCTTTGAAACAAATATTAAGGATATTTATGCAGCTGGTGACTGCACCTCATATCACCATATCATTAAAGATGAACTTGCTTATGTGCCTTTAGGCACACATGCAAATAAGAGTGGTAAGATTGTCGCTCAAAATATGGTAGGCAAAAACACATCATTTTCTGGTATCGTAGGGTCTAATATTTTAAAAATTGGTGAGTTTGCATTCGCAAAAACTGGTATAGGCATTGATGAAGCGAAAAAATTAAACTTAGATTATGATTATGTTGATATTACAGCTAAACACCAAACCAGTTATTATCCAGGTGCTAAAGATTTATTTATAAGATTTATTTATGAGAAAACTAGTTTAATTTTAAAAGGTGCTGAGTTAGTTGGGAAAACTGGTGTAAGTGATAGAATTAATATCATGGCACTTGCAATTACTAAAAAAATGACAGCAAGTGAATTTGCAGAGTTAGATTTTGCTTATGCACCTCCTTTTTCACCTGTATGGGATCCACTTTTGATTGCTGCAAGTCAAATTAAATAATAAAAAGGAACTTCTAAATCATTGAGATTAGGAAGTTCCTTTTTGTTATAGTTTTGGTGTTTTATTTAATAAATATTGATATAATTTTTGCTCAAATAATGGTTTTGTTTCACATTTTAAATGAGTGAACATTGCCAATACCAATGAGTTTAGCCAGATATTACGCTCAATAAGATATAATTTTTGATAATATCTACACTTTTTTGATCCTTACATACAAATAGATTTTTATCTTGCAGTTGATAAGGTTCATTTTTTTCATTTAATAAAATGTAGCCTGCTTCTTTTACTAATAAAATACCTGGACATAAATCCCAAAGGTTTGTCACATTGGTATAAAAGAGATTAAAGATACCTTCTGATGTTAACGCAAGTTCTAATCCTATTGATCCTAACATTCTTGTTTTAAACTTATGATCAATAGATAAATCAATAATCTTCTTAAAATAAGTTATATCACTTGATTTATGACTTAAACCCACCATAGAAATCATGAAGTTAGATGGATCTTGTTTATCACTTACATGATATTTTTTATCATTTAGATATGCACCTTCACCTTTTATCGCATAATATGTTTTATTAAAACTAGGTGCATAAATATAAGATAAGACAATATCACCTTTGTCATATAAAGCGATTTGAACGACATATAACCCTAAATGAGCTGCATAATTGCTTGTGCCATCAATTGGATCGATGAGCCATGTTCTATCCTTTAAAACGGTTTTATTATGATATTCTTCTGAATGGATAAAATCATTTGGAAATGCAAGTTTTATCTTTTCAATCAAATGTCTTTCAATATATAAGTCTGTGGATGTTACGATATCTTGTTCGCCTTTAAAAGATGTATGTTTAACTGTTAATATGGCATCTTCATAAATTTGTTTTGTGATAGTTTTAAGTAAGTTTAGTTCATTATTATAGTTCATGTTATCATATCCTTTTCTTTGATATGTCTAGTATAACATTATTTAGTTCTTATTTAGAAAATGAACTTTCATAATCATCGATAATTTTTGTGATTTTACCTATTAGATTTAACATCCAATCAGGCTTTTGTTCTGGTTGTTCACTTAACGCATATTTAAGTCCAAAATATTTATTAAGTGAATCAAATCTTTTTAGTATATCTAACTTTGATGGATCATATGTTTCCATCTTATAGATTTGATGATAGCCTTTTAAAAAGCTTTGATGGAATTTAGGATCTATTTCATCAAGTGCAATCATCACATCATGCATATAATATCCATATAATGAATCATTAAAATCAATTAATTCAAATCGTTTTGTATCACTATCATAAAAAACATTATCTGGCTCAAAATCGTAATGGATCATTCCGTAAATCAAATCAAGATCGTTAATCTTTTCTTTAACCTCTTCGATTTCTTTTTGAATCTTAGGATGATCTGTTTTAAATGAATTTATAATCGTGATATAGCTCGTATGATCAAATGGATTATGATAATCAACTGATAACATATGTATCTTAGCAAGATATCCACCTAATCTTTCAGTGATATCATCATTTAAATCAATCTTATCTAATCTATGACCCTTAGCTTCTTTAAATACCACTGCATAATAATTATTTTTATTAATAAATATTTCATCGTTAAGTTTACTCATGATAGGTCTAGCTACACGAATATGATGATCGTTTAAATATCTCATGAAATGAAGCTCAGAAATCATTTCATCTTCTGTTTTTTTATCATAAGGTGTAATTCTTAAGTAATAAAGATGATTATCATCTTCATATACATAAATAGAATTATCTGATGCTCTAAAAAATGCGAGTTTGTTTAAAATTTTTGAATCTAAGTGATAATGTGTTAATGCCTCCTTTGCAATATCTAAGTTTTCAGTCATGTGAATCAGTTTTTGCATAAAAGTCCCCTCTTTTCTTTATCTATAAAAATAATAACACAAAAGCCTAAATGGATTCGATATGAGTTTGAAAAAAACGCATCTTTTTATAATATTAAATAATTAAAATTTAAGTTTTTTGAATAATTCTTTAAAAAAAGATACTCAGATTTTGAGTATCTTATCATTGATATTAGCTTATACTGATTAATAATAAACACCTTTGTTAGGCTAAAATATAACTTTTTAGTAAATTGTTTTATTATCTTCATGATACGATTTAAAAAGTTTTAAACACGTATCTCTTTCATGTTCTTCTAAATGTAGAATTTTTTTGTCTTTCATATCTTTTTTTATAAAATCATACATCAAATCATCTCTAAAACCAATGTCTTTAGCATCTTTCAGTCTACATCCATAGATAACTTCCTTAATATTAGACCACATGATAGCTCCTAAGCACATCGGACATGGATATGATGTAGTAATTAAAATATGTCCAGATAAATCATGAGTCTTTAATTTACTACATGCTTTTCTTATCGCATTGATTTCTGCATGAGCTGTTGGATCATGATCACCTAAAACAGAATTTGATGATACAGAAATAACATCTCCCTTTTGATTAATGACTGCAGCACCAAAAGGCCCACCTAAATCTTTATTCATGGTTTTTCTTGCTTCACTAATCGCTAATGTCATCCCTTGATCTATAATACTACTCATGTTATCACCTTCATATACATCATCATTTTGTCCCAAACAAACGGTCACCTGCATCACCCAATCCAGGGATGATATATGCATCGTCATTTAGTTTTTCATCTAAGCTAATAAGATAAATATTCACATGTGGATATTTATCTAATATTTTATCAACACCAGTTTGTACACCAATAATAGATAAAACAGTAATATCAGTGACGCCTTGTTCTACTAAAAACTCTATCGCTTTAGATACACTACCACCTGTGGCTAAAAGTGGATCTAAAATAAAACATTTACTATCTTTAATCGTATCTGGATATTTCGCATAATAGACTTTAGGAAGCAGTGTATCATGATCACGATACATGCCAACGTGCGCAATTTTTACACTAGGTATTAAATTTTGAATACCTTGTGTCATACCCAATCCTGCTCTTAAAATAGGCACTAATACAATGTCTTTAACAATTTGATAGCCAGTTGTCTTGCAAATCGGTGTTTCGATTTGAACTGTTTTAAGCTCAAAATCTCTACTTATTTCATAGACCATAAGTGCACTTAATTCTTCAACAACCTCTCTAAACATTTTTGTTGAACAATCTTTATCACGAATAATGGTCATTTTATGTTTCATTAACGGATGTTTAAAAACATGTAATCCCATATAAACCTCCCTTTAATTGATTTTTATTTATTTTTTTAATGCCTTTAATAAAGACTCAGATGTTGTTGTCCATCCAAAGATGCCGCCTTGTTGATTAATCATACGAATAGCTGCTTCTTGATCTCTTGGATCAAATGTAGCTGTTCCATCTTCAATCATTAAGCATTCATAGCCTCTATCGTTTGCTTCTCTGATGGTTGAATGCACACATACATGTGTGGTTACACCACAGACAATCAAACTCTCTATGCCTTTATTTTGAAGTATAGCATGTAGGTCTGTTTGATAAAAAGCACCTTTTCCAGGTTTATCAATAACGACTTCTTGATCCATAGGTTTTAATTCATCTACAATATCATGACCATACTCACCGCGTATTAAGATTCTACCCATCGGTCCTTCTTCACCAATTGATGTTGATCTTCTTTTTTTAGCATAAGGAACATCACTCATATCTGGTCTATGACCTTCTCTTGTATGTATGATAAACATATGATTTTTTCTTGCTTGATCTAAAATATTCTTAACGGTTGGAATAATAGCTTTAGTTGGTGTAATATCATTACCCAATGCTTCTCCAAATCCTCCGAATTCACAAAAGTCTCTTTGCATATCAATGATTAATAAAGCAGTTTTTTCTAAATCAAAATCGAAAGTAAACGGTTTTGCGTCAACTTGAAACTTCCTCATGGATTAAATCTCCCTTCTTTTTGTAATACAGTGCATAACCAGCAAAAATAAGTGCCATAAAGATATAACCGATCATCATGCCTTGATTCATATTAATACCTACGGTTGTTCCGTGTATAATACCAAAAAATGATAACAATGCAGCTGATAGGGCAACAATCGTTGCATGTATAAACTTATGATCAATAACATATACAGCAATAGAACCTAAAATGATACCGATAATAATACTACCAGCACCTAATCCCATCATACCGTAATAGTTTAGTCCTGCAACTTCTAATATATCATATCCAATATCACCTGCAGAACTATTAAGCGTTCCAAGGGCAATATCTACTGCATTTTTTGTCCAATCAGCTAATGCTGGAATAATCGCAAGCACAACTGCAGGTGCATATTTATGTTTAACACTTGTAAATGCTTGTGTAGTGATTACAATACCAATATATAACAAAATCGGTAAAATTGCGACTACTGGGATCACATTAAGTAAAACAGAAAATAAACCTAGGACTGTAAGTAAAAATATTGATATACCTGTTAAGAAAGAATAACCTATTCTA
>JBAZCK010000035.1:0-12886 GCA_041654955.1 Acholeplasmataceae bacterium | reverse complement strand
TTATTTGAATGCTTTTTTTGCATTTATAATCATCGATATAATTGATAGTGAAAAGAAACATAAAAACAATCGAACCTAATATTGCTATGAATATTGAGACTTCAACAAATGTGAAATATATCATAATTTAACATCCTTTACTATTTCTGCTACAGCAATTTTTGATAATACTCGTTTTTTAAAGAATCTGTCCAAACAATATCATTTTGATGAAGTGATGGCACCGGAACTAAAACGTATAATGATTCTTTACCTCTAGGTGCGACGCTATCATCTATTTGAGATGGAGAATACATATAAAATGACGGATCTTCTGGAATAATAGATTTAAAAAGATCTGAAATATTCTTTTTGAAATCCTTAGCAAATCTGATGGCATGCACATTAGTTTTATACTTTTTATTTAATCCTAGATACATAATAAAGCCAGAAGTTGAATATTTCATGCGATCAATTTTTTTTGATTGATACTTGCCTTTAAATTTCTCATCTTTAATGAGATGTTTCATAGTCCATGGGAAATCAGCATTAGATAATACTGCGTCATAATAAATCTTTTGATCGCCTATTTTAATACCATATGCACGTTTATCCTTAATAAGGATCTCATCGACATCTTGATTAAGATAAATATGCCCGCCTAATTCTAAAAATCTTTTTTCCATCGCTTTTGCAATTTGATACATGCCACCTTTGATATACCAAACACCATAAAATAATTCAATCATCGGGATAATCGTATAAATCGATGGTCCATTATATGGTGACATGCCAATATATAATGTTTGAAATGATAATGCTTGTCTTAATTTTTCATTTTTAACAAATGATGAAATGGAACGATATGCACTACTGAGTGTTCTTAATTTTAATACTTGAATGAGTGATTTAAGATTAAAAAATTCAGTTGGACGACGATAACTTTTATATAAGAAATGTTTTTTCGCTCTTAAATACCTTTCATATACATCACTTAAATATGCCATTTACCCTTTGGCATCATCTTCTCCAAATGATTCTAGTTGTTTGATAAGTTTTGTTAAATCTGATGATATATCAAAAAATGAACCATCTGAAAAATAAACTCTATTCATAGGATCAAGAAGCTTCATATCTAGATATTTGTTCGCATCCACACCAGAAAATTCAAATACTTCTTTATATAATTCAGGCATCATGACAATCGTTGGACCTACATCAAAAGAAAAACCTTGATCGGTTAATTGATACATACGACCACCAACTTGATTGTTTTTCTCATAAACATCTACATCATAACCCATTGTTTTTAATCTTATAGCTGATGCTAGGCCTGCTGTTCCAGCTCCAATGATCCCAATTTTTGCCATATACTCAAACTCCCTTTGAAGATATTTTAACATGGTTACATATTTATTTTGAAATCGAAAGCAAATTTACATTTTTTTATATTTTATGCATGTTATAATAAATACAAATAAACATGTTAAACATGGAGGCAAAATTATGGATGCTCAAACACAAGAAAAACTTTTAAAGCTTAAAAGATTTAATAAAATTATGGGGTCACTACATTTAATTCAAGGCATCATGATGATTCTAATCGCAATATTTGTCATTAGTTCAATTAATCCAGCATTTCAAATTACCATTACACAAAACTTTTTGAACTTTGATGAAGTTAATCAACGCTTATTCTTAGATACAAAACCTTTATTTGATTTACCTTTCGGAGTTATGGTTGGTGTTTTCTTACTACTTTCTGCCTTGGCACATGCGCTTATTTCATTTCCTAAAAAGATCAATGATATGTACAATAAAGATTTGTTAAATGGGGTAAACAAACTTAGATGGTTCGAATATGCATTAAGTTCATCAATTATGATCGTCTTAATCGCAACCTTGTTTGGTATTTATGATATTGCAACTTTAATTGTCATATTTATTGTAAATGCTGCGATGAATCTATTCGGTTTAGATATGGAATTATTATCATCTAAACGTAAAGAAGGCGAAAAATTAAACTGGGGCCCATTTATTTGGGGTTCAATTGCAGGTGTAGCACCTTGGATTGCTATTATATTATATATGACAGGTTCAGGTGGCGATGTAACGCCTCCATGGTTTGTTTGGGCAATTATAGGTACGTACTTTGTAGCATTTAACACTTTTCCAGTCAACATGATCCTACAATATAAGAAAATAGGCAAGTGGAAAGATTATTTATATGGTGAAAGAACTTATATCGTCTTAAGTCTTGTTGCTAAATCAATACTTGCATGGTTAGTTTTATTTGGAGCATTTCAACCATCATAATTATTAAACATAATAATGCTAGGGTAACCTAGCATTTTTACTAGGAGTAGGGCTAATGTATTTTAAAAAAATTAAAAATCCTGAATTATTTCAAGGTGATAAAAAATCAAATCATTATTTTGAAGGCTGGTATTATAAACTTGTTTCTACTGATTTAAAAACAAGTATCGCCTTTATCCCTGGGATTAGTATTCAAAAAAAAGATCCACATACATTTATTCAAGTCTTTATATCTTCACAAGATGATTTTAAAATGCATTATTATAGATTTGATAGTGATGTTTTTACATACAGTCATGATTCATTTTCTGTAAATATAGATAATAATGTTTTCACATTAAAATCAATAGATATAAATTTAAAAGATCCATCAATGCAAATATTTGGAGTCGTTCATTTTAGAGATCACAAATCATTAAATAAAAATCTCTATCAACCAAATATTATGGGTCCTTTTGCATATCTACCCTTTATGGAATGTAATCACGGTGTCATAAGTATGCAATCTCATTTAAAAGGTACGCTAACTATAAATAATAAAGAGATTGATTTTACAAATGGGAAAGCATACATAGAAAAAGATTGGGGAAAATCATTTCCGAAAGCATATATATGGCTTCAATCTAATCATTTTAAAAATGACAAAACTTCTTTGATGTTTTCATACGCAACGATACCCTTTAGTGTCTTATCTTTTAAGGGATTAATCGTCAATTTATTATTTAATGATAAAGAATATCGTTTCGCAACTTATAATATGACAAAAATCATCAAAAAAGAAATTAGAAAAGATAAAATTGACTTTATCTTAAAAAGGGGAAAGTATAAACTATATGTTTACGCTAAAAAAGATAAAGAGATTGAATTGAAATCTCCATCACTTGGCATCATGAATCAAACAATCAAAGAAGGTTTATCTGGTATCATTCGAATTAAACTCTATGAAAAAGATAAACTTATTTACGAAGATGAAGGGCTTAATGCGGGTATAGAAATTATGATGTAAAAGTAAAAACACCTAAAAAAATAGGTGTTTTTTTATACATTTTTTAATTACTTAAACTGCCATTGCAGCTAAAGCTATCGAGTAAAATTTAGATTCTGTAGAATCTGCTCTTGATGTTAATACAATTGGTCTTTTACCACCAACAATAATCGATGCACTTTTTGCGTCTGCCAAAAACATCATACTTTTATAAAATACATTACCTGATTCAATTTGAGGCATTAAGATCATATCCACATCGCCAGCAACTTCACTATCAATCCCCTTATGAATCGCTGCTTCTTTATTGATTGCATTATCTAGTGCAAAAGGGCCATCAATCATACATCCAGTGATTTTGCCTTCTTGATTACGTTTAATAAGTTCAACTGCATCTACTGTTGGAGGCATTTTTTCATTTAGTTTTTCTATAGCCGCAATCACACCAACTTTTGGATTTTGGATACCTAAATGATGGAGTACTTTAACAGCATTTTCGATAATTTCTTGTTTTTCATCCACACCAGGATACATATTCATTGCGCCATCTGACATTAATAACAACTTATGATAATTCTTAATTTCAAATAAAGATACATGTGATAGTCTATTTTTACCTTTAAATCCAAACTCTTCTTTTAAAACAGATTTTAAAATAACTTTTGTATCGACATAGCCTTTCATTAATGCATAACCATCATTTTCGCTCACTAATTTAACTGCATAATCACATGCTTGCTCATGATCCATGATATCTATGATTTCAAAATATTTTGGATCAATTGTTAAATCATCTAGTAACATTAAAATAATTTCCTTATTGCCAACTAAAATAGGTCTAATAATACCTTCAGCTCTAGCTTTTTCTACAGCATCTAAGACATGTTTATCATCTGCACAAGCAACGACCAAAGTTTTTTGTTCACCTTCTTTAGCTTTTGCTAATAAATCATTAATAGTTTTTAACATTCTACCACTCCTATTTTAACTATATATTTTTGCTTCTTCTTCACCCTTTAAAACTCTTAGTGCGCCTAAAGCAAGTGATTCCATCTCGTTTTCACCAGCATATACAACAACAGGTGCTATAAATTCAACTCGCTTTTTAATTATATCTACAAGCATCTTGTTATAAGCAAGTCCGCCTGTTAATATAATCTCATCAACATTGCCTTCTAAAACAGTTGCTTCACTTCCTATTTCTTTAGCAATTTGATAGCACATCACTTCAAATATGAACTTAGCTTTTAAGTTACCTTCTTCGATCATTTTAGATATCTCTAAACCATCATTAGTTCCTAAATAAGCGACTAAACCACCTTTGCCATAATTCTTTCTTTTGATTTCTTCTAATGTATATTCGCCACTAAATGCCATTTTATATAAAGGTCCCATTGGTACAGATCCACTTCTTTCTGGTGACATTGGACCATCACCATCAAGCGCATTATTTACATCAATGACTTTCCCTTGTTTATGCACCGCAACACTGATTCCACCACCAAGATGTGCAACAATTAGATTTAAATCTTCATATTTTTTATTTAAATCATGTGCTCTTTTTCTTGCTACTGCTTTATGATTTAAAGCATGAAACAAAGATCTTCTTTGAATTTCAGGAAAACCAGTATATCTATAGTGATCATCCATCTCATCTACTGCCACTGGATCTACGATATATGATGGTATGTGATGAATATCTGCTAAATCTTTTGCTAGAAGACATCCTAGATTTGATGCATGTTCTCCTCTTTTGGCTTCTCTCATATCATTAATCATTAGTTCGTTAACGGTATAAGTACCACTTTCAATAGGTTTTAACATCCCCCCTCTACCAACAATAGCGGAAAAAGATTTTAAATCAACTTTTTCTTTATTTAAAAAATCTAGTATAACTTCTTTTCTAAATTCATATTGATCAATGATATGTTTATAACTCAATATTTTTTGTGTGTCATGAGAAATTTTAAACTCAGACTTTAAAGTTTCATTTTCATAAATCGCTAATTTTGTTGATGTAGATCCTGGATTGATTGCTAATATTAAATGTTTTTTCATCTTAATTCTCCTTGTTTAAAGTTTCTATACGTTCAGCAATCGTTGGGTGGTTATAATAAATATACACATATAAAGGATGTGGATTTAAATTTGCAAAGTTCTCTTTCGCAAGTATTTCTAAAGCCCCAATCATTTCAGCTTTTCCTACATGCTTTTTAGCAAAACCATCTGCTCTATATTCAATCTTTCTAGACCAACCATTTGTAATTAATCCAATAATTAGTGAAATAGGTTCAACTAAAACCATAAATAATATAATCGCAAATCCGAAGAATATGCCACTTAAATGAAACTGAACATAAATTTCAGGAGATTGCAATATAAAGCCAATAATCGTTGCATATAAACCAAATGTAATTATATTTTGAAACAACATTTTTGTTGTATCTTTATGTGTGGCATGTCCGAGTTCATGGGCTAAAACCGCTAATATTTGATCTTCGCTTAATTTTTCTAATAGCATATCATATAAGACGACGTCTCTTGTTTTTCCTAGACCACTAAAAAATGCATTGAGTTTACTTGATCTTCTTGATGCATCCATAATTGAAATCTTTTCCACTTCAAATCCAAGTTTTTGTCCAAGTTCATCAATTCTAACTTTTAATGGACCATCTTCTAATGGTGTTAACTTATTAAATATTTTAACAAATACTTTTGTGTTAAGTAAAAATAAAAGTATCATAATGATTGATAAAAAGCCCCATGTACAAAGTATAAATATCCATACATGATCAATAAATGCGATATATAAACCTTGTAGTCCAGCTATAAGTGCTCCAAATAATATAAGATTTAATAGAAAACTTTTGATTTGGTCAATAATAAATGTTTTATATGTGGTTTTATTAAAACCATATTTTTCTTCAATTTTAAAGGTATGTATATAATTGAAAGGTAAATCTATCAATGTTTCAATCACTAAGTATATCCCTAGAAATATAAGTGTCTGAACGATAACATGCCCACTTACTTCTTTCGCAATAAACTCAAAAGCTCCAAACAAGCCAAAAATTAAAAATGATAATGTTAAAACAACTGAAAAAGTCTTTTTAATAATACCAAATCTAAGATGTTCCTGATGATATGACATCCATTTTTGATATGATTCATCATCATAAATGTGTTTAACACTACTTGGCATTTCTTTTCTAGAATGACTTACATTTAAAATATTAATCCATAGTTCAAAAATAAACATGAAACCAATGATAGCTATAATTACTATATGCATATAATCTACCCTTTCTTTACAGGTTTAAATGTAGATGTGAAATGTCTTAACATTGGTGATTCATATGAGAATTCATAACCAACTAATTGATCCCTATGTTTATACACTTCTATCATCGCTTTTCCTACAACATCTAAATGTTGATAAGTGTATAATCTTCTTGGAATAGTTAATCTCATAAATTCAATTGGACTTTCTAAGTTTTTGTGTGTATCAGGATCTCTACCTAAAAGAAGCGATCCTATTTCTACACCTCTTACTCCAGCTTCTATATATAATGCATTTGTAACACTTAATGCAGGAAACTGATCGTATGGTATGTGAGGTGCTATTTTTCCACAATCGACAAACACTGCATGCCCACCAACAGGATATTGTATCGGCACACCAGCTTCTTTTAACATGTCTCCTAAATATCTGATTTGATCAACTCTATGTGTTAAATATCTCATATCAAGTGCTTCTTGTAAGCCTTGTGCTAATGCTTCCATATCTCTTCCACTTAATCCTCCATATGTAGGAAAACCTTCGTAAGGAACAATATATGTCTGACATAGTTTAAATAAATGCTCATTATCTTTAATTGCGATAATCCCACCCATATTAACTAAACCATCTTTTTTAGCACTCATCATGAAAATATCTGCTAAATCAAATGTCATACGTGCAATGTCTAAAATTGATTTATCCTGAAATCCTTTTTCTCTTTCTTTAATGAAAAAAGCATTTTCAGCATATCTTGCCCCATCAATAAGTAATGGTATATTATATTTTTTACTAATTTTTTTAACTTCAACCATATTCTCATAACTCACTGGTTGTCCACCAGCACTGTTATTAGTAATCGTCATAATAATACCTGCAATATGGTCACTGCCCTTATCTTTAATGATATTTTCTAATTTCTCAATATCAAAATTACCCTTAAACGGATGGTCTAAATCAATTTCAAAACATTCACTAATAACACAATCAAGAGCTCTTGCACCAGCAAGTTCAACATGTGCTCTAGTAGTATCAAAATGAATATTTGAAATAAAATACATACCTTTTTTAGTCACAAGTTGAGGTAATACGATTTGTTCTGCACCTCTGCCTTGATGTGCTGGTATAAAATATTTATATCCAGTGATATTTTTTACAACACTTTCTAATTTATAAAAACTTTTACTTCCAGCGTAAGCTTCATCAGCAGTCATCATATGTGCCCATTGCTCTTGACTCATCGCTCCAGTACCTGAATCAGTTAATAAATCAATATAAACGTCTTCACTTCTCAAAGAAAAAGGATTATATCCCGCATTTTTTAAAAGTTCTATTCTTTCATCTCTAGTTGTCTCAAAAATAGGTTCTACCATTTTGATGCGATACGGTTCTGCTACATATTTTTTATTCATTGTTCACCTCGTATTGTATTTTCACTTCTATTATACATGCTTAAAGGTATAAAATAAACCCTTATATGAAAACGCTATCAAAAAAAGCACCTTAAAAAAAGGTGCTTTAAATATATCATCTAAATTATACTAATTTAATAGTTTTGTTTCGCAGGAATAACACCTCTTACGCCACCTCTTGGATTTGATACATCACCTATATATCTAGGGATCACATGAAGATGACAGTGTAGAATTGATTGCCCTGCATACACCCCTTCATTAATACCTAGGTTATATGCATCAGGTTTAAAGTTTTCATCTAGAAATGCTTTGGTTCTTGTGACTAACTCATCCATTGCTAGTTTTTCATCACTAGTTAATTCGAAAAATGATTCTACATGTCTTTTAGGCATAATTAACATGTGGCCTTTATTCACTGGAAATCCATCATAAATCGTAAAAGCTAATTTATTATCAAAAATCACTTTCTCTTTCTTTACTAGATAATCACAAAACACACACAAACTGAATCACCTCTTTATTTTTTTATATTTCTATTTTATATGATTTTTGCTTCAAACGCTACATAAAAAAGAATAAAACTTCTCAAATGCTTTAAGTAGTGGTATAATAAAGAAAAAATAGGAGGTATAAAAATGTCAGATTTCATTAAAGCTTTTGACAACTTACCATGGATTGTTAAACTCATCTTAGCTCTTCCAGGTATAGACAGTTTTGCATGGGGTATTTATCGTATTATTAAAGGTCTTAAAAACAATGATATGCTTCAAATCATCATTGGTATTATTTGGTTATTAGCTGGTTGGGCTGTACTTTGGATTGTTGACATCATTACAATTATCCTCTATAAGAAACCTACAGTATTTGCGTAATAAGAACCAAAAAAAGTATTCAATCAAAGTTGAATACTTTTTTTATGCTATATTTTACTAACTTTTTCTATCGAGTCTTTTTCTAATCTAAAAGTAATCCAATCACTTAATGGTTTTGCACCTAAACTTTCATAAAACTCAATTGACTTTTTGTTCCAATCTAAACATACCCAATCTATACGTTGACATCCATTTTCAACAGCAATCTGAGATAACGCTTTAAACATCAATTTCCCGTACCCCTGATGTCTATAAAGTTCATCAATGAATATATCTTCTAAATATAGATTTGCTCTTCCTAAAAAGGTAGAATAAGTATAAAAATAAAGCATAAATCCGATGGGTTTTCCTGAAACTTCTGCAATCACTACTTGTGCCTGATGTTTTTTATAAATAGTTTCTTTAATATCATCGATGGTAGCTACTACTAGATCACTCATATGCTCATATGTAGCTATTTTTTTGATGTAACTCAGTACAATCTCACTATCTTCAATACTAGTTTTTCTAATCGAAAATTCATTTTTCTTTAATATAATATCTTTCATCTGTTCTACCTTTCAAGTAATTTGATACTGCTTAATGGTGTATATGTTAAAACATCTTCTACGATATGACTATAAAATATAATGACTTCGCTAACTTTAAACATATAGTCTTTAGTTTTATTTTTTCTTAGTATATCTTCATGTTCAACAACAACTTTTTTTGCTAGTGTCACATGAGGACTAAACACAGACTTTTCTAAATTAAACTTATCACTTAACAATGGATCTATTGTTAAATGGATCTTTTTTAAAGCACCGACGCCTTGTAATACACCCATCCACAAAATTAAACCATCCTTTTTCTTGAAATAGCCTAAATCTTTAAGATGCACATCAAATGCTTCTACATCTTTTAAACTTTCTTTTAATAAACGATCTAATTCATCTATTTGTGCAACATCTATCTCACCAATAAATTTTAAAGTTAAGTGATAATTATCTGTTGACATTTTTCTAGAATCACTTGCATACTTTAAAAACTTATCTGCTTCTATATCAAGTTGTGTCTTTATTTCTTTAGGGATATCAATACCTACGAATATACGCATTCGTTCACCTCATGCATCTATTATAAACAAAAAAAGGATTTATATAAACCCTTTAGATGTCATAACTAACATTATCAATAAAGTTTTTTAAATTGTTTGTCTTTGGTTGATCAAGGATACTTATATCCCCGTGTTCAACAATCTTACCATTTTCCATGAATATGACGTAATCAGCAGCTTTTTTTGCAAATCCAATTTCATGTGTAACAATCATAAAATTCATTTTTTTCTCTCTTAGTTTTAATATCGTTTTTAAAACTTCATGAGATAGAATCGGATCTAGTGCTGATGTAGGTTCATCAAGAAAAACAACTTCTGGTTGAATTGCTAAAGATCTAATAATGCTTGCTCTTTGAGCTTGACCACCAGATATTTTTGCTGGTATTTTATCTTTATGTTCGATCAGTTCAAACTGTTCTAATAAATCTAGTGCTATTTTATTAGCTTTCTCAATCTCATATCCATGTACTTTTTCTAATACCAAAGTGATATTTCTTAAAATAGTCAAATGTGGAAATAAATTATGTGCTTGAAATACAAATCCAACTTTTTTAAAGTATTCATGCTTATCTTCATGAGTCACCTCATGGTGATTCAAACATATCTCACCAGAAATCGGATCTTCTATCCCTGATAATAACCTTAATAAAGTTGATTTTCCAGCACCACTTGGGCCAATCAAAGCTATACCGCTTTTATTTTTAATTTCAATATTCACATCATCTAAAATTATTTTACCTTCATATGTTTGACTAATATGTTTTAATGCTAAATCCATGATGCCACCTTCTTTTCAAAGTATTTCGCAAGGAAAATTAAAGGTATCGTAATACTTAAGTATAGTAAGAACATAATTAAGTATCCTTCAACAACCGCATATGTTCTAGATTGAATTGTTGTTATTTGGTTGTATAATTCTTCTACACCAATGAAGTTTAATAAACTTGATCCTTTAATTATAATCGCAAGATTACCAATCATAGGTGGAATAATAACTTTTACTAATTGCGGTAAAATAATATAACGATATTTTTGATATGAACTAAAGCCTAAGACTTTCATCGCTTGATATTGCGTGTCATCTATCGATTTAATCGCACCAATAAAAGCATTTCTCATATATGGCCCCATAAATAAACTAAAGCCAATGATACCTGCTAAAAATCTATTGGTTAAATTCAGTGGAACAGCAATAAAATAAAATGTAACAATTAAAAACACAATCGTTGGTGTTCCAAATACAACTTCACTAAAAATATTTGATATGTATTTAAATGTTAAGATTTTAGAGTTTGATAGTAGATATAAAACAAAGCCAAAAAGAAGACTTAAAACCAAAACGATTAAACTAATAATAATCGTATTTATATATCCTTTTGCCAAAATGTTAGTATAACCAAAAACCGCTTCAATTCTAAAATTATCTCTTCCTGGATAAGAAAGCACTATAAAACTTACTAGCGCTATATAAAACAATAGCGCTAGTAAGATGTGTTTAAGTTTACTCTTCTTCATTGATAATGCCTTGTAAGTAGACATTTAATGTTTCTCCAGGAATATTAGCTGCAATATCATCATTGTATAATTCTCTTAAGATATCATAAATACCTTCAGATTCTAGTCCAGCAATAAATTCATTAGCTTGTTCTACTAAATCATCACTACCTTTTTCAAATGCCATACCAATAGGTGATAATGATACTGGATCAAGTAGAATTTCGGTTGTACTTGGGTTTGCTAAATGATGTCCAGCTGCATTACTAATACTCATTAAGAATACATCTGAAGTACCAGAAACAACTTCTAGTACTGCTGCATTGACATCATCAACTTCGCGGATAATTGGATTATTTGCTAGTTCTCTAGCAATCTCTAGTGGTGCAAATGTCTTTGGCCCAACAAATTTAACACCTTCTAAAGTTAATATATCTTCTTTTGTTTCTATATTATTTTCGTCATAAAAAGTTTTATTGACTAATGATACTAACGGAAAATTAAAATATGGATCACTAAAATCTACAGATAATGCTCTTTCTTCAGTAATACTTAAAGATCCTATAATAACATCTATAGTTCCACTATTTAATTCTGTAATAAGCGTAGCAAAAGGAAGATCTACAATTTCTACTTCTCTACCTAAAAACTTACCGAATTCTTCAGCTAGTGTTACACTAATACCTGTTGGATTTCCTTCATCATCAACCGTTTCAAACGGTGGATATGTTAAATCCATACCAACTCTTAAGACATTATCATCAGATTGACAAGCTGTTAATACCCCTAAGGTAAAAACTAGTAATACTATATATAAAAATTTCTTCATTTTTCTTTTCTCCTATACTTCTTTATTTTGTATTAATTATAATTAAAAAAGTCATAAAACACAAAGATATTGCTTATAATTTTTGACAAAAAAGAGCCATCGGCTCTTTTTAGCTAAAATTATCAAATAATACGTTTTCATCTTTCATATCATGGTTTTTTAATACTTTAATACATGCGTTAATCATCCCTGGTGATCCACATAGATATGCTTCATGATTACTTAAATCATCTACATGTCGATCTACAACATCAGTAATGAGTCCAACATCACCTTTCCATTCATCTTCTGGAAGTGGTTCTGATAATGCCGGTATATATTCAAAATTTGGAAATTCTTTTGATAATTCCTCAAATTCCTCTGTGTAATATAGATCTTTTTTAGATCTAGCACCAAAGAAATATTTAACCTTACGATTCATACCTTTAGCTTGAAGTGCATATAATATTGATCTAATAGGTGCTTTTCCTGAACCACCAGCAATACATATCATATCCTTATTAGAATCTTCTCTTAAGAAGAAATCGCCATAAGGACCAGTAATAATCATCTTATCGCCAACCTCTAAAGCTTTATGTACAAACGTAGTTGCTTGTCCATTTGGTACTAGTCGAATAATCAAT
>JBAZCK010000034.1:0-14104 GCA_041654955.1 Acholeplasmataceae bacterium | reverse complement strand
TTGAATTTGATACATATTATTTTGTAACATGTTATGTACCTAATTCAAAAAGAGAACTTTTAAGATTGGACGAACGTATGGATTTTGAAGATCAAATGAGGACTTATCTAATGTCACTTGATCTTAAAAAACCCGTCATTTATACAGGTGATTTAAACGTGGCACACATGCCAATAGATTTAAAGAATCCGAACTCAAATACTAGAAATCCAGGATTTACAATTGAAGAGAGAAATAAGTTTACAGAACTTCTTGAAAGTGGCTTTGTAGATACATTTAGAACACTTTATCCGGAAACTGTAAAATATACATGGTGGAGTTATATGTTTCAATCTAGATTGAAAAATGTAGGGTGGAGAATTGATTATTTTGTTGTGAGTAAACGATTTATGAAATATGTAATAGACAGTAAAATTCATGATGATATCTTAGGCAGCGATCACTGTCCGGTAAGTCTAGTTTTTAATGAAGGGTAGATCTATGAAAGAAACTGAGTTGTATGAACCTGTAAAACGTCTTTTAGTGGAACAAGGATATGAAGTGAAAGCTGAAGTGAAAGATATTGACATCTTAGGATATAAAGATGATGTATATTTAGCTGTGGAATTGAAAACAAGTTTTTCAATGAAATTGATCTATCAAGCAATAGATAGACAAAAAACCATGGATATCGTTTATATTTCAATACCTAAGACAGCATTACCAAAATCTAGAACACAATATAGACAAATGATTTATCTACTTAAAAGATTAGAGATTGGATGTATAATTGTCAATGAACAACATGCTGAAGTTATACTAGAAACAACCGTTTATAATATGGAAAAAAGTAGAGCTCGCTATAAAAAAAGAAAACAAATCATTTTAAAAGAATATCATTTAAGAAAAAACACTTTAAATGTTGGTGGATCAAAAGGTAAAAGATTAACACGTTATAAAGAGATGATTGTAGATATCGGACTATATTTACTAGCTCATCAACAGGCATCTGTAAAAGAAATTAAAGAGCATACGAATATTTTAAAAGCCGCATCAATTTTACAAAAAAATTATGATCAATATTTTGAAAGAGTGTCTCGCGGAATATATCAATTAACAGAAAAAGGGAAAAAAGAAATTACAGAACTTAATCAAAAGTTCAAAGGAGAACAACATGGCAACAATTAGAGGGGTCAATTTAGGTGGATGGTTTGTATTAGAATCTTGGATTAAACCTGAGTTATTTAAAGGTACGAAAGATTGTTTTGATGAAACTTGTTTTATGCAGCAACAAAAAGAAGCGAAACAAAAGTTATTTAAGCATTATGAAACGTTCATTACAGAAGATGATTTTATTTATCTTAACAGTATTGGTGTTAAAGATGTAAGACTACCATTACCTTGGTGGTTTGTTGGAACGGATTTATATTTATCATGTCGTTCTTATGTTCATCAAGCTTTTAAATGGGCAAAAAATCATCACATCAATATTTTGGTGGATTTACATACTGCACCAGGGTGTCAAAATGGTTTTGATAATGGTGGCATAAAAGGTGTTATGGAATGGCATAAAGATAAAAAGAACATCAAATTAACCATTGAGTCTTTAGAAAAAATAGTTAATGAATTTCATTTATATGAATCATTTTATGGTATTGAAGTGCTAAATGAACCGTTTGTCTCTATTGATTTAGATATAATATTAGATTTTTATGAAAGAGCTTATAAATCGATTAGAGCAATCACATCAAAACCTATTGTTTTTCATGATGCATTTAGACCGATAGATGAAAAATTTAAGACATTTTTTAAAGATAAAGAAAATGTCATGTTTGACTTGCATTTATATCATTGTTTTGACGATAAACTAGATAATGAACCACTTGAAAAACATATTGATCTTATCTTAGAAAAAAGATTACCTATGATTAAATCTATATCTGAATATGTGAAAGTTATTATCGGTGAATGGTCTTTAGGATTAAGAGAACAAGCATATATAGATCAATTTAATGAGATGCTAGTAACAAGAGCATTAGCTGATGTTCAATTATATGCATACGAGCATGCATTTGGATATTACTTTTGGAACTATAAAATAGAAAGAGAATCACACTTAAATTGGGATTTTAAAAGACTTATTAAATCTGGTATCATGCCTAATCGATATGATCTAGATATTAAATAATCAAAAGTATTGCATTAATTAAATTTTGTGGTAAGATGAAGGTGTATTCCCCATATATAGATTTTTAGTATTAACTGAATTGAAGATATTGTTTAGGGATTTACGAGACTCAATAGATTTAAAATAAGTATTATGTTTTATAATTTAAAGATTTACATTTTAATGTCTAAGATTTATTTTGTTTAATGTATCATTTGTTAGTATATATATGGGGAATACCTATTTTTTAAAGACACCAGCTTGGTGTTTTTTTATTTGGCGTGGATAAAATCTTCATAAGTTTGATATAATAAAAGAAATGACAAAACGAGGTGTGCAAATGAAAAAAATACCCTATGGAAAAGCAATTTGCTATTCAGGATATAGAGATGGTCAAAGTCCACATCAAAGGATTTATCCTACTTATGATCAAATCAAAGAAGATTTACTCATTTTAGAAAAAAATTATGACTATATTCGCATGTATGATCCGAGTGTTCATGCACAAACAACATTAAAAGTGATTCGTGACTTAAACCTAGATTTAAAAGTTATGCTAGGCATTGATTTATTAGGTGAAATTTCTAATCCAGAGTGTGAATGGGGAGGCATACTTACGGATGAAGAGATTAAGACAAACATTGCGCATAACGAATCAAGTTTGAAAAAACTCATTGAATTAGCTAATGAGTATAATGATATCATCATTGCAGTATCAGCAGGCAATGAAGCAGTTCCAGAGTGGAATGAGAATTTAGTGAGTCCAAAAAGAGTTTTGTATTTTGTTAATGAACTGAAAAAAAATACAAAGCAAATAGTAACATATTGTGAGAATTTCTATTATTGGATTCCTAAGTTAAAAGAAGTTGCTGATGCATGTGATGTTATTAGTATACATACTTATCCTGCATGGCTAAATAAAGATATAGATATAGCTTTATCTGTGTCGCAACAAGATTATAAAGAAGTATCAGAATTTTATAAAGATAAGCAAGTGATTATTACGGAAGCTGGATGGCCAACAGAAAGTTCAAGAGGTATCGATGCTACTTTAGCGAATGTTAAAAATCAAAAACAATACCTTAAAGAAATGAGCAAGTGGAGTTTAGAAGAACAAATTCCTGTTTTCTTTTTTGAAGCATTTGATGAACCTTGGAAAGGTTCAAATGATCCAAGTGAACCAGAAAAGCATTGGGGCATTTATGATGTTAAACGCAAATTAAAATGAAAAGGTTATCCATATGTATGTAGAAGTCGGTAATTTTTATTACTATTTATATTTTCTTTTTGCAATTTTAATCACTGTTGGACTTATTTTCTATTTAAAAAATAAAGATGACCAATATAAAGAAAAAGTAATAACCATTTTACTTTTTTCTGCATTTATACTACATTTTGTAAAATTATTATTTTACCCATATAATGATCTATTTCCTGAATCTATAAGGAAAGTAAGTTTTGAAAACATTTGTGCAATATCAACACTTATATTTCCGTTTTTATTTTTATCGAAGAAAAAAGTCTTTTTAGATTATATGCTTGTGATGGGGATTGCATCCGGATTAGCGGCTTACTTATATCCTACAGAAGCAATCTTTGAAACATTTGATAGTATTTATTTTGGAAGAAAAGGTGCCTTTAGTTTTGATGTTATAAGATTTTATTATGCACATCTTATAATATTTTTAGCACCATTTCTTATGGGATATTTTAAACTTCATGTCTTTAGTTTCAAAAGAGAGTATTTACTAGCGTTGATGATTTTAGGGACGATTACATTAATATTTGTTAATGAATGGATTTTACTACAATTGGGTTGGATTGATCCAAATAGTTTCTATGATGTAAATATAAGAAATTCATCTTTTGTCTTTGGTATACCAGATCACTATAAAAATGTAGCAGTCATTTTCGATGTTTTTGTTTTCGACTTTCTAAAAATACATCCAACAACACATGATCCGTTTTATTGGCCTGTCATCTGGTTTATTATACCTATATTTATATGGACACCTGTGCTGGCTTTTATCTCGAATATACCGTTTTATGTTCAACAAGGTATCATGAAACTAAAAAAAATAGGAAATCGTTAATACGATTTCCTATTTCCTTATTTATTATAAGTAGTTGAAGTTGTATTGCCACCTTTACCAGTCCAGTTAGTATGGAAAAACTCTCCTCTATCTTTATCTACTCGTTCATATGTATGAGCTCCAAAATAGTCTCTTTGAGCTTGTAAGAGATTAGCTGGAAGTCTATCAGTGGTATAACCATCAAAATAACTTAATGCAGCACTCATCGCTGGAACAGGGATGCCATATAAAACAGCCTTTGAAATAACTTTTCTTAAACTAGGAATCATACGATTCATAGTTTCCTTGAAATATGAGTCTAGTAAAAGATTGTTTAAATCTGGATTTTTATCGAACGCTTGTTTGATTTTATCTAAGAATATGGATCTTATGATGCATCCTCCACGCCACATAAGCGCAATACCACCATAATTTAAGTGCCAGTCATATGCGTTTGCTGAAGCTTTCATAAGTTGAAAACCTTGTGTATAAGAAAGTATTTTTGCAGCATATAAAGCTTGTTTTAAATCGTTGATAAAGGAATCTTTATCTTCATCAAATGCTTTGCTTTCTTTAAGATAGTGTTTAGAAGCTTCTATGCGTTCATCTTTTAATGCAGATAAAAATCTTGAAAATACTGATTCACCTATTAGTGTGAGTGGTATACCTTCATCTAAAGCAGCATTTACTGTCCATTTACCTGTGCCTTTTTGACCAGCAGTATCTAATATTTTATCAATCAGGTGAGAACCATCTTTTTCTTTGTATGCGAGAATATCAGCGGTTATTTCAATTAAATAACTATCAAGTTCAGTTTCGTTCCAATTTGAAAATATATCTGACATTTCATCGTTTGATAATCTAAGTAATTCTTTTAACATGTGATAGGTTTCAGTAATCAATTGAATATCGCCATATTCTATGCCATTATGCACCATTTTAACAAAATGACCAGCGCCATCTTCACCAACCCAATCACAACATACTTGGCCATCACCTACTTTAGCAGCGATTGCTTGTAAGATTGGTTTTACGATTGGCCAAGCTTTTTTGTTACCACCTGGCATAATAGAAGGACCAATAAGTGCGCCTTCTTCACCACCTGAAACACCTGTACCAATATATAATAGACCTTTACTTTCTAGATACTTAGTACGTCTAGTTGTATCAGAGTATAATGAATTTCCACCATCTATGATGACATCACCTTCATCTAGTAATGGTATAAGTTGTTCAATCACTTGATCTACAGGATTTCCAGCTTTTATCATTAACATAACTTTTCTTGGTTTTTTTAGCATACTTACTAAAGTTTTAATATCGGTTGTACCAGCAAAATTCTTACCCTTAGCACGTCCATTTAAAAAAGTATCCACTGTATCTTGTTTTCTAGAAGATACAACAATACTAAATCCTTTTGATTCTATGTTTAAGGCTAGATTTTCACCCATAACTGCTATACCGATTAATCCTATATCATATAATTTATTCATATAATTCCCTCGCTTTTTTATACATCATTTATTTAATAACCTATATTCTATTTTAACACAAGTTGTAAAAGATGTGTTGTTTAAGATATTCAATGTTATTATTGATTCTAGTGGTATAATGAAGGCGAAAAGGGGTGAATGATTATGCAAGGCTCAAGTAAAGTAAATAGATATTTTTTAGTAGAATCAAAAGATGAAGCAGAAAAATCTAAAGATAGATATTCTAAATATTTAAAAAAACAAAGTAAACTAGATTTTGGAAATCCGAATGATGTATGGAAATTTACCTATCAAAGAAATATGATTATGTTAGCCATATTTGTTTTACTGTATGTATTTTCAAAAGATGATGGTGAAATATCAGATAAAGAGTTTAAAAAAATCAAAAAGTTTTATAAGAAAGAACGAGAAGTCTTAACAAATGAAGATCAAAAAGAAATATATAATCATGCATTAAAACCCATGACGTTTGAAGAGTTAGTAAAATATATGGAAGAAAATGACTTTCACGAGAGAATTTTAGATGAATCCATAGAAGTGATTAGAAAATTAATATTTAAAGATAACAAATATATTGAAATACTTAATCAATTAGCTGAAACTTATAACAAAAAGTAGTTATCAAAAGACAACATGAACACAATAATTTTTAATCCATATAAAAACTCAATTTTTAGAAATAGAAAATGAGTTTTTTTCATCTTTTATCTAAAAAGATAAATAACATATGGTATCATTAAGACAAGAATATATATCTCATAGATCTTATGTTAGTTGGCAGATTAACATCAAAGATCTTATAAAAATTCAATACGGAGGAAAGTATGTTTAAAGACATTAATGACATGATTACATATGTCAAAAAAGAAGATGTGAAAGTCATTGATTTAAAGGTTACTGATTTAAAAGGATCATGGAGAAGAGTATCTATTACCAGTCAAAAATTAAATGAAACAATTATGAGTAAAGGTATCGGTTTTGATGGTTCATCTTATGGTTTTTCAACGGTTGATAAATCTGATATGATGATGGTTCCTGATGTGTCTTCTTGTTTTATAGACCATCTAGCTGATGTTAAAACGATCATCTGTATGTGTGATATGTATCAAATCAAGGATCAAAAGTTTTTAAGATTCGAAGATGACCCTAGATATATAGCAAAAAAAGCTGAAGATTATGTTTATAATCAAGGTCAAATAGATACGATTTTATTAGGACCAGAGTTTGAATTTTATGTCCTTGATCATATATCTTTTAAAAACACAAATGAGCATACGGAAGTTAAAATAGATAGTCAACATGCCGATTGGAATATGGGGAAAAGTAATGAAACAAATTTAGGGCATAAGGTTAGAAACCACGGAGGTTATCATCTTGATTCACCAGCAGATGCATCATATTCTTTTAGAACTAAGGTTGTTTTAGAAGCAGAAGAAATTAATATTCCAATTAAGTATCACCACGGGGAAAATGGTGGTCCTGGTCAAGTAGAAATCGAAGTAGAGTTCGCATCTATTGTTGAGATGGGTGATCGCTCAATGAAATTAAAATATTTATTAAGAAATATCGCTTATCAGCAACAAAAAGTTGTTACATTCCTACCCAAACCTTTTTCAAATGAATGTGGATCTGGCATGCATGTTCATATTCAAGTTAAAAAAGATGGGAAATATATTATGTTCGATGAAAATGGTTATTCAGGATTATCAAAAATTGGACATTATATGATTGGTGGCATTTTAAAACACGCAAGAAGTTTAACTGCACTTACGAATCCAACTACAAACTCATATAAACGTTTAATACCGGGCTTTGAAGCTCCAGTGAGTGTAACATATGCTACAGGTAATCGTAGTTCAGTTATTCGTATACCAGGATACACCTTAGATGAAACGGAAAAAAGATTTGAATATCGTTCACCTGATGCGATGAGTAATCCTTATTTAACTTATGCAGCATTGATGATGGCCGCAATCGATGGTGTCAAACATAAAATTGATCCTAGTAAGTTAGGTTATGGTCCTTTTGATATGAATCTTTATGATCTACCTTTAGAAAAAAGAAGTCAAATTGAACATTTACCAACAAATTTATTAGAAGCAATCGATGCGCTTAAAAATGATAATGACTATTTACTTCAAGGTGGTGTTTTCACAAAAACACTTTTAGAAAGTCATATGAAAAAATTAAAGGAAGAACATGATATTATCAATAAACTACCTCATCCATATGAATTTGAACTATATTTTAATAGATAAAAAGGAGTAAAACATGCTAGAAAAATTAAAACAGTATCGATTAGATCTTCATCAAATACCAGAACTTGAATTTGATTTATTTAAAACAAGTGCATACATCGAAAAAGAATTAAAGATGATGGGCTATGAGATTTATCAAACTGCTAAAACAGGATGGATCGCTTATAAAAAAGGAAAAAAAGAAGAAGCGATTGCATTTAGAACTGACATGGATGGACTACCAGTTTTAGAAAAATCAAATTGTCCTTATCCATCTAAACATGTTGGTGCTATGCATGCGTGTGGGCATGATGGGCATATGGCGATGATGCTAGGGTTTGCGTATTATTTAAAAGATCAAACACTTTTAAATGAGTCGATAGTTTTAATTTTTCAACCAGCTGAAGAGTTTCCAGGTGGCGCAAAAGTCATCATTGAAGAAGGTTTTTTAGATAAGTTTAAAGTCAAAAAAATCTTTGGGATTCATTTATATCCTAATTTGAAACAAGGAACTTACGGACTGGTTAAAGGCCCTATGATGGCAAAAAACGGAGAATTCAGTCTAAAGGTTCAAGGCGCATCATCTCATGGTGCTGAACCGCATAAAGGTATTGATTCAATATTAGCTACAAGTCATTTAATTACACAACTTCATTCAATTATTTCTAGAAATATAGACCCTTTTGAACAAGGTGTTATAACGATTGGAACCATTCATGGTGGTGAAGCAAGAAATATAGTTGCACAAGAAGTTTCGATTAAAGGCACAATGAGAGCTTTTGATGATGATGTATATCAACTGATGAAATCACGCATGTCAGATGTTATTAAAGGTATTGAGTTATCATTTAATGTTGATATATCATATGAAATCATGGATCTATATCCTGTTGTCTATAATGATCCAAAAATAGTTAGTTTTGTAGAAGAACATCTTGATAAAAACTATGCGTATATAAAACCACTCATGGCTTCAGAAGACTTTGCGTTCTATCAAAAAAAAGTACCAGGCATGTTTATCATGCTTGGCACTAAAAACGAGGAGAAGGGATTTATACATCCACTTCATAGTTGTTATTTTAATTTTGATGAATCGGTTTTATCAAGAGGTGTTGAGTTATATACAACAATTGCTAAGGCTTATCAATTAATTAAATAAGTCTAACTCTTGTGACAAACTCTAAATCATTGATAGCATTTAACTGATCAGATGTAATCTCATCATTGGTATCTATTGTAATAATGCCGTATGAGTCATTAAATGCTTGATAGATATGTTCTATCTGCTTAACTTTAATAATTAACTCATTGATACAATCATCTTTATGGTGATTGTTTTTTTGACATAATATAGATAATCTGTGTTTTGCTTGTTTTTGGTCTAATTTGATATCTGGATAGTTTACACTATTTTTTATATTGCCATATTCAATATAGTTTTTAATTTCAGTTGATGCCATGATTGCGCAGTTTTCTTCAGCCTCTTCGCTAGATGCACCTAAATGCGGTAAGGCAATAACGCCATCCATTTGTGCTGTCTTGGCATTTGGAAAATCTGTGACATATGCTCTAACTTTACCATTGTCTAAATAGGTTTTTAAATCCTCATCGTTTACTAATTGATCTCTAGCAAAATTAAGTAGAATGACGCCATCTTTCATTTGTTTAAATGCGTTTTTATCAATCATACGTCTTGTTTGATCCGATAAAGGTAGATTTAAACTAATGTAGTCTGCTTTTTCATAAATCTCTTCTTTTGTTTTCACAAGAGTCACTTGATCATGGAAATCTAAGGTCTTAAGTGAATCAAGATTTCTTTTTGTTCCTAGGACTTTCATGCCTAGTTTTGCACAAGTGTTAGCTAGCATAATACCGATTGATCCTAAACCGATGATACCTATCGTTTTATTTAAAATTTCTGTTCCAGCAAAAGCTTTTTTAGCTTTCTCCATATTTTTTTGAATTTCAGGGTCTGTTTTATTTTCATCAATCCAGTGCATACCTGCTTTAATATGTCTAGCGGCTAAAAACATACCAGCAATGGTTAATTCTTTAACTGCGTTTGCGTTTGCGCCAGGTGTGTTAAACACAACGACGCCTTTTTTAGCATATGCGTCTAAAGGAATGTTATTGACACCTGCTCCAGCTCTAGCTACTGTTAAGACGTTTTTATCTAATGTGATGTCGTGCATTTGTGCACTACGCACTAAAACAGCATGAGCTTGATTAATGTCATCAGTTAATTCATAAGTCTTTGGTAAAACTTCTAAACCAGATTTTGAAATATTGTTTAAACAATGAATTTTATACATCTAATCACCTACTTTTTATGTTTTTGTTCAAATGATTTCATAAAATCAACAAGTGCTTTTACACCTTCGGTTGGCATTGCATTATAAATAGATGCGCGCATTCCACCAACAGAACGATGGCCTTTTAAGTTATCAAAGCCGAGTTTCTTAGCTTCTTTAATAAAAAGATCATTTAGCTCATCAGAGTCAGTTCTAAAACAAACATTCATCAATGATCTAGATTTCTTTTCAACTGTCCCATAGAACAGACTAGATTGATCAAGATAGTCATATAATAGGTTTGCTTTATTAAGATTTATTTTATGAATAGCTTCTAAACCACCAATTTTTAATAACCATTTAAAGACTTTACCGCAAATATAAATACCATAAGTTGGTGGTGTATTATACATTGATCCATTTTCAGCATGAATATCATATCTTAACATGATTGGTGTATCAGCTTTAAGATCTTTTCTAATTAAATCTTCTCTAATGATAACTATAACTGTACCAGCTGGACCAATATTTTTTTGAGCACCAGCGAATATAACACCGTATTTAGTAACATCAATAGGTTCAGATAAAATACAAGAAGAAGCGTCATTAACTAATACTTTTCCTTTAGTGTCTGGTAGTTCATAATACTTAGTTCCATAAATTGTATTGTTATCACACATAAAAACGTAATCTGCATCATCAGAAATATTTAAGTTTTTAACATCTGGTATATAAGAAAACATTTTATCTTCTGAAGAAGCAACTTGATTTACTTGTCCATATTTTTTAGCTTCTTGATAGGCTTTCTTTGCCCAAGCACCAGTAACGATATAGTCTGCAACGCCGTGTTTCATTAAATTCATTGGAATCATTGAAAATTGTGTGGTTGCGCCACCTTGTAAAAATAATACTTTGTAGTTATCAGGAATATGCATTAAAGTTCTTAAATCTTGTTCTGCCTCATCAATAATTTTTTGATATAGTGCTGAACGATGACTCATCTCCATGACTGACATACCTGAATCATTGTAATCTAGCATTTCTTTTTGTGCTTCTAATAGAACCTCCTCTGGCAATATTGCAGGTCCTGCTGAGAAATTATATACTCTTTTCATATGTTCTCCCTTCATTTTTTTATAAATTAATTTTTTTTATATAACGACTTTCTAAGTAATATCTTTTTGCGGTTGCACTTCCAATAGAAAATGATTTTCTAGGAAGGATTTTCCCCATTTGAATAAAAGGAAATAAATCTTTACTATCTAAAACTGGCATGTGAATCCCTAATGAATGTTTGTGTTTATTACAAATGGATATTAATTCTTCATCACCATGAATATAATCAATCATGACATCTTGATGATAAGTTAAATATTCATCGATATAATTTTGGATTTGTTCATAAGCAAGCGCGGTACTTTTTGGAATAAAAAACGGGATTTTTCCGTGTTTTTTTGTATATACCCATGTCTCAACTTCTTGATCAATGGCTTGTTGCAGACCTTCTAAAAATTCATCATTAACATTAAACATGATGCGATGAATACCTTCAAAATCAAGCCCATCATCATAGATGTTGACGACTTCAACTAAAGCGAATCTAGCTGGGTGATTTTCTAATTCATCTTCTTTTAATGTAGGTTTTAATGTTTCCCAGTGTGTTTTTGCCGTTGCAAGAGAATGGTTTCCATCTCCAACAATAAATAAGATAGGGTCGTCTTCATTTTCGATTAAGCTATAAAAATCTTTGATCACTGGTTCACAATCTGTAATTTGATAGCCTCTAATGTGTCCGCCTTTCATGTTTAAATCGAAATCATAGACGGTTTGAAATTCAGATCTTCGTTTAAAAAGATTTCTTAAGATGTGTTTTTCTGGATCATTTGCTAAAAGCATAACATGCGTTAACTCTAAAGGAGCGTCTTTTCTAATTCTAACTCTTGGAGGTATTCTAGAAATAATAGTGTTTTCTGTTGTTCTAATATGAGGTTTTGTCAAATCTCTATAATCATAAGCTTCTAAATCAATACTAAGCATTAAACCCAATCTTGTTTTACCATTTAAAGTTTTTCTTTCCACTAAAATCATTGAGGGACCGATGTTTTTTAGAATACCTTGATTGATATATTCATACATTTTGTGATTGATACCATCTATGATTTCATCACACATGTTTTCTAAATATACTTCAGGTAATATTAGATCATAAGTAGAGGGTTCATCTCCTATTCTTTGTCTAAGCTCTTCCCAGTATTCTGGTTGGCTAGTGAACTGGTCACAGGCAACTACTGACCATTTTTCATAGTTGATGTCATCATTTGGTAGAAGAATGTCTTGTAAAGCGATTGGTTTTAACTTTAACTGCATAAAAATAACCTCTCTCCGCATTAGGCAAATGTGATTTAAAAAATGATAAATCTTATAAAGCGTGTTAAAATGGACCATCTTTTTATGATGTAATTGTAAGTTAATATTTAAGATGTAATGTTAATTATATTTCAAAATCATTGTATCATGAAAGCGCTTTTATTACAACCGAGTATTTAAGAAAAAATTGTATAATATCTATAACTTATGTAAGAGGTGTTCTTATGGAAGATTTAAAACTACATAAAAAGCAAATAACTAAGTTTGGTTTTTATGGTTTACTTAAAAATTTAAGATTTTTTGAACCTTATATGTTGATTTATTTTTTGACTTCTGGAATTAATTTATTTTATATAGGTATTTTATTTTCTATAAGAGAAATTATTGTTTATATTTTTGAGATTCCATCAGGAGTTATTGCAGATCGATATGGTAAAAAGACAGAGCTTGTCATATGCTTTTTATTTTATATTGCATCATTTGTCATTTTCTTTATAGGCAGAGAATTTTATATTTTTGTGATTGCGATGATTTTATATGCTTTAGGTGAAGCATTTAGATCTGGAACGCATAAATCGATGATCATGGCATTTTTAGATCAGCATGACATTAAGGATTCAAAGACAAAAGTTTATGGACTAACTCGTTCATATTCATTAATAGGCTCTATGATTGCAAGTTTGGTATCGATTATATTAGTTTTATGGCTTCCTGAGATTAGATATTTGTTTTTGGTAGCAATCATTCCATATTTAATCGATTTAATTCTAATTATTAGTTATCCTAAATCATTAAATGAAAGAAAAGATGTTGATTTTTCATTTAAGGCATTTATTAAGCATAACATTGATAGTATCAAATATACGTTTAAAGAAAAGAAAGTTAGAAGTGCTATTTTTAATTCAGCATCATATCAAGCAACATTTAAAAGTATTAAAGACTATATACAACCAATTATAGTGACTATGTCATTGTCATTTGTACTATTTAATGCACTTGATCAAGATCAACATACTAAAATCTTTTATTGGATTAATTTATGCATTTATTTATTTAATTAGCGCAATATCAAGCAAAAATGCATTTAAAGTGAAAAAATTAGGTAGTTCAAGCACGTTGATTACCTATATTTGGTTAATCACTGGATTATCAATTACAGCTTTAAGCTTTTTCTTAGATTCAATTATAGTTGTAGCTATTGTATTTCTACTTTTATATGTCATGATGAATGTTAGAAAGCCTATAATGGTAGAAGTCATTGGCTAAGTCTCACAAAGTGATAAAAGAGCAACTGTACTTAGTGTAGAAGCACAAACATCATCACTACTTATTGTTATATTTGCACCAATCATCGGTTGGATTGCTGAATAATCGATGTCATTAATGCTAGTTATTTTTGGTAGTTTCATGTTGTTGATTTTCTTAGGAAGCTTATTAAATAAGCAAAAAAACACTTAATAGATTCAAATACCATTTGAATTTTTGTGTGAAATAATCG
>JBAZCK010000033.1:0-14408 GCA_041654955.1 Acholeplasmataceae bacterium | reverse complement strand
AGTTACTAAAATTGTAGCATAGAATGAGGTCTTCTTTTTATACTCAAAAAAACGCTTTAAAAAACATGGTGGTACGCCACCATCATTTGGACAGCTATTAATTAGCCACCATATATTTTACATAACTTATTATTATTATGCTTATAAACAAGACTAAATGCTAACTTCAAGTTAGTATTTTTTTTATAATATCATACAATTATTTATAAAGATTATAGTTTAAGTCTATTAAAAAGCTTTGAATCGTGATATAATAACGGTTGTGAGGTGGATGTACATGATATATTTTAGTATGGATAAAACATCAAAAGTTCCACTATATAAGCAAATTATCAATCAAGTTGAAATGAAAATAAGGAACCGTGAAATTAAGCATTTAGATCAATTACCTTCAGAATCTCAATTTGAAAACATTTACCATGTGAGTAGTTTTGTAGTAAAAAAGGCCTACAAAGATTTAGAGGACATGGGATATGTATTTAGAATTAAAGGCAAAGGTACTTTTGTTCAAAAAAGAGATACATACAGTGCAAATGCATTCAATTTAGGTGAGATTAGTGTACCAAGGTCTCCTGAATTTAGGTTGAAATTATTGAGCCAAATTGAAGTCGATCATGATTATCAGATTTGCCGTTTGTTAAAGGTAAGCTGTGATGAAAAAGTAATGCTTTATAAACTTGTTTCATTAAATGAAGACCTACCTATTGCATTTCTAGAGTTATATGTAAGTCCAAAGCTCGACTTTAATATCCATAGCTGGATATTATCTAAAAAAAATATTGAAAAATACTTACAACAACATTATACAAACAAGCTTGAAGTTGTATCAAATATCAACGCTGCAAGCGCTGATAAAATCTTAGCTGAAATATTATATATTTCGACAGATGATCCTATCTTTGTAGCAAACACAGCATTTTATGATTCAGATATTCAAATAGCACATTTAAAAACATTTTATCCGGGGGACTACACTTACTTTGAGGCGATTACGATATGATAAAGAAGAAGGACCCAGTCATACAAATAGATAAAAGATCTAATGAACCGGTAGAGATACAAATTGCAAATCATATAAAGGCGTTAGTATTAACGTATAAATATGATCAAAATATTACCAACTTAGCATATATTCAATCTTTAGTTGACATAGAACTTTCATCTGTCAAAAAAGCTTTTGATATATTAGTTAATGATCGAATTTTTGGAGTCGATGAATATCAAAACTATTATGTGACTTATCAAGATGTTGTTAGAGTTGGAAGAGGATATGTTACATCAGTGTTTGATAACATTAAGTACTTGAATCAAAAATTTTCGATGAAAGTATTTGATCAGAAAAACATGAAATGTGATCGATCACTTGCAAAACTCACAGAATTTAGAACAGGTGATATAATTCATTATCAAAAACGTATTTATTATGGTGATGATCAACCAAAAGCTTATATGGAACTATATTTTTCTAAAGATAGAATACCAAATATAGAAGATAAAGCAGTTCATGAACTGCCTTACTACCATATTATTGGTGTTGATCAAAATCCTAAGGTGCCTTCTTATCGAAAACTAGAAGTTATAAGATTTTCAGATGAAGTCAATGCTTACTTAAATCAAAGTATAAAGAGTAATGGATTTTACTCACAAGAATCATATTTTAATGAGGATAAAGACATTTTACTATATGTCAATATATATCTTAATCTAAGTTATTTTATTAGATTAGTTGGATAGAAAAAGAAGACACTTCTGATTTGAAGTGTCTTCTTTTTATGTAATCCGAAGGCTTTGATATGTTTTATCTGATTGGGTTAGTATATCATCTATAGATTCAACGGTGATCCAATCATCCATGTTATTTTGTCTGTGATATGTTAAAGGTTCGTCTAAGCGTTTGACATCCATAACTTCAATGATACACAATCTTTTTTTACCAATCCATCTTTTTTGTTGTGCATCTGAAAGGTTTAAAGAAGTCTGTTGGCTTAAAATGATTGATTTTGAGTCATCAAAACTTAGGACATCAGAATTAAATACTGATTTGACTGTTGCACATGCTTTGATTAATTGACTGCCATCATTTTCTACGAAATACAGTGTCTCATGTTCAAATACTCTTCCATATGGAAGTTTTCTACCTGCAGCACCACGTATGATTTTTGTTTTTGTCAAAGATAATAATTTGTTTAGTTCATCTGCTTTATGATCTACATAAACTAAATGTTCCATAATTTCCTCCTAAAAATCTATAGTTAACTTTATATGTAACTCATTAGAAACTTGAGTTATATAAGCATCTATAAAATATTTAAACATGCCTAATTGATCTTGTTCAATCGACTTATCACTAAGCGATGATAAGACATTGACGAGCCATCTTGTTGAAGATAGTAATATAAAATATGATTGATCGTTTTTGACATCAGGGATTATTTGCTGATAGAGATTTAAAAAATCATGAGCTAATTCACTAAAATTAGATCTTAATAGTAGTGTGTATGTCCAATAAACATCAAATCTAAAATCACCAGTTTTATACATCCAGTCGATGACATATAGTTTTTCATTTGAAATCATAATGTTCCAAGGGTGATAATCACCGTGAAGTCTTGTTAGTGGATATTGACTCACTTTTTGTTTATGATTGTCAAGATACTCAAATACTTTTTGAAGCCCTGTAATCTGATTATTTTGTGCAATCTGTTTAATTTGATTCATCTCATCAGAAATAAAATCATAAGTTAGTCCTCTAGACTTATGACTGTGTATATGGATAAGTGTTTTAGTAAATGTTTGAACTAACTTATGTTGTTCATCTAAACTAGCTTTTGTATAATAGTCCATTAAGACTTCACCTTCAATATACTCAAATACTAAAACATAATATTGATGTTTTTTTAATGTAAGATCACTATAGACTAATTTTGGTGATAGACTTACTGGATCTGATGAAGCTTTAATCTCACTTTTAATGCTTTCAAGGTTAGAAGAAGTCGGATAAAATTTGACGAAATACCTTTTTAAATCATCTTTGATTTCAAAAGAAGTAGCTGCCATACCGTGTTGTTTTTGATGGATAACTAAGTTTTTAATATCTAAATTTAGTGTATGACATAGATGAAGAAAGCCATATGTATCCATAAGGTGATAAAAATTTTCTACACTAGCTTTTGTTAATGATTTAATAGGATGACCTGGATGGTTTGGGTCCGTTAAATATTCCATATTGTGATCTGGAAAGTAATGATTAAATCCTTTTGTGTTAAACCAAAAATGGACACCCCAGTTTTTGAAATTCCATACTTCATCATATGGATTAATTTCATAATCCACGTAATATAACTTATGATCTTTTACAATAAAATTTGTTGGAAAATAATCAATGGTGTAACCGGATTTTTCAATATTTGAAATGGTCATATGAAATGCCATATATAAGTTGATGGGTATGTTGTTGTCCTTGATCATAGAAGCGAGATCTGCACCTTCAACATAAGCTTTAATTAAGTATTGCTCGCCCTCATCGTAGCTGATTAATTTTGGTATATTTAATCCAAGTTTTAGTAACGTGTCATAGCTACTTAGTTCATCTTTTATTGTAAAAGTGTGTCCATTTAAAAAAGGTCTTAAGTGCATTTTCTTTAAAACAAAAAGACGTTCATGTTTTTGGACTAAATATGAATCTGCTGATTTCCCACTCCCCAAGTATGAAATTATTTTATAGCCATGTAAAAAATCATTTGCTTGTAACATATGAACCCCCTGTAGATTGATATGATGTTTTTTTATTCTTAATTATGATAACACAACACGTATATAATTTATAGTCTTTATGAATAAAATGTGAAAAATATAGACAATTTCTATCTCTTTATGTAGAATAGAGGTATACAATTAGTGGGGTGAGGATATGATGGAAAAAACGATTAAATGGCTAAAAACATATGCAAGACCTTTAGAAAAGGCATTATTCACATATCATTTTGAACAAGGTGATCAAAGCCATGTTGTTTATGAACTTAGAAAGTTTCAAAATGCTGATGGTGGGTTTGGACATGCACTAGAACCCGATTTTAGGAACCCTAATAGTAATCCTATTGACTCATGGGTTGCAAGTCGAATACTCTATGAAATTCAAGTTGATAAGAAAGCTATGATAGTTACAGATTTAATAGATTATCTAATGCATACAAAAGATCAAAAAGATTTGATGTTTAAAAATGTGGTAAAGACGAATAATGAGTATCCACATGCCCCTTGGTGGCACTATGATCCATCTTTAGATAACTATGGGTATAATCCAACAGCATCTTTATTAGGTTTTCTATACAGATATATGGATAAGAAGAACAAAAATTACTCAGATGTAGTTAGTCATATTCATAAAACTATTGAATATTTCATAACCCACGACATCACTGAAATGCATGAATTAAGATGTTTTAATGAATTATATGACTATATACTCATAGACTTAGAACATGATGAGTTTAGAGAAACATTAAGAAAAAGAAATTTAGCAGCTATTGAAAAAGATTCAAGCCTTTGGTTTAGCTCATATTGCGCTAAACCACTTCAAATCATCACTTCAAAAATGACACCAGGATATGAAGAGATTAAAGGTTTAGTTGCTAAAGAGATTCATTTAACTTTAGAACAAAGAGCCAAAGATGGAAGTTTTGATATTACATGGTCTTGGGGACAATATGAAGAAGCATTTGAAGAAGCAAGATTTGAGTGGAAAGGTATTATAGCGCTTGATCTCTTAAAAAATGCTAAAACATACACAGATATTCCAATAAATATAGATAGCGATGTGAATAGTGATGGGTGATACAAAAAAACTGAGCATAATCTTTTTAATATCTACATTTATATTGACATGGATGATATGGTCTATTGGATTTTTTACTGATAATGAAATTCAAAATTTTATCATCACGATAGGTACGTTTGTTCCATCAATTGTTGGTATAGTGATCCTCTATTTTTTGTCAAAATCTCAGTTTAAAGCATTGTTAAAATCAACAATAAACTTTAAAATCGGTATAAAAAATTATGCATTTATCTTTTTTACTATCCCGATAATATCCGTCCTATCTTATATAGTAATGATAGCTTTTAAACTTGATGTACCTGATATTTCATATACACTTTTAGAAATCCCAATCGTATTTATAGTAATCATGTTTACGATGGGACCTGTTGGAGAAGAATTTGGATGGAGAGGTTTTTTATTACCGAGGCTTAGACAAAAATATAGTATTTTCTTATCAAGTTTGATTATAGCTCTTATTTGGAGTTTATGGCATCTACCTTTGTTTTTCTTAGATGGTGCGTTGCAGCATAGTTTTGTTGAGCTTTATGGGTTTATAGTTGCATTTAGTGGATACATGGTGTATACAATCATGCTATCGTTATTCATCAAGATTATCTATCAAAGAAGTAAAGGTAATTTATTATCTAGTATAAGGTTATGGAAAACATGCGTTTACTCAGTTATTATCGCTACTTAGAGAAAAACCACTTGGAAAGACTGAAGATTTATATTTAATGTGTTATAAAGATAATGATTTAGGTAGATCATTTTTTGAATCATTTGGATTTATCAATCAAAAGATGATTGTAAAAAACAAGCACGCCTATCATCTTCTACATAAATCTATATAAAATATAAGAGGTATATATGATTAGACAATTAAAAGATGCTGATCAAGCATTGGTACTTGATTATTTGTACAAAGAAGTGAATTTTAATATATTTACCATTGGAGATATTGAAACTTTTGGTATGGAAACTGAGTTTCAAAGAATCTATGGAGAATTTGATGATGAAAATCAGCTCATTAGTGTCTTTTTGAGATACCGTGAAAATGCTGTATATACATCCTATATGCATCGGTTTAACGAGGCATACCTAGATATATTTAAAAGTGATCCTTTTAAGTTCATGTCAGGAAAAAGTGAGCTCTTAGAATTAATTGAACCCTATCTTGAGGGTTATAAGAAACAGAAAACTTATTTTTGTAGAGCAAGCTCAATCAGTGATGATATAAAACCAAATCTTCTTATAAGTAAACTAAGCACAGAAGAAGATGCTGGATTACTTTATGATCTACTTAAATTGATTGAAGAATTTGCTTATTTTGAGTCATCAAGAGAAGCGTTCATCAAACAAAAACAAGATTCAATAAAAATGGGCATGTCACTTTTTATTAAAGAAGATGGTAAGATCATCTCAAATGTATCTACAACCGCTGAGACGACCAAAAATGCGATGGTTGTCGCTGTAGCAACCCATCCTGAGCATAGACAAAAAGGCTATGCATCTATGCTCATTAAAGAACTGATGTATGAATACATTGTACTTAAGAAAAAAGAGCTATGTTTATTTTATGATAATCCAAAAGCTGGAAAAATCTATATAAAGCTAGGGTTTAAACCGATAGGTAAATGGTCTATGTACCGAAAAATCAAGTAAGATTCTATCAATCTTAATTTTATTTTTACATTATTTACTTTATTTATTTCACTAAATTGGTATACTATAGACAAGGTATAAAACATGGGGATGTGAATGTATGACTGTTAGAAAAAATCAATTATTAGATCAATTAGAAAAGCTAAGAGATCATCTAAAAGAAGAACTAATCAAAGAAGGTGTGTCAAAACCGATATGTAATGATCAGGCACTCATCGAGATGGCAAAGAAAAAACCAGAAAGACTATCTGATTTTTTAGCTATTTCTGGTCTAGATAAAGACTTTCTTGAGATGTATGCACATCTTTTTTTAGAAATCATTTTGTTTCATACAAAAAAAGATGTTAAAAAAGTTAATGTTTCAAAAGCTGCATCTTTTGTCCTTGACCGCTATAAAGACCGTCTAACAAACATTTCTAAAACAAACCCTAATCTTTATATGGGTAAGATTGAAAAGCTTCGTAGCTTTGATTTATATGACGAACAAAAATTAGATGAACTCAAAGCTTTTTTATCTAGAAAAAAAGATACATATAAATTAGATACTGCTAATGAAGCAGATTTTTTGAGTTTAACGACGCTATATAGACACATGAATAAGGATTATAAGGACTATGGCACATATCATTTATATCTAGGATATCCTTATGTTGAAGGCATCTTTAAAAAGGATAATTTTCCAATTAAAGCACCTCTTGCGTATATGCCAGTAAAATTAGAAAGAATTAAAAAAACATATATACTATCCTTTGACACACATAAAGATATTGTTTTAAATAGAGATTTAGTGTTAGCTGTTTCTAGGATTGAAAAAGCAAATATTGATGAAAAAATGCCTTTGATTTCTGACTTATCGCATAAGACTATTATGGATACTGTCATCCCTTTTTATATCAATCAAGGATTAGAGGTCAAAAAGACACAAAAATTTGATTACATCCCATTTAAAAGCGAATTAAAAGATGATTTTGTTAAATCTCATAAAGCAAACTTTGACATTAAAGGGTATATAACATTTGGAAGATATCAACTATACTCATCAATGATTCAAAAAGATATGGCTGATATTATTGAACAAAGAAGCTATAATGATTTGTTAGAAGGTTTGATTGATGAAACAAATCTTTATGATGAGCAAAAACCATTATTGACGCAAGTTTCTACTGATAACATCAATGAATCAAAATTGGTGTATATCAATGATATTAACTTTTCTCAAGAAAAAGTCATTGAGATGATTGATCAACATAAAAAGATGGTTATATGGGGACCTCCAGGAACAGGCAAGAGTCAAACCATTACATCTTTAATTGCCAATCAAAGCTTAAGAGGTGAAAATGTTTTAGTAGTTAGTGAGAAGAAAGTTGCATTAGATGTAATCTACCACCGGTTAGGTGCAGCTTCAAAATTTGCGATGTTTATCGATGATGCATCAGATAAGACAAAATTTTATGAGCAACTTGCACATTTTATGGATCAAAGACCACCTGTAAGAAGACATAATAATGATATTTATCGCTTAGAAGAAGGCATCAAAGAACTAGATGATACTTTTAATAAAGCATTAGAGTTACTTTATAAGAAACAATATCAATATAAACCATTGGCATATTTTTATGAACGTTATGTTAAAGATAAAGATATTATTGAAACATTGACACCTAAAAAGATTCATCAACTATTTAAACATTATTTAGGGACTATTGATTTTGATGATGTAGAAAGATTAGAACATACATTTGATAAAGATCGAAAGTTAAAGACTTATTTAGAGTATCATCATTTTATGAGTAAATATCGTTGGTTTGGAAAACTTGAGACCAAAATATCTAGAAGTTCTTTGATTGAATTTAGTCATTTTATGGATGAACTCCACGTGTTTGAACAATCCTATCGTAAAGCATGGTACTTTAGAAAAAGAAGTTTGAGATTCAATTTTTTAATGAAAAATCAAATGCGTCTAAGCTTCATGAGTAATAAGAAATCAATCGATAAAAAGCTTGTTTACGCACTAGTAAAAGATCATGCTTTTAGAAAGTACCTAGAAACTGCAATTAAGACATTAAATAAAACAAAAACAATTTATGATAAATTAAAACCGCTTGATTTAAAGTTTTTAGACATGCTTAACAAAGATGAGAGTATAAAAACTTTAGATCCAATTGAAAAGTATAGAAGTTACTTATTTGATGGATATTTCACAGGCTTTTTAGAAGACTTTAAAGCGACCCATCAAAAATATTTATTTATACTTGATAGCTATGATAAAAAAATGACAGAATTTAAAGAGTTCATCGCAGAAAAAAGAGATGTTACTAAAGAATCCTTTGAGATGACGCTATTTACTCATGCACTTGATTTTTCAAATACAAAACGCATTATGGATATTAAACGGATATTAGAAAGTGATAAAAAGCCTTCTGTTAAAGCTTTTTTTGATATGTTTCATGTTGAATTATTTTCACATATTAAAGTATGGTTATTAACACCAGAAGCGATCTCTACTGTCATTCCACTTAAGCTTAACTTATTTGATTTAGTCATCTTTGATGAGGCTTCACAAATGTATGTTGAAAAAGGTATTCCAGCTATTTATCGTGCGAAAAAAGTAGTCATAGCAGGTGACCCTAAACAACTTAGACCATCATCACTTGGATTTGGTAGAGTTGATGAAGAAGATCCTTTTGAAGAAGATGAAATTCTTGGTCACGTGACATATGATGCGAAAAGCCTACTTGATCTAGCTAGATATAAATATAAGGAAGCATTGCTTAATTATCACTATAGAAGCCAGTATCAAGAATTGATTGAATTTTCAAATCATGCATTCTATGATGGAAAACTGATCATCTCACCAAATGTCAGTCAACCAAAAACACCACCCATCACATACATATATGTCAAGGAAGCTACTTTTTATAAACGCAGTAACGTTGAAGAAGCAAAAGAAGTCATTAAACTTTTAAAAACAGTTTTAAAAGATAAAAATGAACATGAATCTGTAGGTATTATTACATTTAACAGCATCCAAAGAGATTTAATTCTAAACTATATTGATGACGAACTGTTTAAAAAGAGTATCTTTCAAAAACGTCTAGAACAGGAAGTTTATCGAAGTCAAGATCAAGAAGATCAAAGTCTTTTTGTCAAAAATATTGAAAATGTTCAAGGTGACGAAAGAGATATTATCATCTTTTCGATGGGTTATGCGAAAGATGATACAGGTGTAGTGAAAAGAAGATTTGGTTGGCTAAATCATGAAGGTGGTCAAAACAGATTAAATGTCGCGATTACTAGAGCGAAAAAGAAAATCTATTTTGTCTCATCTTTATACCCAGAACACTTAAAAGTAGATGATTTAAGTGGTAAAGGACCTAAACTTTTAAAAGATTTTATGAGATATTGTTACTACGTGTCTAATCAAAATCATGAGCTTGCAAAAGAAGTGTTAATGGGCTTATATCAAAAAGAGTCTCTTACTAAAACTAAGTTATTGTCACATATGGCATCTGAAATTAAACAAAGATTAATACGCTTAGGCTATCATGTCGATGAAGCGATTGGTATCGGTCAATTTAAGATGGACTTAGCGATTTATGATGAAGATAAGAAAGCGTATCTTTTAGGTATTATTTGTGATATTAGTAATGAATATCACATGACTGTTAGAAAAGAGTTATTCCATCAAGAAAAATTCTTAAATGCTAGAGGATGGGAGATTTTAAGAGTCTTTCACATGCACTGGTATGAAAACCCTAATGGTGTGTTAAATGAGATTAAAGATCGACTTAAATCAAAAAACTAGGAAGTGATTAGATGAAAGTAGCTTTACTTGGATTTGGAACTGTAGGACAAGGCGTCTATGATATCTTAATCAATGAATATAAACATATTGAGATTAAGTATGTCTTAGTTAAACATAGAGAAAAACATCTTGATATAAGCAATCTTTTAGCAGATTCATTTGAACAAATTGTCAATGATCCTGAGATAAAACTAGTAATTGAAACCATTGGTGGAATTGATCCTGCCTATCATTATGTCAAAGCCGCACTTAATCATCAAAAACATGTCGTTACAGCAAATAAAGCTCTTATTTCTGAGTATTTTGATGAACTTAGGGGTCTTGCTAAAGAAAAAGGTGTAAAACTTAGATATGAAGCAAGTGTAGGTGCTGGTATTCAAATCATAGAACCTTTATTTCAAATTGCAAGATTTAATCATATTTATAAGATTGAAGGTATCATCAATGGATCGACTAACTATATCTTATCTAAAATATTTTTAGAAGATATGAGTTTAGATGAAGCACTTAAAGATGCGAAAAGTCTAGGCTATATTGAAGAAGATCCTAAAGATGATTTAGAAGGATTTGATTTAGCAAGAAAAATCCATATTTTATCGATGATTGCTTATCAAAAACCTATAGATCCAAAAATCATTAAAAGAATTCCTTTAACAACGATTACAGAAGAAGATATACGAAAAGCTAAAGCAAATCATCAAATGATAAAATATGTGGCGAGATCTAAAAACATAGATGATCAACTTGAGATTGTTGTAGAACCTGCTTTCGTTGATCTATCGCATTTATATCGGAAAATCAACTACGAAGAAAACATCATAACTCTTTATGGAAAATATCACTTAAAACAAAGTTTTATCGGACAAGGTGCAGGAAGATATCCTACAGCTAGTGCCATCATTAATGACATACTAAACATTATTAAGCAATCATAGGAGGTGTTCATGAGAACAATATATTTAATTGAAGGCTTGCCAGGCAGCGGAAAAACAACGCTATCAAGACGTTTAAGCGCATATTTAGATACCAAAAACATTCAACATAAATTGTTTAATGAAGGTGATCTACATCCAGTTGATCTCGCTTGGACTGCAATATTTAATGAAAGTGACTATAAAAAATTATTAAGTAAGTTTGATTCAATAAAAGCAGATATTTTAAACCATTCAAAAAATGTTGATGATACATATTATGTTGCTTATACAAAAGTAGGTGTCAATGAAGACACAAAAGATTTTTATACCTATTGTAAGGCTTATGAGATATATATAACAGATGATTTAGATCATTTTTTTGAAGCACATTTGAATTTGTGGCATAAATTTTTAAAAGCTTACTCAAATGATCAATCAAGCTATATTTTTGAGTGTATTTTCTTACAAAACCATATCAATGAACTGATATTAAAACATGATTTAAACCAAGAAGAAATGATTAATTACTTTCAAAAGTTTAGTGATATGTTCAAAGATTTTGAAGTTAAGTTATTCTATATTAATCAAATAGATGTCCTATCGTCTATCCAAAAGATTACCGATGAAAGAAGAACTGATAACAAAGCGCTTTATAAAGATTGGATTGATTTAGTTATTGAATACTTTGAACAAACCAAGTATGGTAAAAAGAAAGGTTATATAGGCTTTGAAGGTGCTATTAAGTATTTTATGGACCGAAAGGTTTTAGAATTAGAAATTATAAAACACTTAAAGATGGATACTTATGTGATTAATCTAGATAATGATTACGATAAAGTATTTAATGAGATGATTAAACATATATAAAAGATGATGATATAAAGTAAAGGGATGCCTTGGCATCCCTTTTATCTATTGTTATTCTAATGTTTCAAATAATAGAAACCAATCAAACGGATCAGAAAGATATTCAAATCCTGCTAGATAGCCATGTATGGTGACTTGTTGGTTAATGTATGTATTTAAGATGGCATCAAGTTCTGCTTAATCCATATTTGCTCTAAGTTCTAAATCATAGGTACTATCATCTTCACCTTCCATACGAATGAAATATGAATAATAAGTCGTACCAACTTTAATTAATGTACCTGTATAACTAATATGGCTATTAAATGTGGATGGCATTAAGTAATTAAGATCTAGGATATCATCAAGTTTCATATCGATTGGCGCTGGTGCACCTGTTGGCGTACTTGTTAGTTTAACTATATCAATGATGTTATCTAAGATTGGGATATAACCACCATATTCATAATGGTCTCTAATGGCTGTTAGTCTGACCACGTCATTGACATTCAAATCAATATCAACATTGACAGTTAGATTATAGATATCAACATATATAGTGTTTATACCTGTCAATATTATTGATAAAATGTACATAAATCACTTTTAAATAATGTAAATCATCCTATATGATTAGATATAATCGATTCATGGAGGATGAGAATGGATTAGACTCATAATAAACATGTTGACATATTTTGCATTTATATCTTCTAGCTTTATAGACAATCGTACATTTTCCTATGGTGATTATGCTGTGTGTGATATGCTTTGTTTGATAATCATGAACATACTGATGATTTGATCCACACATCTGACAATGTTTATTCAGATCTCTTTTTAACGTGATATACACATACAAATTTTGACCGTCTTTTCTTAATGATATATCAGATACTAAATGCTCAATGTATTCCAAATTCAAGAGTTCTACGATATCATGACTCATGAAGACCTCCTTCACATGTTATTTAGGGCAGTAACTAAATTGTATCATGTATTGAGGGCTTCTTTTTTTAAACCATTAAGACCACAACCTATTTGAAAGCTTATCTTACACCACAAACATTTTTAAAGAACTAAAATAAATAAAAGGGATGCCTCGGTATCCCTTTTGATGTATAGATTTATCCTTTTACAATTTTAGGTCTTTCAGTAATTAAGAAGTTTGATGAATGAATTGAGTAGGTATTAGTGTTATTACCTTCAATTTGTTCTGGGTTTGTAAAAAACAATTCACTATTGCCTTTAACTTTAACACCTAAAAGACTAGTTATGTTAATATATATTTTTATTTTTGTAAATTGGTTAACTTTATTAGAGACATAAAAACTTGATGTCTTAGACATAACTAGGTTCATAATCGTATTGTTTCTTTTTGAAACATCGTTATATAAGAGAAATGCTCTGCTTTCACTACCTTTTTCAGGTGGTAGGAATTCATAATCAACACCATCTCTTTCAAATCTTAGTTTATCAAAGGTGATTGCTGAGACAATCTTACCTTCGATGACTCTAAAAGGTATTCTGATAGATAAGAATTGATATTGATCAGGGTTTTGATAGATATCATTTGGATCTAGTCCTTGCTCGATCATATGAAATATCATATTTTTTTGAGATATTAAACGTTCAACATATCTTTCTGATTCAGGATAGATTAACATGCGATCGATAAAATCAATGATAGAATAGTTGGTTGAGGCAAACTGCAATTCACGAAAAAGTTCAGCACGTCTATTGGTATCATCGTTAATCTTAACAGTTGTTTTATTATGAAGTAAGATTAAAAGACTAAATAACATACTTGATAAGAAAGTAGCAAAAGCAATAAAAATAGCAGCAACCCTTATGCCGATGACATTAAATATACGATCTAGATTATCACCATATATAAGCATGAGCAGTGATAAGATAAAAACAATGGTTCCTGAGATTCCTATTACAATCAATATAATTTTTTGTTCTTTTTTCATAAATACACACACCTTTTTAATTCCTATAGTGAGACTATTATATCATCTATTTGTAGAAAGACAATATCTATGACAAAAATAGATAAAATGGGTGTTTATATGATATACTAAACTTAAATTATGCGATTAAATAGATATCAATAAATATGAGTAGGAAGGTATGAAAATATGAATATAATGGATCAATCACTTGAACTTCATAAAAGATTAAAAGGCAAACTTTCTGTAGAACTTACATGCGAACTTAATGATAAAAAAGACCTAGCTTTAGTATATACACCAGGAGTTGCCGGAAGTTGTCTTGAAATACATAAAAATAGTGAAGCATCATATGAGCTTACAGGTAGAGCAAATACGGTTGCAGTTATCTCTGATGGTACAGCAGT
>JBAZCK010000032.1:0-15004 GCA_041654955.1 Acholeplasmataceae bacterium | reverse complement strand
GGAAAGACCTTACTAAGGTCTTTTCTTCACGTGTAAAGGATGAGTATATGCAAAATTTAGCAAACATTAGAAAATCAAAAAACGGTAAACAAAAAGTCATAGATATTGTTGCAAAAAACTTTTTATTTTTTCTTGCAATTTTGTCATCATCTTTTATCTTTATCGTTGTTGGTGTAATTATCGTAAAAGGGATTACGCCGTTTATATCAGATAATAATGGATTAGGATCTGTTAATTTTTATAAGTTTATCACAGGTAACACTTGGCTTACTGGTGAAGCTTTTAATTCGAATTTATATAGTGTAGGGTTTATTATCCTATCTACATTGTTTATTGCGTTTTTATCGCTTTTGATTAGTTTTCCTATTGGTGTGTTAACAGCGCTTTTTATTGCAAAAATAGCCCCTAAAAAATTAGCAGAAAGCTTAAGAACTGTCACTGAACTGCTTGCTTCAATTCCATCGATTATTTATGGTTTGTTTGGTGCAGGATTAGTTTTAAAATTTGTCTACAATTTAAGTGCACTTATTGGTTATCAATCTAAAGGTGGTAATTCCATACTTGCAAGTGTTATTGTTTTAGCGATTATGACAATTCCAACGATTACATCAATAAGTGAAGTTGCGATAAGAAGTGTTGATAAAGAGATCATACATGGATCACTTGCATTAGGTGCTACACCAATGCAAACGAATTTTAAAGTAGTCTTAGCAGCTGCTAAATCAGGTATTTTTACATCAGCGATATTAGGTATTGGACGTGTGTTAGGTGAAGCTACTGCAGTGAGTTTAGTTGCAGGTGGTAGAAGATCAGGACTATCTTTTAATTTACTAGATACAACATCCACACTTACAACAACGATGCTTGAAGGTATGAAAGAAACTGTTGGGTTGGATTATGATATCAGGTTTTCAGTAGGAATTATCTTAATGATTGTGATCTTACTAACAAACTTGATCTTAAATACTATTAAGAAAAAGGTAGGTCATGTCCATGTCAAATAGAAATGTTAAAGAAAAAACTTATCTTGGAATGACTTACGGTGCCGCATTTGTTTCACTTGCAGTGTTAATAATGATTATAGGCTATGTATTTATTAATGGGTATAAGTTATTAAATTTTGATTTAATCACGCATAATTATACTGCAGTTACATACATATCAGATTTAGATGAAGGATTTGTTTTAAACAATTATGAGACACAAAGAGACTTTGATGAAGATACCTACTATTCAACGAAGTGGGGGCTAGCATTGACTGATGATACTGACTTACAAGGTAAAAACGTTGTTGTAGTTACTTATGTACATCCAGATTCGCCTTTAAATAATCTTCATAATAAAGGTGTTGGACAATCTATCATTGAACTTAAAATTGATTATGAGATTATAAGGATTGCATTTGATGGTGCTGCAAGTGCATTATCAAGTAGAGGCGCATCATTAATGATAACGACATTAGATGACAATGATGATATAAGAGAATTAGAGTTTGCAACAACAGGTGGCGGTATTAGAGGATCCATTATAACAACATTATATTTAATTGTTTTAACACTTATATTTGCACTACCTATTGGTGTTGGTGCTGCAATATATTTAAATGAGTATGCTAAAAATAATAAGTTTAATCGAATGCTAAGAAACTTTATTGAGACTTTAACAGGCGTGCCATCGATTATCTATGGATTAATGGGACTTGCGGTATTTGTGCCCTTAACCATAGGTTTAACTAAAGCAACGACGGGTAATATTATATCTGGAGCAATGACTCTAGCTGTTATATTATTACCTGTTGTAATTAGAACAACAGAAGAGAGTTTGAAAGTTGTACCTGACGATTATAGATATGCCTCACTTGCACTTGGTGCAAGTAAGACACAAACGGTTTTCAAAGTCATTTTGCCAAATGCGTTTAGCGGTATATTAACTGCAACTTTACTTGCGATTGGTCGAATCATCGGAGAAAGTGCAGCATTAGTATTCGCAATTGGAACATCGATTAAAGATGATGTATATTTAACAGATCGATCAACATCTCTTGCAGTTCATATATGGTCGATGATGACAGATGAACCTGCAAATTTTGAGTTATCATCAACGATTGCATTAATCATATTGATGATTGTATTAGTATTAAACATATCAATCAAACTGATATCAAAAAGATTTATGAGAAAGTATGGTGTACTTACATGACAACAATAGAAAATAAAAAAACTTTTGAAATTAAGAATCTAGATTTATTTTATGGTGAAACTCAAGCTTTAAAACAAATTGAAATACCTATCTATGAAAAAGAAGTTACAGCTCTTATTGGTCCGTCAGGGTGTGGTAAGTCTACGTTTTTAAGAACTTTAAATAGAATGAATGATTTAGTTGAATCTTGTAAAATCACTGGGGATGTTAAATATCACAATGAAAATATTTATGCCCCACAAATGGATATCATTGGACTTAGAACACAAGTTGGCATGGTGTTTCAAAAACCTAATCCATTTCCAATGAGTATTTATGAAAACATTGCTTATGGTCCAAAATGTCAAGGCATGAAAAATAAACAAGAGTTAAATCAAATCGTTGAAGAGAGTTTAAAAAAAGCTGCTTTATGGGATGAAGTCAAAAATAGACTCAAAGAAAGCGCGCTATCATTATCTGGTGGACAACAACAAAGACTATGCATCGCTAGAACGATTGCAATGAAACCTGAAGTTATCTTAATGGATGAGCCTACAAGTGCTCTAGATCCTGTAGCAACCGCAAAAATAGAAGACTTGATTGTAGATTTAAAAAAAGATTATACAATCGTTATTGTCACACATAATATGCAGCAAGCAGCACGTATTTCTGATAAAACTGCTTTCTTTTTAATGGGAGAAATTATTGAGTTTGGAGATACAAATTTTATTTTTTCAACACCAAAACATAAACAAACAGAAAACTACATTACAGGTAGATTCGGATAGGAGTAATATATGACACTTAGACAACATTTAGAAGAAATGATTGAAGATTTAAAAAAAGATGTAGCCCATATGGCAGATCTAGCATTAAGTAATTTGAAAGAAGGCCTTGATGCATTTAAAAATAGTGATCATGATCTTGCAAAACAAGTGATTAAGAAAGATGATGAAGTTGATCAATATGAAGAAGAAATAGCAAAGCAAGCACTAAAAATTATATGGAGAGAACAACCTGTAGCAAGCGATTTAAGATTAGTAACAGGTATTTTAAAATTAATTACTGATTTAGAACGTATTGGTGATCATGCAAGTGATATCGCAGAAATGACACTTCATCTTGAAGGCGGTATTAATAAAAGAGTATTACCTATAACATCACACATGGCACAAATAGTTGAGGAAATGGTTTTATTAAGCATTAAAGCGTTAGTTCAAGTTGATGAAAAAACAGCTAAAGCTGTGATTGAAAAAGATGATGAAGTCGATGAACTATTTCAACAACTCATTCTAAAGATGACAACTGAATTAAAAAATGATAAAATTGATGCGAATGAACTGATTTATGTACTCATGGTTGCTAAATATTTTGAGCGTGTTGGTGATCATGCTGTTAACATCGCACAATGGGTTATATTTATTGTTAAAGGGACACATAAAAATACATTATTATTTTAAGGAGGATATCAATGCCAATCATATATTTTGTAGAAGATGATCAAGCTATTTCATATGTCATTGAAAAAACGATTGAGAATGCTGGGTTTAAGGGACAAGGCTTTTCAACTGCAGAAGCATTTTTGGACGTTTTTAAGAAACAAAAGCCTGATATGATTTTACTTGATATCATGCTTCCAGACGCATCTGGTTTGGATTTATTAAAACTTATTAGAAAATTAGATCAAAAAGTTCCAGTCATGATGGTATCTGCTTTACAAAATGAAATGGATAAGGTTATTGCCCTTGACCTAGGTGCAGATGATTATATGACAAAGCCATTTGGCGTTTTAGAATTAACATCTAGAATTCAAGCGAAACTTAGAAATATACAAGGCGATCATATATACGCATTAAAAAATGTTTTGATAGATGATAAAAAACATCTATTTACAATTGGAAATCAAGAAGTGTATTTAACAAATAAAGAATACGATATTTTAAAATTATTAATTAAAAATCAAAATGATGTTGTATCAAAAGAAGTTATTTTCAGTTTGATTTGGGATACTGATTTTATTGGTGAATCTAGAACCTTAGATATGCATATTAAATCATTAAGACAAAAACTAAAGGCAAATCATGCTGAAGTTGAAATTAAAACCATTAGAGGTGTGGGGTATCATATCGAATGAAAAGGGTCATCATAAGACATAATGTTTTACTTTTATTAAGTGCATTCATCTTGTTTTTTATGATTGTCTTTTTTTCTTTATATCAATTTGAAAAAAGACATCAAACCTCTATGATGACTTTTTTACTAGAAGAAGTTGAAACGAGTTACTCTCAATTTAGTCAAAGTGAACAAGATTTTGTAAATCAATATGATCAAAGCCAAAGAAGAATAACTATACTAGATGAAAATGGGTTTGTATTAGCTGATACACATAATGAAGAAATTGGCACAGATAAAAGTGAAAGACCAGAAATTCTAGACTTAGAAAAAGTTTATATAAGAAAATCAGACACTATCGGTATAGACTTACTTTATATTGCTACTGAGCTAGATAATGATCAATACTTAAGAGTATCCATTCCCTTATCTTCTCAAATTCAAACATATCGACAAGTCTTATGGACATTAATTATAAGTGGATTAGTCATAGCTATGATTTATTATGCAGGATTAGTAAAGGTGAATAAGAATTTATTAAAACCATGGGATAAAGTTAAACAAGGACTCATCATGCTTAATCAAGGAAATTATCATATGATGACATTAAACAGCCCCTATGTTGAAATAAATGAAATATTACATGAAATGAATCAAATCAATTATGAAACATCAAAATATTTAAATCAAATTAAAACATATCAAAAACAACTAAGCTTTATATTAAATGAGATTAAACAATCGATATTACTATTTGATATAGATAAAAAATTGATATTTTATAATGAAGACGCAAAAATCCTATTTGATATAAATGAATCACATCTAAATCAAAATAGTTATAAATTCATTAGAGATATCATTTTAAATAAAGCGATTGATGATGCGTTTGATAAAGAGTTAAGTTTTCATCAAGATATTAAAATAAATGATCATATTTTTGATGCGCATGTTTATCCACTTCATAAACATATCGATCAAAACGATTTGGCGAGTATACTTGTGATTTTGAAAAATGTGGATGATGAAAGACAAATTGGCATGATGAAAAGAGATTTCTTCTCACATGCTTCACACGAGTTAAAATCACCGTTATCAGCCATTAGAGGATATAGTGAGCTCATCTTATACGATATGATTAAAAACGACCAAGAAGTCAAAGAACTATCGTTAAAGATCGTTGATCAGACGAAGTTCATGGCTGCTTTAGTAGAAGATATGCTTATGTTATCAAGATTAGAAAATATTAAAGAAGAAACTTATCAAGATATAAACTTAATAGATATACTAAATGATGTATCTAAACTTATTGAAGAAACATATAAAGATAAACATATTAAACTAGATTTGAAAGCTGATGACATTGCTTATTTCGGAGATCCAATGGATTTTGCGAAATTGTTCAAAAATGTGATTGAAAATGCGTATAAATATAGTGGGGATCATAAACAAATAAGTGTTGAACTTATTAAACAAAACAAAGACATTAAGTTTAGTGTTAAAGATCAAGGCAAAGGTATAGCAAAAGAACACCAATCTAGAGTATTTGAAAGATTTTATAGAGTTGATAAAGGTAGACTTGATGGAGGTACAGGATTAGGGTTAGCGATTGTTAAACATATTGTCATAAAATACCATGGACACATTGAATTAAAATCAAAAGAGAATCAAGGTACAGAAATCACAGTTACATTAAAGCAAATATCTTAGTTGAAAAACATAAATTTGTTAAAATACTTTTGTATGATACAAAAAAGAGGTATTTATATGTCAAAGTTATATATGTTAACAAAGCCAGACTGTCCTAACTGTAACAGATTGAAACTATATTTAAAAACTGTGCTAAAAGATCAGTATAAAGATGATATTACAATCATTGATAAGGCAGAAGATTTTGATTTATTTGTAAAGATGGTAAAAGAACATATGGTTTTAGCACTTCCTGTATTTATTAAAGATGATGAGATTTTAATAGATATGAAGCCTGAACTTGTAAAGTCATTTTTAGAAAAACATGTAAAAAAATAACAGTTTGCTCAGGCAAACTGTTTTTGTTTGTTATGTAATTTTGTCCAACTCACAAATCCATATAAATCATTGACAAAAAAAGCAAGAAAACAAATGACTAATGAGATATAAGTAATTTGATGGATAGAAGCTAATAACCATAAACTAATTAATACAAGATCATTTATTGCATAAGCTAGCGCATAAAACTTACTGCGTTTTAAAGTTAAGAGTGAAGCTACATAGCTAGTAAACACAGAAAACGAACTCAAAATAATGTTAGGTGTGGATAAAAAGTTCAATATAAAATAAAAGCATAGAGTTACTAACAATCCACTTAGAATAATTTTTAGATGAGAACGTCTACTTAATGTATTAATTTCGACTTCTTTTAATTGACCGGAAAATGGATGTTTGAGCCATGAAATAAGTGCAACAAGTGCAATAGGCGCGGTCATACCTAAATATGTAATCATCTCTCCATAGTATTGGTATGAGAAAGAGATAAAACCATAAAAAATACTAAAAACTATAATTAAAAATTGTCCAATAGGATTACCTTTCGCTAAAAAAATAAGGGCAGTTACACCTATTAAAGAAGCAATCAAATATAAGTGTTCATTATTTTGAAACATATAAAAAACGATAAATATAGTTAAAACACTTGTGATCCATAATATAAGCTCAAAGATTGTGAAATATGCGATTAGTTTTTTCATAGCTACCTCAATTCATAAAAAAAAACATCCCTTACGACATCTTCAAAGACCTAATGATGTAGTAACAATGCTTTAATGCATGCATAATACCCGGTGGCATTATAAATTTATATGTATGATGATGTACATCATATGATTTAAAAATGGCAGGGATAACAGGATTCGAACCCGTACTAACGGTTTTGGAGACCGCTGTGCTACCATTGACACCATATCCCTAACAGCATGTATTAGTATAGCATAAGTAAAGATTGAAATGCAATTATAATCGCATAAAAAAAGACGAAAATTTTATTTTTCGTCTTCTTCAATATCTTTAAATAATGCTTTATTTTCTTGAGCTTGTTTCTCTTTTGCGATGATTGTTTGGTTACGTTGCATACGAATTCTTACATATTTATGGAAGAATAAGAAGTATGTAATCATTAATACGACCAATACATAAATAATCATTATTTTCCAAACAGCACCATTATATGGTGTTAAATCATCTTGATCTGTAACTAAATTTAATGTTTCAATATCATCAGCAGTTAATCCATCACTACCAAAATCATCTTTAAGTTGATATGCTTCAGTATCAATATTAAATGTAATATCTTTATGATCATCATGTACAGCATCACGATATTCTGTTTTAGATCCAACAAACATTGGAACTTCATCAAATACGTAGTCACCATTATCATTTGTTGATCCATTTGAATATTCTAATGTAATTGATTCAATGGTCGCATAAGCTTTTTCTGCATTTTCATCTTCATTTGGGATGAGTAAATAATTTTCTGCATCAAATAAAAATAATGCAGGCACATTATAAATGCTAAATGGTAATACAGGGTCATAATAAACACTACCATAGTTTGTGAAAGCTTCATTAACTAATAAAGTTTGATGGCTTAAAGTAACAGACATCTTAATGATAGGATTATCGATGATTTCATCATCTTCTGTAATTTGAACATCGTTAATCACAAACATTAATCCATCATATGATTCATCTCCATAAGATATACCAATTGCATATGCAGATAAATTAAATTGATAATTGCCATTTTCACTTATATATTGATATAATAAAGGTGCTTCTCTATAATAATCAATCGTAAGTAAAGTATTAAGGCCTTTTAGTAAAATTTCATCATCATCCATATTATCCTTTATTTCAGCTTCATAATACTCTTGAAGTTTTGCAGTATAAGCAATTCGATAAACGATTACAGATATGAATGCGATGGCTAAGACATAAATAGATCGTCCAATCCATTTCATCATGTATATCACACCTTTCCTAAAGTATAATACAATATAAACTGAAATTATACAACCAAAATAAAAAAATTACACAATTTCACTTTACAAATTTAATTTTTATTGTATAATAGAAATTGCGCTATGATATGGCGGCCGTGGCGAAGTGGTTAACGCATCGGGTTGTGGTCCCGACATTCGAGGGTTCGATTCCCTTCGGCCGCCCCATAGTAATATTAGGCCCATAGCCAAGGGGTAAGGCAAGGGACTTTGACTCCCTCATCGTTGGTTCAAATCCAGCTGGGCCTGCCATTTATACAAATAGAGACGAGAAATCGTTTCTTTTTTTATTTTAAAGAAGTAAAAAAAATCATTTCTCTATAATATGAAATAGGAGGAATGAACGATGAAAAAAACGATAATATTTATAACAGTGCTATGTTTAGGATTTATTTTATTGCAGAGTAAAAGTTATGCAAGAGTAGAGGATTTACCGATTGGAAGAAATTATCTAGATTTATCGACATTTTTTGAAATTGGTAATGATCCAAATAAATATCAAAGCCATACAGAGTTTAAGATTAATAATGGTTCGACTTACACTTTGGTCATGAGTAAACAAGCAGTCTTAACTTGGTATGATGAGATGGATGGGGATTTAGAAGCTGATATTGAAATGGTTACGACAGCTAATCCTATGTCACTTCCTTATCAAAAAGATATCTTAAATGAAAGAGTATATATAGAGTTCAAACCTAGCGATGACTATATAGCTTTTGAGATTCTTCATTTAGATGCTGCTAATTTTGTAGCTCCTTATGAAGTTATTTTATATGAAGGAACATACGAAGATTTTTTTGGATTTGAACCCTATTTAAATCCTAATGACAATTTAAAATATCATGGACAAATTAACATCAATTATGATCAATTACTATCTACTGAAACTATATCTTCATATATTACAGCCCAAACACCTGATGGATTAGCAATATCCAAAATAATATCTCATGATACATATTCAGCAAGCGATAAATTGCCAGGTGCTTATGAACTAATTTATGAGTCAACGTATAATAATATTACTAAACAGTTCATATTATCTGTATTAGTTGAAGATTTAACAGCACCAGTCTTATCTATAGAAGAACCGATTAGAGTTCCTTTATCAAATAAAGTTGATGTGAATACCTTAAAATCTAAAATTACTATTCATGATAATGTAGATGAAATACCTTATCAAAACTTAATTATATCTAACGATACATACACATCTGCAACCACTGTTGGAATGTATCAAATCACAGTAGATGTTAGTGATAGTAGTTCAAATCAAGTTTCGCAAATATTTGATATCGAATTATATGATAATCAAGGGCCAACAATTAGTGGACCCTCACAACTTTATTTATATGTTGGAGATGAACCATTATCAGATGATGACATTCTAGATTTCTATCAAGTTACAGATGATGTTGGTGTAAGAACTTCAAGCATTATTATTTCACATGATGAGTATAACTTAAAAAAAGAACCAGGAAAGTATTTAATGACTATATCTGCATCAGATACTTCAAATAATGTTTCAACCAAAGATATTTATATTCATGTCATAGATAATAGAGGACCAGAATTTAATATAAATCCTGATTATATTATAACCATAAATCCATCAGAACCATTATCTGATGAAGATATCATTCAATGGTTAACAAATACATTAGAAAAAGAAGGTGTAAAACCTACAAATGTGAGCATAAATCATAATGAATATGCACTTAGATCTGATCAAAGTGGACAATATTATGTCTATATGTCATATCAAGTAGAAGACGATATTTTTCAAACAAGAGTCTTAATGGATGTCGTAGAAGATGATCCATTTTATAAAAATCCAATCTATCTATTAACCTTAGTTCCAATCCTATTAGGTGCAGGGTATATAATATATAGAAAGAGAAAACATAAAATCTAATATATTTTCAAAAAAGAATTGACACTTTTGTAAAAAAAAGGTATAATTCTTTTTGCGCGGGTGTGGCGAAATTGGCAGACGCACTAGACTTAGGATCTAGCGCCTTACGGCGTGCAGGTTCAACTCCTGTCACCCGCACCAACTATCAAAAGAAGCGACTTTGTCGTTTTTTTATTTGGAATCATTAAGATTATAAAGTTTTTAAACTAACTTAAATATATGTGAAATTCTAAAAAGCCCTTAAAAAAAAACATTAAATGCGTTATAATAATATATAGTAAATGCTCACGACTTAATTGGAGGAATTAAATGTTAAAAATAGGAACGAAAGTTCAAGATTTTACATTGCCCGATGCATATGGTAACACACATACCTTATCTGACTATAAAGGTAAAAAGATTGTTATATATTTTTATCCAAAAGATAATACATCAGGTTGCACCACACAAGCCTGTGCGTTTAGGGATAATTATGATGCGTTTAAAAAAAATGATATCATCGTCATTGGAATTTCTAAAGATAGCGTAAAAAGTCATAAAAAGTTTGTGGATGCTTATGACTTACCATTTATCTTATTAAGTGATGAAGACATCAAAGTTTGCTCATATTTTGGAGTTTATGTTGAAAAAAGCATGTACGGTAAAAAATATATGGGCATTAACCGATCAACTTTTGTATTGAATGAAGAAGGCATCATAACGCATGTTTTTGAAAAGGCATCTCCAAAAGAGAATGCAGCTGAGATTTTGAAAGTATTAGTATAAATACGAGAATCAGGAGGAAGTATTCATGGTAGCAAAAAAAGTTATTAAATCAATGGATGGTAACGAAGCAGCAGCTTATTGCTCATACGCTTTTACTGAAGTAGCTGGGATTTACCCAATTACACCATCTTCACCAATGGCACAATACGTTGACCTTTGGGCTTCTGCAGGTAAAAAGAATTTATTCGGCATGCCTGTAAAAATTATTGAAATGCAAAGTGAAGCAGGCGCTGCAGGTACAGTGCATGGGTCATTACAAATGGGTGTATTGACAACAACATATACAGCTTCACAAGGTTTATTATTAAAGATTCCTAACATGTATAAGATTGCTGGGCAAATGTTGCCAGGTGTTATTCATGTTGCGGCTAGATCTATTGCAGCTCAAGCTCTATCAATTTTTGGTGACCACCAAGATGTGATGGCAGCACGACAAACTGGGTTTGCGTTCTTAGCATCAACATCTGTTCAATCTTCAATGGATTTAGCAGGGATTGCACATTTAGCAGCAATCAAATCAAGTATTCCATTTGTTCATTTCTTTGATGGATTTAGAACTTCACACGAAGTTCAATCAATCGAAGTTCTAGACTATGAAGTATTTGATCGTTTGCTAGACAAAGATATGGTAGCAAAATTCAGAGCTAAAGGATTAAATCCTGAAAGACCTGTAACAAGAGGAACTGCACAATCAGATGACGTTTATTTCCAAACAAAAGTTCTACAATCATCTCATTACGAAGCAGTACCTGATATTGTTAACGATTATATGCAAGAAATCTCTAAGGTGACTGGTAGAGATTATGCACCATTTACTTACTATGGTGATAAAGATGCAACTGATATCATTATTGCAATGGGTTCAGTTTGTGAATCTGCAAAACAATCTATTGACTACTTAATGGAAAAAGGTAAGAAAGTTGGTTTACTAACTGTTCACCTATACCGTCCATTTAGTGCGAAATATTTCTTAGACAAAATGCCTAAATCAGTTGAAAGAATTACTGTTTTAGATAGAACAATGGAACCAGGAGCTACTGGCAACCCATTATACTTAGATGTTAAATCAATTTATTATAATACTGATAAAGCACCTGAAATTTTAGGTGGCGTATATGGTCTATCATCTAAAGATACAACACCAGCAATGATTGTTTCTGTATTTGAAAACATGACTGGCGAAAAGAAAGACCAATTTACAGTTGGTATTGATGATGATGTTACACATACATCATTAACATTCGATAAGAACTTAGACTTAACTGATGCTAACGTTACTGAATTATTATTCTTCGGATTAGGTTCAGATGGTACAGTTGGAGCATCTAAAAACATTACAAAAATTATTGGTGATAATACTACATTATACTCACAAGCTTATGCGTCTTATGACTCTAAAAAAGCTGGTGGTGTAACACGTATGCACTTAAGATTTTCAGATAAACCAATTCGTTCAACTTACTTAGTAAATTATCCAAACTTTGTATCATGTTCAACTGATACTTACTTAACTAAGTATGATATGTTAAAAGGTTTAAAACAAGGTGGAACATTCTTACTTAATACACAAACACCTAAAGAAGATATTGAAAACTTATTACCAAATAAGGTTAAACGTCAATTAGCAATTAAAAAAGCTAAATTCTATATCATCAACGCTGTAGATTTAGCTTATGAAATTGGATTAGGTAGAAGAATTAATACCATCATGCAATCTGCATTCTTTAAATTAAACGAACATTTAATGGATGCAAAAGAAGCAAATGAATTAATGAAATCTTATGCTAAAAAAACTTATGGCCGTAAAGGTGATGCAATCGTTAAGATGAATGCTGATGCCATTGATGCTGGTTATAAGAACTTAGTAGAAGTAGATGTTAAATCAGAATGGGCAACTTTAGAAGATCAACCAGAAACAAGCAATGATAACCGTCCGGATTTCGTTAAAAAGATTGCTGACATCGTTAATGCTATCGAAGGCGATTCACTTCCAGTATCTGCATTCTTAGGATATGAAGATGCTCATATGGAAAATGGATCAACTGCTTATGAAAAACGTGGTATCGCAAACTATGTTCCTGAATGGAGAAGCGAAAACTGTATTCAATGTAACCAATGTGTGTTCGCATGTCCACATGGAGTTATCCGTTCATTCTTAGCTGATGATCAAGAAGCAGCTAACGCACCTGAAGGCGCTAAGTTTATTGATGCTAAAGGTAAGGATATGCAAGGATACAAATTCTCAATTCAAGTATCAACACTTGATTGTACAGAATGTGGTGTCTGTGTTGAAGTATGTCCTACTAAAGAAAAATCACTTGCAATGGTTCCAATTGGGAACGAATTAGCAAATGGTTCACAAGAAATTGCAGATTATTTCTTCAATGAAGTAACATATAAAGATTTAGGAGATAACAATCCTAAGAACTTAAGCTTTAGACAACCATTATTTGAATTTTCTGGCGCATGTGCTGGTTGTGGTGAAACACCATACATTAAAGCACTTACTCAACTTTATGGAGATCATTTAGTGATTGCAAATGCTACTGGCTGTTCATCTATTTATGGTGGATCATTCCCAGGAACACCTTATACTACAAATGCTGATGGCTTTGGTCCAGCATGGGCAAACTCATTATTTGAAGATAATGCTGAGTTTGGTTTCGGTATGAGAATTGCTTATGAAACAGTAAGAGATAGAATTCAAACATTATTATTCGACCATATGGACGATATGCCTGAAGAACTTCAAGTGTTAGCAAAAGAATGGATTGAAAATAGAAAGAGTGCTGAAGTTACAAGAAAACTTAAACCACAAATGGTAGCTGCTCTTGAAAAGATTAATAAACCTTTCGCTAAAGATTTATTAGATGTTAAAGACTATTTCTCTAAAGTCTCACAATGGATTTTAGGTGGCGATGGTTGGGCATACGATATTGGCTATGGTGGTATTGACCATGTTATGGCTAATAACGAAGATGTTAACATCTTAGTATTAGATACTGAAGTATACTCTAATACAGGTGGACAATCATCTAAATCAGCACCTACAGGTTCAATTGCTAAATTTACTGCAGCTGGTAAGAACACGAAGAAGAAAGACTTAGCAGCAATCGCTATGAGTTATGGACACGTTTATGTTGCTCAAGTATCATCAGGTGCTTCACAAGCTCAAGTTGTTAAAGCGTTAAAAGAAGCTGAAAGCTATGAAGGGCCATCAATTGTTATCGCTTATTCACCATGTATTGAACATGGTATTAAAGGTGGTTTAACAAATTCTGCTGCTCAAGGTAAACTTGCAGTTGAATGTGGATACTGGCCAACATTTAGATTTGACCCAAGAAGAGAAGTTGAAGGAAAGAATCCATTCCAAGTAGATTCTAGACCTCCAGTATGGGATAAATATCATGATTATTTATTAAATGAATCTAGATATTCACAACTAGCTCAAATTAATCCAGATCACGCAGCTGAATTACTTGATAAGAACATGCAAGATGCTAAGAAACGTTGGAAGATGTATCAAAGATATCTAGCAATGGATTACTCACTAGAAGAACAAGAATAATTAAAATTATAAAACTGTATGACGTATTTAATACGTTATGCAGTTTTTTTTACAATAAATGCTTTGACTTTTAGACAAAAAAGATTAAAATAGTATAAAAGATATAGGAAAGGACAATTATACATGAGTCGAGCTTTTATTAAAAGGTTTTCTTTTGTTACACTTTTGTTAATCATGGTATTTACAGTGATTGCTTGTGATGACACAGAAGACCCAGTGGATCCTATAGATCCAGTAACTTATACAGTTACATTTAACACAAATGAAGGTAGTGCTGTAGCTTCAATTGATGTTGAAGAAAATGATAAGGTTACCAAACCTGCAGATCCTACAAAAGAAGGATTTACATTTGAGTATTGGTATACAACTGATGAAGCGGTTGAATTTGATTTTAATACAGCGATTACAGCAGATATTATTTTAAATGCG
>JBAZCK010000031.1:0-15111 GCA_041654955.1 Acholeplasmataceae bacterium | reverse complement strand
TAAGTTTTGGATTGTTAAGCCTATTGGTGATTTAGAAAAAGATTCAAAAACAATCGTTAAATCAATTCAATCTATTAAAAAAATTAATCAGATATCTATATTTATTGATTTTACGATTGGCACACATTATATTTCAAACACATCACAAATCTCACATGAAATGACATTTAGACCTTCGGATTTAGCCGCTAAGCATGCGAAATCTAAAGATGTAGATTATCTTGTTTATAAGGAACAAAAAGTTGATACACACCATGCATTTGAAATTATATCTTCATTTGAAGAAGCCTTAAAGAATGGTCAAACAGAACTTTATTATCAGCCTAAAATCGACTTAAACACTTTAAAACCTATTGGCTTAGAAGCACTCATCAGGTGGAATCATCCAGTTAAAGGTATGATATCACCTGCTGAATTTATTCCAATTATAGAACAAACTAAACTCATTCACAATTTAACATCATGGGTCACTGAAGAAACTTTAAAACAAATTAAATTATTTGAAAAACAAGGTTATGATGTCCCTATATCTATTAACATATCTACAACTAACATTAATCATCTACAATTTTTTGATCAAACCATGGATTTAATCCACAAATATAATGTAGCTCCATCACTCATTGAGCTTGAGATTACTGAACATGTGCTCATGAAAAACTCAGATGTTAGTAGAGAAGTGCTTAATTTGTTTTCTAAACAAGGTGTCTTAATTTCAGTTGATGATTTTGGTACTGGTTATTCTTCTTTAGCTTATTTGGATACATTCGATATCAACATTATAAAACTCGATCGCCAGTTCATTTTAAAACTTACTGAACAAACATCTGTTAATCAAATTGTTATATCTACTATAGAACTTGCAAAACAACTTGAATATAAAGTGGTTGCTGAAGGTGTTGAGACCAAAGAACAACTGGATTTAATAAAATCATATGGCTGTCATTATGCCCAAGGATACTATTTTGCTAAACCTATGCATTCGAAAGATATTCTTAAATGGTATAAACAAGCAATCAAGTCATAAAAAAAAAACAGAAAATCATGAATTTTCTGTTTTTTTTATTTACGCTTTTAATGATTTTGGCTTTAATGTTTTTAACCAAATATAAATTAAATCTATGACACTCACCAAGATTACTATAACAGTTATCCAAATCAAAATATTTCTAAGACCATCTTTTAAATATTCAACTGTGACATCCATTGTATTAGACAAACTTATAAAAAACTGTGTACTTATTAAATTCGGATGATTGATAAATAATAGACCGATCGTCAAACCAATGATTGTTTTAGCAGTATAACAAATAGCAACTTTCGTTTTCCATTCGCCTTCATAAAGCTGTACAATGTACACAATAAAGCCAATAACTGCTGAGATAATGAAAAATATTACAAATTGATCTGTTACACTTTCATTAAAGAAAGGTGCTAAATAAATATCATTATTATACCAACCGGTTACTGAAACATACTTCAATAAGAATATAATGAAGATTGCGGAAAAAATTGTATGAAACATTAAACCTATCATTGTGCTTGTCTTTGATATTCGTGTTGTTACAGGCGATGGCAAATCAGGTAAATCTTTTAATTTCCAAGCTTCTGATTTTTCACCAGTTGTATGATGATCAACAGCCCAAAATATCAAGGTTACGAAAAAGAAAACTGAAACCATGCTTGACACAAAGTCACCAACAATTCTACTAATGACATATCCGATAGATTCTAAAATAGTAGGTTCGTTAACACCGATGATAGAATCAATAGCACCAATGACAAGTGATATAACTCCAACAATGATTGCTACTAGTTTTAAGACCCTTATATAATCATCATAATATAAAGGCGAAATCACATAACGTTTATCTTCTTTATAATTGTTAGCAATCTTTCTAGGATTTCCAAGCTCATGTAACACTTGATCTATATCTTCTTCTGTTGGATTTTCTGGTAACATGTCATAAATATTTGAGTTCAACTCTTTTTCTACTTCTTCTTGAATGTCTTTAGGTAATCTTCTTGTGACATCAAAGATGTATCTTTCGATATATTTTTTCATTTTTCTTCCTCCGAAATTGATTGATTTACATCTGTAATCATATCTTTCCACGCTTTTTTTAAAGCTTCTAATATTTGAGTGCCTTCTTCATTAAGCTTATAATATTTTCTCGGTCTACTTTCACTTGTATCCCAAATTGAATCTAGAAGTCCTTGTTGATCAAGTCTTCTAAGCAACGGATATAACGTTCCTGCCTCAATATTGACATTTATATCATTTAATACTTGAAGCAAACTATATCCATATTGCATGTCTTTTAACGCATGAAGTACAATCATAATTTGTGTACCTCTTTTTAACTCATTAATCATATTGTCTAATAAGCTTTGATTTCCCATGAGTATCACCTCTGACATTATTATACTGTATGACATACACTATTGTCAATATAATAATATTATTTTTTTAAAATCTGGAGAAAAACTGAATTTCTAGCGTTTATAATATAATTTTTCTTAAGTAAAGCCTTTTCATTGTATTTTTTTCACTAAAGTTCTATAATGAAGTTAAGAAAACATACTAGTTTTTTTAATAATTTATGGAGGTTACTTATGTTAAATGTTATCAAAGAAAGAAAATCTGTTAGAACTTATCAAAAGAAAAGTTTATCCGAAAAAGATTTGAAAGCAGTTCAAAAAACCGTAAAAAAATTTAATGAAAACAAAGGATTCTTTGGTCATGAAGTAAAATTGCAATTTTTTGAAAAACCATTTGTCGATCAAGAATCAAAAATGAAGATTGGAACCTATGGATTTATAACAAACCCACCTAGTTTTATCGCTGGTTGTGTTCAAAACTCATTTTATGGCATGGTTGATTATGGCTATGTATTTGAAAATATGATCTTAGAATTAACTGAACATAAACTATCAACAGTATGGATTGGTGGTACATTCGAACGCAAAACTTTCAACTTCATGCAAGGTGATCATGAAATCGTTCCAACAATTACACCAGTCGGTTATGAAGAACACGATAAATCTGCAAAAGAAATTGATATTAGAGAACATATTCATTCAGATCATAGAGAACCATTTGAAACATTATTTTTCAGTGAAAATCTAGAAACTCCATTAGCCGAAAGTCATCAATATGCAAAAGCATTGGAATATGTTAGATTAGCTCCATCTGCAGATAATAAACAACCTTGGCGCGTTTTAGTTAAAAATAACAACTTCCACTTTTATCTACATCGCACAGAAGGTTACGAAGATAGTCTTGAGTTTGATGTTCAAGCGATTGATATGGGTATTGCCCTATCTCATTTTATTAAATACTTAGATGAGCATAAAACAACTTATACAGTTACAAACGATTATTTAAATATTGATATTCCAAATTTAGAATATGCATTTTCTGTAAAACTCTCATAATTGAGAGTTTTTTTATTTTAAAGAGTATTGCTTTATCTTTTTTAGTTGAAGTGATAAAATATGATATATAGATTAGCAATTAAATATTTATGATGTTTTTAATAAAATTTAAAAGAAAGAGGACAGTTTATGTATCATTTATTAAGTAAGTATTATGACCAACTTTTTAAATTCAATCCTAAACTTAAAGACTTTCTTTTTCCTTATATAACCAAAAGTGGTCAAGCACTTGATTTAGGCTGTGGCACAGGAAGACTAACAGACATGATTGATCAACTTAATATGCATGTTAAAGGCATAGATTTAGATGCTCACATGATAGAAATCGCAGCTCATAAATACCCACACATCGAATTTAAGTCTGAAGATATGATCGATTATATGAAAAACCCTAATCAATCTTATGATTTAATTACTTGTTTTGGAAATACCATTGTTCATCTTGACAATCATTTACTAAATCAATTATTCACACAGGTTAATTTACTTTTAAATCATCAAAAATATTTTATTGTTCAATTATTGAACTATCAAAAAATACTTTTTGAAAAACCAGATAGCCTTCCTGATTTACTAACTGATGATTTACTCCTTAAACGTAATTATTCATATTTCAAAGATTATATCCTCTTTCAAACCGTTTTATTTGAAAACGATAATGTTTACGAGCTTGGAGAGACTAAACTATATCCTTACACACATCATCAATTGATTGATGTAGCACTACAACATGGATTTGAGACAGAAGTGTTTAGTGATTTAAGTTTTAGTCCTTATCAGTTTGACCAAAGTCATGTTTATTTAGTATTTAAAAAAATATAAAGGAGATTCATATGAATTATAGAAATTATTTAGGTCCAGACAATCCTGTTGTGACCATCACAGTTAAAAATTACGGCTCAATTACTTTAGAATTGTTTTATCAAGTTGCACCAAATACGGTGAACAATTTTATTTCACTGATCGAAAAAAATTACTACACTAATCTTATCTTCCATCGTATTATTCCAGGATTTATGATACAAGGTGGTGCTGGTGATGAAATTAAGACAATCGTTGGTGAGTTTTCTAGAAATGGTCATGAAAATCCATTAATGCACACAAGAGGTGTGATTTCAATGGCTAGAACTAATGATCCTAACTCTGCTTCTTCACAATTTTTCATTATGCATAAAGATGCACCTCACCTAGATGGCTCATATGCAGCATTTGGTGGTGTTACTCATGGCCTTGAAGTGATTGATAAAATCGCTAAACAACCAAGAGATGTAAAAGATCGTCCTTATGAAGATATCGTCATTGAAAAAATTGTTATTGATACAAAAAAGAAAGTTTATCCAAGACCTGAATTACACGTGTAAACACAAGAAAATTTCTTGTGTTTTTTTTATATTTTTATAGAGAAAAATCGCTATTTATAATGTAAGTAAATGTAACTTTTTTCTGAGAACACTTTCATCAAAAATCATACCTGTCAAGTCTTTATTTTAAAAAAATAATTGATATAATGAATGCACAAGGTAGGTGAGAACATGGATGAATACAAATTGCATAGACATATTTTATGTATCGATTTAAAAAGTTTTTATGCATCCGTGGAGTGTGCCGAAAGACAACTCGATCCTTTTAAAACACCTTTGGTGGTGGCAGACGCTGGTAGAGGTGGCGGCTCTATTGTTTTGGCTGTTTCCCCTTATTTAAAAGCACTTGGTATTCCAAGTCGACTTAGATTTTATGAACTGCCAAAAGAAATAGATATGATTGTAGCTAAGCCAAGAATGAGCCTTTACTTAGAATATTCCGCTAAGATTATTGAGATATATTTGAAGTTCATTTCTGAAGAAGACTTATATGTCTATTCTGTTGATGAAGCCTTCTTAGATGTTACAGAGTATTTAACTTACTACAATTTAACAGACACTGAACTTGCAAAAAAAATCTTAGAAAAGATTTATGAAGAAACCAAATTATTCGCGACCGTTGGTATTGGACCAAACATGCTAATTTCTAAACTAGCACTTGATATTGAATCTAAAAAAGCACCTGATTTTATTGCGAAGTGGACTTATGACGATATCCCTAAAAAGCTTTGGCCGATTGAGCCTTTAAGTGAAATGTGGGGCATTGGTTATCATATGCAAAAAAACTTAAATCGTCTTGGACTCATTAAGATTGGTGATATTGCACATTATAATGTTTTAGAACTCAAAAAACAGTTTGGTATTTTAGGTGAAGAACTCTATTATCATACACATGGTATTGACATGAGTATGATTCAACATAAACAACATGTTAGATCAAAAAGTAAAAGTTACGGTATCGGACAGACACTATTTTCTGATTATTATGTCCCAGATGTTTTTCAAATCATATTAGAAATGGTGGATGATGTTTCTAGAAGATTACGTTTAAGTCATAAAGTTGCTAAAACAATTCACCTAGGCATTGCTTATAGTAAGGAAGTTGGTGGTGGTTTTTCTAGACAAATCACTTTAGATCAACCCACTTCTTCTGAAAAAACGATATATGAAACATGTCTTCACTTGTTTCAAAAGTATTATGAAAATGAACCTATTAGACGTGTACATGTTAGTGCCACAAATCTTTTAAAAGCTCATGTATATCAGTTCTCACTATTTGAAGATCCTGAAAAACTTCTTAAAGAGCATAACTTATTTCAAGTTGTTGATGACATGAAGTTCAAATATGGAAGAAACACGATCAATCGTGCTTCTACTGAACTTGATGCTTCTACTGCAAAAGCTAGAAATAAGATGATTGGAGGTCACCATGCATAAATATGTTGACCGTGGTATCATCAAATGGGCACCATTCGATGCCCTTGTTGGATATTCATCATTGCTTAGTGAGTTACGCTATAAACTAGGAAAAAAAGAGAGACCCATTTTAAGTGATGATCAATATGAAGAGTTAAATCGAAAGCTTAATTTCGCTTTCCATCATAAAATTGATATCGAAGTTGAATATTATATGGATGGCTATATTAAATCTAGTTACGGTATGATTAAAAAACTGGATTTCATTCATAAACTAATTATTTTATCGACTTATGAAAAAATCGATAGTACATCTATTGTGAGCCTTAATTTTTAAAGGGACCTAAATTTCAGGTCCCTTTTCTTATTATTCCGTACTATTCATATGATCTGTAAGTTTTTTTAATATCTGTTCCATTTGTTTTTTTTCTTCATCACTTAAAATTGAAAATACATCTTCAATAATTTTATGATTCTTAGACTTCATGGTTTCAGCAATTTTTAAACCTTTTTTTGTTAAATAATACTTATTTTTATACGTGCTCTTATCTTCTTTGTAAATCATTTCTTTATCAACAAGTTCCTTTAATGCTCTAGATGCATGGGCTTTATCAAAATGAGCAAGCTCAACAATTTCTTTTTGAATAAGTCCTTCTTTATGATTCCATAAAACAATAATGTAATGAACATGTTGCTTAGTTATATCAAATTGTTCTAAGTCTTTGATTTGTTCTTCCATGATTTTTTTTCTAAGGACACTTAATAAAACCGGAAGAGTTGACATTGAATGTTCCATCATATCACCTACTGGTCAAACTGACTATTATATAAGTCAGCGTAAAAGCCTTGTTTAGCTAATAGTTCTTCATGTGATCCTGTTTCAATAATATTTCCTTCATTTAAAACAAGAATGATATCAGCATTTTTAATGGTTGATAGACGATGCGCAATCACAAATGTTGTTCTACCCTTCATCAATCGGTCCATAGCTTCTTGTATAAGCATTTCTGTTCTGACATCGACACTCGATGTCGCTTCATCTAAAATAAGCATTGGAGCGTTCGCTACCATCGCTCTAGCGATGGTTAAAAGTTGTTGTTGTCCTTGTGAGATCGAACTATTTTCTGTAAGAATATGGTCATAACCAAATGATAAAGATTTAATGAAATGATGAACATTTGCCGTTTTGGCTGCATTTATGACATCATCATCTGATGCATCTTTATGACCATATTTTAAATTATCTTTTATCGATCCATGGAATAACCAAGTATCTTGTAAAACCATGCTAAATAACTTGTGTACTTCATGTCTAGACATATGTTTTATTGATACATCATCTATCATGATATCTCCTGAATTCACTTCATAAAATCTCATTAAAAGATTGACTAAGGTAGTTTTACCTGCACCTGTTGGTCCAACGATTGCTACTTTTTGTCCTGGTTTCACTTCTAAGTTAAACCCGTGAATGATCTCTTTATCAGGTTCATATCCAAAACGCACATCTTTAAATGTAACGTGACCTTTGACATCGTTTAAGATTTGTGTTTTTTCTTCTTTAATCATTTCTTCTTGATTTAGAAATTCAAAGACACGTTCAGTTGCAGCAAGTGCTGATTGAAATTGAGTTAAATTTTGTGCGATTGATCCAAGTGGTTGATTAAAGTTTCTAATGTATTGAAGCATACTTTGAATATCACCAATCATAATCGTGCGACTCACGGCTAAAATACCACCAAAAACAGCAACTAACATGTAACTTAAATTACCCACAAAATTCATAATCGGAAACATTAATCCAGAGAAAAACTGACTCTTCCAAGAAGTCTCATATAAATCTTCGTTATATTGTTCAAAAATCGTTAAGAATTTAGCTTCTGCTTGATACGCCTTAAGTATTTGTTGGCCAGAGTACGCTTCTTCTATATGACCATTTAAACTGCCTAAAGTCTTTTGTTGTCTTCTAAAATATTTCTGTGATTTTTTCATAATAAAACGCATGATTAATCCAGATAACGGTAGTGAAATAAGCGCAACTAATGCTAATTGCCAGCTTACGATAAGCATCATGACTAAGATACCAATGAGTAATGTTATTGATGTAAATATTTGTGTCACAGATGAATTTAAAGCTTGACCAATTAAATCAATATCATTGGTCATTCTGCTTAGTGTATCTCCATGTGATGTTTGATCGAAATACTTAAGTGGTACTCGATCAATTTTTTCAAATAAATCGGTGCGCATCTTTTTAGTTAATTTTTGTGTAAGTCTTGTAATAATTACCCCTTGTAAAACATTAAAGATATAGCTTAATGCGTATAGCATAATTAAGATCCACATGATTTGATAAATGCGATCAAAATTAATCGCTGTATTTTCAAATATACCAATTTGAACTTCATTGGTTATCTCACCTAATAATTTAGGACCAAAAATATTAAATACAGCTGATAAAGATGCAAATAAAATGACGATAATAAATACAACTTTGTATGGTTTTAAATAAGTAAACAGCATCTTAAATGCTTTTTTCATAGATTTCGGTTTTTGAACAATACGTCCTTGACCTGGTCCATGTCCTGGTCCTCTTTGAGGTCTAGCTTGTGTGTTTTCTTTAGCCATTTGCTAGTTCCTCCTTTGAAAGTTGTGCATATGCAATATCTTGATATGCTTCACAAGTTTCTAATAATTCGTGATGTGCTCCTTGTCCGACAATTTCACCTTTATCTAAGACGACAATTTGATCTGCATCCATAATCGTCCCAATTCTTTGTCCAACTACAACATTTAAAGCATCTTTGACTTCAGATTTTAATGTCTTTCTTAAAATTTTATCTGTTTTATAGTCTAATGCACTAAATGAATCATCAAATATATATATGCTTGGATTTTTGATAAGTGCTCTGGCAATGGATAATCTTTGTTTTTGTCCGCCAGATACATTTTTACCACCTTGATCAATGACATGTTTAATACCATCTTCAAGTCCATCAACATAATCTTTTATTTGCGCTATATCTAATGCACGATTGATATCATCATCAGATGCATTAGGATTAGCAATCTTCATATTAGATTCAATACTACCACTAAATAAAACACCTTTTTGTGGGACATATCCCATCAATTTATATAACTCAGAAAGTGGATAGTTTTTAATATTCTTCTTGTTAATTAAAATCTCACCTTCAGTGACATCGTAAAATCGTAGTAATAATTGAATGATCGTTGATTTTCCAGAACCAGTAGAGCCAATAAAAGCTAATGTTTGACCTTTAGTTGCTTTAAAATTAATATTTTTAATAACACATTCTTCTGCATTTGGGTATTTAAAGCAAACATTTCTAAATTCTACTTCAACATCTTTATTTGGATGTTCTTGATTTGCGTTTTGATCATTAATCTTATAAGGTGTTTGAATAACTTCCATGATTCTATTTGCAGATACCCATGCTCTAGGTAAAAATATAAACATCATAATAAGCATCATGAAACTCATCATGATCATCATAGCATAAGAAATAAATTCTACTTGGATAGCTAGACCTTCAATGGGTGTACTTCCAAGTGCATTTTGACTAATTAAGACTGCACCAACAACGATTAATGCTAAATTTAAACCTCCGAATACTAAAGTCATACCAGGATTTAAGAAACTCATCGCTGTATTAACAAACACATGTGTTTTTGTTAAACGTTCATTAACACCTTCAAATTTATCATCTTGAATATCTTGAGCATTATGTGAACGAATAACTCTAATACCTGTAAGTGTTTCTCTAGTGACTTCATTTAGGTCATCTGTTCTTTTTTGTAAGATATTAAATTTAGGACCAACAATGACAAAGATAACAGTAACCATTAATATAATTGCAACAACACCACCAACAACAACCATTGACATCGTTGGATTTAGGTTGGTTACTTTAAGTATTGCAGCAACAGCCATAATAGGTGCTCTAACGAGCATTCTAAGCATAAGAATCATTGAATTTTGGACTTGCGTAATATCATTAGTTGTTCTTGTAATTAATGATGGCGTTGAAAATTCATTAACTTCTTCTAAAGAAAAACCTTGAACATGTGAAAAAAGTTTGTTTCTTGTGATATTAGCAACTCTTGTTCCAACAGTTGCAGCAAAATAACTAGCTATAATTGTAGAAATGATACTGCCTAATGTGACAAGCAACATCATTAAACCTTCATTTAATATGCTTGATGTTTGACTTTCACCACTTTGATAAGCATTACCAATGATTTTTATGATATTTCCCATATATTCAGGTAACATCAGATCAAATCTTACTTGGATGTATATGAATAGTATGATAAACAAAATAAAGATCCAGTGATACCATTTAAGATATCTAAATATTTTTAGCATAATCCACCTCTTTTTATATTACTACTTTATATTATCTATATTTTTGTTGATTTGTCAACAATTAAGTATTATTTTTTATACTTTCTTGACTTGCATTTCATTAAGGCATATAATATAAATATAAGTTAAGATAGTAAAGAGACCAGAGCAAAGTAATAAATAGATGATCTATTTTTCTTTGCATATTTTTTTAGGAGCACTCAAAATGATTATAAACCAAAAAATTATTCCTGCCATCAGCAATCATCAAACATTTAAAAAGTTTTTATCTCTTGATTATACATATGGGATCTTAATGAACTTTCAACTAGCTCAATTATCTGATTTAGTGAAAGAAATGAAAGCTCATGGTAAAAAAGTCTTGATTCATTCTGAACTTATTAAAGGCTTGAGCAGTGATGAGTTTGGTGCTATCTATTTAATTCAATCACTAAATGTGGATGGTATTATCTCAAGTAAGCCCAAAGTTATTGAAGTCTGTAAAAAAAGAAATGTGATAGGTATCTTTAGATTCTTTTTAAAAGATTCAACTGCTCTTGAGCAAAGTTTAGCTATCACAAGAAAATTAAGCCCCAACTTTATTGAAATACTTCCAGCATCAAGTGTTGAATTGATTAAATCTATAAAAAATGAAGTCCATTCAGATATTTTTATGGGCGGACTTATCCATACAAAAAACCATATTAAAGCATGTCTCGATGCTGGTGCTATTGGTGTAACAACATCTAATCCAGAATTGTGGACATAAAAAACAAGTTAATCTAGATAAAGAGACCATAGAGAGAAAAAAATGATAACACTATCATCTTTTTCTTTTTTTATATTTTAAGGAGGTATGATTATGTACGATTATACAATTATAGGCGCAGGTATTATTGGTTCACTAATCGCTAGAAATTTAAGTAAATATGATATCAAAGTGTGTGTATTAGAAAAAGAAAATGATGTCGCAAATGTTCAAACAAGAGCAAATAGCGCGATTGTTCATTCAGGACATGATCCAAAACACGATACATTAAAAGCGAAACTATCAGTTTTGGGTAACGCATTATATGATGATTTAGAAAAAGAATTAAATATTTCATTACTTAGATCTGGTGCTTTTGTATGCGCGCATGATAAAACAGAAGAAAAAATCTTAGATGATCTATATCAAAATGCAACATTAAACCAAGTTAAACACATGGAGTTTTTAACTTACGATCAAGCAAAACTACTTGAGCCTAATTTAGCACCTTCAGTCACAAAAGTACTGTCACTTCCAACCACAAAAGTTTGTTTTCCTTGGGAGGTTGCGTTTTTTGCTTTAGAAAATGCGATAAATAATGGCGTAGAACTTAGAAGAAATGCTTTAGTTACAAGTATCACAAAACATGATTTTGGATACGAGATAAAAACTGCAAACAATGAAATAATCCAAACAAAACATGTTATCAATGCATCAGGTGTATATGCTGATGATATTGCTAAAATGATTCATCCAACTATTGATTTTAAAATCACCCCAAGAAAGGGTGAGTATTTTGTACTTGATAAGAGTGTAAAAGGATTTATTCATCACGTCTTATATCCACTACCTACTTCAAAAGGTAAAGGTGTATTAATTACTCCACAAGTTCACGGTAATATTTTATTAGGCCCAACCAGTGAATTTATAAATGATAAAGACGATATATCCACATCAACTTCTGGCCTATCTTACATAAAAGAACATGCAAATAGTTTAGCAAAAGACATACCTTATCATCTCATCATCAGATCTTTTGCTGGTGTTAGATCTTCTTCTACTTATGATGATTTTTATATTAAAGAAGATACACTCAATAAAGGTTTTTATCAAGTTGCTGGCATTGATTCACCAGGTATCACCTCTGCTCCTGCGATTTCCAATTATTTAGTTGATGAGATTATTAAAATAGACCTACCCATCAAAAAAACTTATAATCCTATTTTAAAAAAGAAAGTTGTGTTTAAAGACTTACCTAAAAAAGAAAAGGCTATTAAACAAAAAGAAAATCTTTTGTACGGAAGAATCATTTGTAAATGTGAGCATATTACAGAGCAAGAGATTGTTGATGCAATCAAAGGACCTTTAGGTAGCCAAACCATAAAAGGCATAAAAAAAAGAGCTCGCGCTGGAAGTGGTCTTTGTCAAGGTGGTTATTGTGAATCATTGGTCTTAAAAATAATTTCAAGAGAAACGCATACACCTTTATCTAAAGTCAACTACGATCAACTTGATACACCAATTCTATGTGAAGAAACGAAGGTAAAATTATGAAAAGATATGACCTATGTATCATAGGTGGCGGAGCTGCAGGTCTTTCTGCGGCCCTAGCAGCTTATGATGATCAACTAGATATCATCATCATTGAAAGAGAAAATCAACTGGGTGGTATTCTAAATCAATGTATTCACAATGGCTTTGGATTACATGTTTTTAAAGAAGAGTTGACTGGACCTGAATATGCACAAAAATTAATCAAACTTATTTATGAAAAAAAGATTAACTTTCTCTTAGATACCACTGTACTTGATATCGAAAAAACTAATGATTTTAAGATTACTATTTCTAATATTAAAGATGGTGAATACGATATACATTCTAAAAGTGTCATCCTAACAACAGGCTGTTACGAGCGCACTAGAGGCCACATTTCAATTCCTGGTGATCGACCTAAAGGTATTATGACTGCAGGTAGTGCACAAAGATACTTAAATATGGATGGCTATTTAGTTGGTAAGAGTATATTTATTTTAGGCAGTGGGGATATCGGATTGATTATGGCTAGAAGAATGACTTTAGAAGGTGCTAAGGTTCATGGTGTAGCTGAGATTATGCCTTACTCAAACGGGCTAACTAGAAACGTTGTACAATGTTTAAATGATTTTGACATTCCTTTATATTTATCTCATACTGTAGTTGATATAAAAGGTCAAACTCAATTAGAAGAAATTACGATTCAAGAAATAGATGAACATAAAAATTTTATTCATGGTACACAAAAAACCTTTAAAGTCGATACGCTTCTTCTTTCTGTAGGTTTAATTCCAGATGTAAAATTATTTGATCATTTAAGTATTGATTTAGATATACATACAAAAAGCGCTGTTGTTGATCAAAATTTAGAAACATCAGTTACTGGTTTATTTGTATGTGGTAATGCTCTTCATGTTCATGATCTAGTTGATGATGTGACTATTGAAAGTCAAAAAGCTGGAAAATTCGCTAGAACATTTATTCATCAAAATCAAAGTGAACAGAAAATATTAAAAGAAATTTTAATAGATGAACACATTCAACATATTATTCCACAAGTTATTAATTTTTCAAATGTAGTTGACCCTATTGAACTTTCATTTAGAACGCTAAAAAAATATGAGAAAGTTAATGTAACTATTACTCAAAATAATCAACTTATCAAAACTAAAATATTAACATATGTCACACCTGCTGAAATGCAAAAAGTGAGCATAAAAGCATCAGATCTAATCTCAAAAGATCCGCTTTATGTTAATTTAGAGGAGGTCTAACGATGGAAGGAAAAGATTTAATATGTATTATGTGTCCTGTTGGATGTCATCTAAATGTTGATAAAGACGGACAAATATCTGGCAATAAGTGTAAGCGTGGATTAATTTATGGTCTTGAAGAAATTAAATCTCCAAAAAGAATGTTAACATCTACAGTAAAAACTAACTTTATTGATATGCCACGCCTACCTGTAAAAACATCTAGCCCTATCCCTAAAGCTTTAATTTTCAAAGCAATGGAAAAACTTAATGACATAATCATTAAAAATAATGTTAAAATAGGAGATATAATCATTGAAAACATTTGTGATACACATGTTGATGTCATCGCTACAAGATCTTATAGACCATAAACGAGGAGTTTTTAAATGAAATCATACATTTTAGCAATAGACCAAGGTACAACTTCAACAAGGGCTATTATTTTTGATAAGCAAAGTCAAATTATCTCAATTGCTTTTGAAGAAATCGATCAAATTTATCCAAATCCTGGATGGGTTGAACAAGATGCCAATGATATTTGGGTTAGTGTTTTAACCGTTATGGCAAGGTGTTTAATTGATGCAAATTTAAAAGCTGAACAAATATCTGCAATAGGCATTACAAACCAAAGAGAAACTACAGTCATATGGGATAGAAACACTGGTAATCCTGTTTATAATGCTATTGTTTGGCAATCAAGACAGACTCAAGATATATGTAATAATTTTAAAGCACAAGGTTTAGAACCATTGATTAAAGAAAAGACAGGACTTATAATAGATCCTTATTTTTCAGCATCAAAAATCAGATGGATCTTAGACCATATTCCTAATGGGCAACAAAGAGCTGAAGAAAATGAACTCATGTTTGGAACCATTGATACATGGCTTTTATACAAGCTTTCTGGTGGTACACATAAAACAGATGTATCAAACGCTTCAAGAACTATGTTGTTTAATATTAACGATTTAACATGGGATAAAGAACTTT
>JBAZCK010000030.1:0-15505 GCA_041654955.1 Acholeplasmataceae bacterium | reverse complement strand
CTGTTAAAGAAAACGACATCTTAACTCTACATTTAGGACTAAAAATCATTAAAGTGAAAATTACGAGTCTAACTCCTAAAAAAGATGAACTGATGTATGAACTTTTGAGTGAAGAAAAAAGGCCATAATATTTTATTATGGCTTTTTCTATGATATAATATCAAGGATTAGGAGGATTATAAAATGTATCCAGATGATATCAATGAACAACAACTTGTGCGTAGAGAAAAAGCACAAGAATTAAGAGAATTAGGTGTTGATCCCTTTGGGCAAAAATATATAAGAACTCATGATGCAAAAACCATCCATGACACTTATGAGCCATTTGATCATGACCAGTTAGAAGAAAAAAATATTGAAGTATCCATTGCAGGTCGTATCGTTTTAAAAAGAGGCCAAGGTAAAGCAGGCTTCATGCATATTAAAGATCGTGATGGTCAAATTCAAGTTTATGTTAGACAAGACAATATTGGTGAAGATAACTATAAACTATTTAAACAAGCTGATTTAGGTGATATCGTTGGAATTAAAGGTATCCTTTTTAGAACTAAAACAAATGAACTAACAGTAAAAGCGTCTCATTATACACATTTAACAAAAGCTTTAAGACCTCTACCTGATAAATTTCACGGTCTTCAAGATAAAGAGGAAGCTAGACGTAGACGTTATGTTGATTTAATTGTTAATGATGATGCAAGAATAGTTGCGATGACAAGACCTAAAATTATCCGTTCAATTCAAAATTATTTTGACTCAAAAGGTTTTATAGAAGTTGAAACACCAGTATTACACCCTATTTTAGGTGGTGCTTCTGCTAGACCGTTTGTAACTCACCATAACACATTAGATATGGATTTCTATTTAAGAATTGCAACAGAACTTCCATTAAAACGACTTATCGTTGGTGGTCTAGAAGCTGTTTATGAAATCGGAAGATTATTTAGAAATGAAGGTATGGATGCTAAACATAATCCAGAGTTCACAACCATTGAAGCTTATCTTGCATATGCAGATATGGATGACATGATGGATTTAGTTGAAGGTTGTCTATCAACAGTGACTAAAGATATTTTAGGAACTTATGATATCAATTATCAAGATCAAATCATTCACATGCAAGCACCTTGGAAACGCTGGCATATGGTTGATGCAATCAAAGATGTTTCTGGTGTAGACTTTTGGAAGCACATGACTTTAGATGAAGCTAAAAAAATAGCTAAAGAACATAACATTCATGTTGAAAAACATTTTAGTTATGGTCATATCGTTGAAGCTTTCTTCGAACATTATGTTGAAGATAAAATCATTCAACCTACTATTGTTTATGGACATCCTATAGAAATCTCACCTCTTGCTAAAAAGAATTTAGAAGATCCAAGATTTACTGATCGTTTTGAATTGTTCATTATGAGAAGTGAATACGCAAATGCTTTTAGTGAATTAAATGACCCAATTGATCAAAAAGAAAGATTTGAAAATCAAGTAAAAGAAAAAGCACTTGGTAATGATGAAGCTACAGAAATGGATATAGATTTCATTGAAGCTTTAGAATATGGTATGCCTCCTACTGGTGGTATTGGTATTGGTATCGATAGATTTGTCATGTTACTTACAAATACTCCAAATATTAGAGATGTAATCTTATTCCCACATCTAAAAAATAGACCTTAAAAGATGGTATTTTTTACCATCTTTTTTTTATATCATTTATGATATAACCGAAAATTTTATTCATAATTTATTTTTATAACTCTATATTCTAACAATTATCTTAAAAAAGTAAGAAAAGGGGGTTTTACTGTTGTTTTTTAGTATAAAATGTTTTAGAATAACATTGTATGTAAGCGTTTTTATAATTTTAAAACTTTTCCCATATAATTCCGGAGGATTTCATGAAAACAATTGTTATAGGTGTCATCGGAGCTGATGTTCATGCTGTAGGTAATAAAATCATTGAGTATACACTTACAAAAGAAGGTTTTAACGTAGTCAATGTAGGTGTATTATCATCTCAAGAAGATTTTATAAATGCAGCTATTGAGACTTCAGCTTCTTTAATTATGGTTTCATCTTTATACGGTCACGGTGAGCTTGATTGTCGTGGCATGAGAGAAAAATGCGAAGAATCAGGTTTAGATAATATTCTTCTATATGTTGGTGGTAACATTGTTGTCGGCAAACAAGATTTTACTGAAGTTGAAAAAAGATTTAAAGAGATGGGCTTTAATAGAGTCTATCCTCCTGGAGTAAAAATTGAAGATGTTATAGATACTATACGTGAAGATTTAGGGGGCATTTAATGAAAACATATTTGCTGGTTGATTTTGGATCTACATTCACAAAATTAACTGCTGTTGATCTTGAAAAAGAAGAGATTATTGCAACTGCAAAAGCGATAACTACTGTTGAAAAAGATATTACACTTGGATATAAAAAAGCATTATCACGATTAATAGATAAAATTGGTTATGAAATTAAGTTTGATAAGATTACTGCTTGTTCTTCTGCAGCAGGTGGACTTAAAATGGTTGCCATTGGCTTAGTAGATGAACTCACAACTGAAGCAGCTAGAAGGGTATGTTTAGGCGCTGGTGCTAAAGTTGAACTTGTTTTATCACATAATATAAATCATCATGAAGTTGATCAAATTAAAGAAAAAAACATTGATATTATCCTTTTAGCTGGTGGCGCTAATGGTGGTAATAAAGAATGTGTTATACATAATGCAAAGCAATTAGCTAAATCGGATATTAAAGCTCCGATTGTTTTTGCTGGAAATAAAGATGCAACTGATGAGATTGAAGAAATACTAGCAGCTGCAAATAAAGAATTTTATATATGTGAAAATGTTATGCCAAGACTTAATGTCTTAAACATAACAAGCGCAAAAGATCAAATCAAAGATATATTTGTTAAAAATATCATTGAAGCAAAAGGTATTAAAAAAGTTGAAAAATTAGTTGATGAAGTTGTTCTTCCTACACCTAATGCGGTTTTAATGGCTGCTGAACTTCTATCAACTGGGTTTGGTGGTGAAGAAGGTTTAGGTGATTTAATGCTTGCGGATGTCGGTGGTGCAACAACTGATATTTATTCATTAAGTTCTGGTCTTCCTACACAAATGAATGCAATTTTATCCGGTCTTGAAGAACCATTTGCAAAAAGAACTGTTGAAGGTGACCTTGGGATGAGATACTCTTCATTAGGCATCTTACAATCATTTACTGCTTCTGAGCTTAGTTATTGGAAAACACAAAATGTAGATATTGAATTAGAAGCGAACAAACGTCATGATGATATTGAATTCATCTCTTCTACTGACGAAGACTATATCGCTGATGATATTTTTGCAGGCAAATGTATTGATGTTGCTACCTCAAGACATGTAGGCACACTAAAAGGTGTCTATACTCCAATGGGTGTTATGTATTATCAAGTTGGAAAAGACTTAACGCAAACAAATTATTTCATTGGTACTGGTGGGGTTGTCATTAGTAGTAAAGATCCTGTTGCAATCTTAAAGAATGGGACTAAGATGGCAAGCAAACCTATGGAGCTAAGACCACATAATCCAGAATATCTACTAGATAAGACCTATGTATTATCTGCCATGGGTTTATTATCTATGGATTATCCTGAAATCGCATTAAGAATTATGAAAAAATATATGGTGAAACTTTAGGAGAAAATCATGCAAGTAAGAAACAAAAAATGGTCAATGGAAAAATTTCTAGAAGTACGAAAAGAAGTTCTATCATCTTGGCCAACAGGATCAGATCCTCTTTTAGATTTAGATAAAGCTGTAGAAACATTAAAAGCTGTTCCAGCACATAAAAATTTTGCACTTAAATTATTACAAGCAGAGAAAGAACAAAGAACTTATGTTCAGCCCAGAGCAGGTGTTGCGACTATTGAACAACATATCGAACTTATGAAACACTTAGAAAAAGCTGGTGCTGATTTTCTACCAGCAACCATCGATTCTTATACGAGACATAATCGCTATCAAGAAGCTGAAGAAGGTATTGAGATTAGCAAGCGTGAAGGTAGATCATTATTAAATGGTTTTCCTGCCGTTAATCACGGTGTATCTGGATGTAAACAAATCTTAGATGCGATTAATGTACCACTTCAAGCAAGACATGGAACCCCTGATGCAAGATTATTATCAGAAATTATTCATGCTGCAGGTTGGACATCAAATGAAGGTGGCGGTATTTCATATAATATTCCTTATGCTAAAAATATTTCCCTTGCTGATTCAATTTATTATTGGCAATATTGTGATCGTTTAGTCGGATTTTATGAAGAGCAAGACATTCATATCAATAGAGAACCATTTGGTCCTTTAACTGGCACACTTGTTCCACCATCAATAGCAATTACGATTGGTATTATTGAATCATTGCTCGCTGCTACTCAAGGCGTTAAACATATAACTGTTGGTTATGGTCAATGTGGTAACGTGACTCAAGATGTTGCAGCAATACACATGTTAAAAGAACTAACTGATTATTATTTATTTACATTTGGTCATAAACATATGCATGTAACAACAGTTTTTCATCAGTGGATGGGTGGATTCCCACAAGATGAAAGTAAAGCTTTAGGTTTAATTTCTATGGCTTCTACTGTCGCTACACTAGCTAAAGCAACAAAAATGATCACTAAGACGCCTGTTGAATCTATTGGTGTTCCTACAAAAGAGATGAACGCAATAGGCATTAAAGCTTCTAAATTTGTAGTAAACCTGCTTAAAGATCAAACCTATCCTGATTCAGCTAAATTAAAAGAAGAAAAAGAAATGATTAGAAAAGAAGTTACTTGTTTAATGGATAAAGTTATTGATTTAGGTATGGGTGATATTGCAGTCGGTGTCATTAAAGCATTTGAATATGGCATTATTGATGTTCCATTTGCACCAAGCAAACAAACATTAGGTGAAGTACTACCTGCTAGAGATAATGAAGGCTGTATTCGTATCTTAGAATTTGGACATTTAGGAATGTCTGAAGAAGTTAAAAATTTCCATAAAGAAAAACTACTTGAAAGGGCTAATAAAGAAAATAGAGCATTAGATTTCCAGATGACTGTAGATGATGTATATGCAGTCAGCCAAGGACATTTAATTGGACGACTAAACAATGAACATTAAAAACATAGTATTTACTAAATCTTATACAGGATTTTATTTTGACGATCAAAAAGCAATAAAAAAAGATGCAATCCATGATGGATTCTTATATGTCGGTGAGCCACTTACTGAAGGTTTCGAAAAAATAAGAGTTCCTGGTGAAGCAATATCTATTCAGCTTATTTTAGAAGACGGAAGTATAGCACAAGGTGATTGTGCTGCAGTCCAATATAGTGGTGCAGGTGGTAGAGATCCTCTATTTCTAGCAGATCGATATATTCCATTTATGGAAGAACATATTAAACCACTTCTCTTAAACAAAGAGATTACTACTTTCAAAGAAATGGCTTCTATATTCGACAGCATTAAAGTTGATGGCAAACGCCTACATACTGCAATAAGATATGGCATATCTCAAGCATTACTTTCTGCTGTAGCGATAAAGATGCGTTTAACCATGGCTGAAGTTATTAGAAACGAATATAATCCATCACTCAATGAGTTAAATCCAATCCCGATATTTGCTCAAACAGGTGATGACCGTTATACAAATGTTGATAAAATGATATTAAAAGAGGTTGCCTCATTACCACACGCATTAATCAACAATGTTAAAGAAAAATTAGGTTATCATGGTGAAAAACTCATCGCTTATATTGAATGGTTAAAAAACAGAATATTAACTCAAAGAATTAATGAAGATTATCAACCAATTATTCATATAGATGTTTATGGAACTATAGGTATCGCATTTAACGATGATATGCCTAAAATAGTTTCATATTGTAGAGACTTAGAAGAAGCTGCTTCTCCTTTTAAATTAAGACTTGAGGGTCCTTTTGATCAAGGTAATAGAGAAGATACCATGCTTATGTTGAAAAAATTACGTGAAGAACTAGATGATCGTGGTATTCATGTTGAAATCGTAGCAGATGAATGGTGTAATAACTTAGATGATATCAAATATTTCGCAGATAACAAAGCTGGTCATATTTTACAAATTAAAACACCTGATTTAGGTGGTTTACACCATATTGCAGAAGCTATTTTATACTGTAAAGAAAAAGGTATTGGTGCATACTGTGGCGGCACATGTAATGAAACTAATCTTTCAGCTATAGCTACAACTCATGTTGCAATCGGTGCTGGAGCTGATGTTTGCTTGGCTAAGCCAGGTATGGACGTTGACAGTGGTTATATGATTGTAAAAAATGAGATGGATCGTGTGATTGCTGTTTCGAAAATAAAAAGATAGGTGATCTATATTAAAACAATTGCAAGTGCGGGTACATATGAATCTAATGATTGTATCGTTACAATCAAAAAAGCTGATACTCTATCCATAGAAATTGAGAGTGTTGTTTTTGAACAATTTGGTAATCAAATTAAAGCAGTTGCTTTAAAAACACTTGATGACTTAAATGTTAAAAACGTATCTGTGTTTATTAAAGATAAAGGTGCTCTAGATTATACGATTATGGCAAGAATTAAAACGGCTTGTAAAAGGTTAGGTGTTTATCATGATTAGAAGTCTATTATTTATTCCTGCAAATCATCCAGGCATGATGCAAAACGCTGATATATTTAATGCAGATGCAGTGATTTTTGATCTAGAAGATGGTGTCATAGCTTCTGAAAAGGATGCTGCAAAAGATCTTCTTGTTTCATTTTTAAATCATTTTCATATGCAACATAAAAAAATTATCATCAGAATAAATAATATCGATGAAGTACAAACAATCATTCATCCTTTTATACATGGCTTTTTATTACCTAAAGCTGATGAAGCATCACTTCTTCTTTTAGATAAGACACTTACATCTTTAGAGAAAAAAATGAAGTTTGATCATCTTTTCCATGTGATTGCACTTATTGAAACACCTGAATCTGTATTAAATGCCTTAAACATCGCAAAAATTCCTCGAGTTACTGGATTATTACTCGGGGCTGAAGATTTAGCAACTCACTTAGGTGTATCACGTACTTTAGAAGGCAGAGAAATAGAGTTTGCTAGAAATATGGTGATTTATGCTGCAAAAGCATATCAAAAAAATGCAATCGATACACCTTATACAGATGTGAATAATATAAACGGCTTAAAACAAGATACTTTTAATGCTAAAAATATAGGTATGAATGCAAAAGCTTGCATTCACCCAAATCAAATTGATACCATCAATGAGATTTTTATGCCAACTCAAGAAGAAATTGACTTTGCACGTAAAATCATGATTGCTAAAGAAAAAGCTGATCTAGATGGTCTAGGTGCTTTTTCTGTGGATGGAAAAATGATTGACCAACCTATCATTTTACGTGCTAAACATATATTAGAAAAAATAAAGGACTGATGATGTGATACTTAATAGATTAAACCGAAAAATTCCAAGTCCATATAAACCTTTTATCTCTGATGATGCTTTTTTACAAGATACATATAAACCCATACCAAAACAAAATCACAAAGGTATTGTCAAAACAGTTGATTCTATTTCAACTTTATTTGATATATTAAAAATCAAAGATGGTATGACATTATCATTTCATCACCATTATCGCAATGGTGATTTATTGTTAAATAAAGTCCTTGAAGTCATCAAACAAAAAAATATCAAAAATCTAACCTTAGCCCCAAGTGCTATTTTTCCTGTTCATGAACCTTTAGTAGAATTAATTAAAGCTAAAAATGTTGATAAAATATATACTAATTATGTCAATGGTCCGGTTGCAGAAGCAATCAGTCATGGACACTTAAAAGATCTACTCATTATGGACACACATGGTGGTAGAGCTAGAGCCATAGAAACAGGTGAAATTAAAATCGATGTTGCTTTTATCGCAGTTAGCGCAGCAGACAAAATGGGAAACGCTAATGGTATTGATGGTATACACCCTTGTGGACCTCTTGGCTATATTTATCCAGACTTATATCATGCAAAGCATACAGTAGTTGTCACTGATACAATATTAGATGCACTTTCGAAAAATGAAATTTCTCATGAGTTTGTCGATTATATCATCAAAATTGATCAAATTGGGTTATCTACTGGTATTGAATCTGGAACAACACAGATGACACGAGATCCTATTCAATTAAAAATAGCAAAAGACACAGTATCATTAATAGATACATTAGGTTTAATCAAAAACAAAATGTCTTTTCAAACAGGTGCTGGATCTACAAGTATTGCAGTAAGTCATTTTTTAAAAGATATCATGCAAACAAGATCTATTAAAGGCTCTTTTGCAAGTGGTGGCATTACTGCTAGTTTAGTTGATATGCATGAGGCTGGCTTATTTGAAAAACTTTACGATGTACAATCTTTTGATCTTACCGCTGTGAAATCTTTTAAAAAGAACGATCAGCATCTACTTATGGATGCGTCCATGTATGCCAATCCTTTTTATAACGAAAATGTTGCAAGTAAACTTGATATTGTCATATTAGGTGCTACTGAAATAGATCTTAATTTCAATGTGAATGTTACAACATCTTCTACGCATAAACTGATGGGTGGTAGTGGTGGTCATTCTGACACTGCTTATGAATCAAAACTTACAATCATCACAACAAATTTAGTAAAATCTAGAATCCCTTCGATTAGAAAGCACATCCAAACCATATCTACACCAGGTAGCAGCATTGATGTACTTGTTACCGAAAGAGGTATTGCCATTAATCCAAAAAGAGCAGATTTAATCCAACGATTAAAGTCTTCAAAACTAAACATAAAAACAATAGATGAACTCTATCAAATGAGTTTAGATATTGCAGGAGAACCAGAATTTTATCCTCACAAAGATAGAGTTGTTGGTCTTATTAGATATAGAGATGGATCAATCATCGATTCAATTTACGAGGTATGATGCCTAATGATGGATTATCAATTTAAAGATATTATTTTAGAATCTGAAATTAATGATGTTAAAGAACTTCTTGAAAAAAATGATTTAATTTATGAAACGAATGTAACTAAAACGATTGGTATATATGATAAACATACTTTGGTTGCAACAGGATCTATTGATCATAACGTTATTAAAATGATAGCTGTACATCCAGACTATCAATCTCAAAATTTAAGTGCTAAGATTTTATCGCATTTACTTTTTGATTTAGAAGCACATCATGTTGAGCACTACTTCTTATTTACCAAACCAGAAAATAAAAAAATATTCGCAAATTTTTCATTACATCAAATAATAGAAACAGATGACATTGTTCTATATGAGAACAAAGAGCAAAATATAACAAACAATCTAACTTCATTAGCTCAAGATCTTCCTAAGAAACAAGCAACTAGAGGTTGTATTGTTATGAATTTAAATCCTATGACATTAGGACATTTATACTTAATAGAACACACCGCTAGATTAAATGATGATGTTATCATTTTTTTGGTTGAGACAGACGCTTCAATCATAAGTTATGAAACAAGATTTAAAATACTTAAAAAAACAATAAGTCATCTTAAAAATGTATATGTTCTACCTTCAACTCATTACATGATATCTAGAGCTACTTTTCCCACATACTTTTTAAAAGAACAAGCAAAAATGGAAGTATATACGAATCTAGATATTTCAATTTTTAAAAACTACTTCATGCCTATCTTTAAGATAGATAAAAGATACGTTGGACAAGAACCATTAGACCCGTTAACAAACTCCTACAATAAAACAATGGAAAAACTCTTAATAAATCATATTGAAATTATTGATAGAAAAGAAATCAATAACAAAGTGATTAGTGCTTCATATATTAGAGATCTAGCTTACAAAAGAGATTATAAAGCCATTAAACAGTTAGTCCCAAAAGCTACATACAAGTATCTCATTTCAAAAAAAGGACGCGATTTATTTAATGTTCGATAAAATTTTATCTGATCGAGAAGAAAGATTTAATACAATCTCAAAGTTAGCAAATATACATCCAATATTAGTTACACTCAAGGCTAATACACCTGGAAATGATAAAAACAGGTATTCTAGCTCTTTTCTTGTTAATCAACTTGATCAAGTCATGTATCAAACATTTGATATCATAGATAAGAATGAATTTAAGAGCCTAGATGGGCCATATAACATATATAGCATCAAATCTACTTCAGAGTATAAATTAAAATCAGATCTTATTCACATAGAAGAAAATCATCCTTTAGGACGTCTAGTTGATCTTGATTTATATATTTATGGAAAAATGATATCTAGAAATGATTACGATATCAACCCAAGAAAATGTCTGTTATGCGACAAACCAGCTTTTATTTGTATGAAAGAAAAGAATCATAGTGTCCATGAGGTTCTTTCATACATCGATCTATTGATATATCAATATATTGAAGAATCAATCGATGACTTTATAGATACTTCCATACTAAAAGAATTAAATTTAGAAAATAAATTTGGCTTAGTAACACCATCTTCTAATGGATCTCATAATGATATGAATTATGATTTGATGAAGAGATCAAAAGCTATTATCAAACCTTATTTATTGGATATATTAAAACTCGGATTTTTATATGATGATGAAAATCTCTATCAAAGAGCTAGAGCCATTGGACTAAACGCTGAAGTTGAAATGTTTAAAAAAACTGATCAAGTTAATACATACAAAGGCCTAATTTATATACTCGGTTTCGTTTTATTATCTATTGGTTATGTGATTAGACATAACTTAGCCTATAACGATTTATTTGTTAGAATTAAATCATTAGCAAAAGATGTGTTAGAAGATTTCAACAAAAATGTGCAAACTGCTGGTGTCAAATCTTTTTTGCAATATCAAATCACTGGCATTAGAGGTGAAGTATTCAACGGTCTACCTACAATACAAAAAGCTCAAAAAACATTTTTGCACATCGATACATTCAAAGACAAAAACCAACATCAACTACTTCTATTTTTTATGATTCATAGTGAGGATACTGTATTATTAAAACGTGCAGGTTCCTTAAAGTCTTATCAACATTTTAAACAAATGGCTGCTCAAGTAAATCCTTATATAGATAAAGATATAAAAGATTTTACAACTTACTGTATAAATCACAACATCAGTATTGGTGGTTCTGCAGATTTGTTTATTGTGTTTCATTTCTTAAATCTTTTTAAAAACTTCTATCATCATACATAATAATAAAAACATTTCAATAAAAAAGGCCATTGATTGGCCTTTATTTTTCTATTTCAATAGTTCTATATTTTTCAACTTCATCTTTAACCATATTCCCGCCATACATATCATAGGTTACAATCATTGGAAACTCATCTACCTCCAACTTATGTATAGCTTCTGGTCCTAATTCTTCATATGCAATGACTTGACTAGATATAACTTTTTTAGACAATAATGCTCCAGCACCACCAACTGCTTGTAAATAAACAGCCTTTTGCTCAATCATTTGTTTGATAAACTCATCACTTCTATCGCCTTTACCTACCATAACCTTTAACCCTTTTTTCATTAATGGTAAGGCAAATGGATCCATGCGGTAACTAGAAGTTGGTCCACAAGAACCAATAGGTCGCCCTTCTTTTGCGGGTGTTGGACCAACATAATAAATCACTTGTCCTTCAAAATCAAAAGGTAAATCTTCTTTATTTAAGATAGCTTCAACCATCTTCTTATGCGCTTGATCTCTACCTGTATAAATAATACCAGATAAATAAACAATATCGCCAGCTCTCATTTTCTCAATATCTTTTTGGGTTATTGGTGTCCGAAAATTCATTAGATAACCCCCATTTTATGTCTTGATGCATGACATTGTAAATTGATTGCTACTGGTAAAGATGCAATGTGGCAAGGATAAACATTTATCTTTACTGCAAGTGCTGTTGTAGATCCACCAAATCCCATTGGACCTACTCCAAGTTGATTAATCTCATCTAATATCTCTTTTTCTAAATTCGCTAATATCGGATCTGGATTCACATCCCCGACATCTCGTAAAATAGCTTCCTTAGCAATCAATGCTGATTTTTCTAAGTTTCCACCAATACCAATACCAACAATTAAGGGTGGGCATGGTTTACCACCAGCATAAAAAATAGTGTGTAACACCAATTTTTTTATACCTTCAATACCTTCAGCTGGTGTAAGCATCTTAACCAAACTCATGTTTTCACTACCTCCACCTTTTGGAGCTAATGTGATTTTGATTTTATCGCCTTTTACTAATTTCACATGAATAATAGCAGGTGTATTATCTTGTGTGTTTTTCCTGTCAAGCGGATGCTTGACAACAGACTTTCTAAAAAAGCCCTCTTCATAAGCTTCTCTAACACCTTGATTAATTGCTTCATAAAGGTCGCCCTCTATATGAACATCATATCCAACTTCAACAAAACACACAACTAATCCAGTATCTTGACACATCGGTGCTTTTTCTGTTCGAGCAATTTCATCATTTTCGACGATTTGTTCTAAAACATTTTTCCCAATATTTGATTTTTCTTCTTTAATTTTTTTTCTTAAAATGTCAATGAATGACTCTCCCAAATCACAATTGGCATCTAAAGCTAAACGTTTTACTTCTTCTGTAATTAAACTAGAATTTATCTTTCGCATACCATCACCTAATATTATTATACATGAAAAATAGACAAGATTTTTGAAGAATGCAAGTAAAGTTAAAAATATACATAAAATATCTTATTTAATGATATGTTTTCGTACAATTACACTAAAACACTTCCTTAAATTAGATTATCTTTTTACCAATAAATATGTTAAAATATCATTGTACAAACGCTTACATTTTTAGAAAGGAATCACATATAAATGATAACATTAGACGGTCATACACTGACTTTAAAAAACCTTTTCAATATCGCAAAAGGTCATGATAAAGTTGAACTATCAAAAAAGAGTCAAACATTAGTAAATAAGTCAAGTTTATTTGTGCAAGAACTCATAAACAAGGGAAAACCAGTTTATGGTATTAATACAGGATTTGGTCATTTAGCTAATGTATTAATAAAGAATGAAGATTTAGAAAAGCTTCAAGAGAATTTACTTAAGAGCCATGCATGTGGCATGAAAAATCCATTACCTATTGAAACAGTACGTGCAATGATGGCATTAAGAGTAAATGCTTTAATTCAAGGCTACAGTGGGATACGCTTAGAAACTCTTAACCTCATGGTAGAACTTCTTAATAAAAATATTATACCTGTAGTATTTGAGCAAGGTAGTTTGGGTGCTAGTGGTGATCTAGCTTTACTATCTCATATGAGTCTACCTCTTATAGGACTCGGTGAAGTTTATTATGAAGGTCAAAGAATGCCTTCTATAGAAGCATTTAAAAAAGCAGATATTAAACCTTTAGAAAAACTCTATCCAAAAGAAGGATTAAGTTTGATTAATGGTACACAAGCGATGAGCGCTATTGGAGCATTAGTTTTATATGATGCGTTCAAACTCATCAAATATGCAAATCTTGCACTTTCTTTAACGATGGAAGCTTTAGAAAGTATCATTGATGCTTTTGATCCAAAAATACAACATGTAAGACGCCATCTAGGTCAAATGGAAGTTGCAGATCAAATCATTAGAAATCTTAAAAATAGTCAAAACATAACTCATCAAAGTGAAAAACGTGTTCAAGATGCATATTCAATTAGATGTGCACCACAAGTTCATGGTGCTTCACTAGATGTTTATCACCATGTCTTAAACATTTTAGATATAGAAATGAATTCTGTAACAGATAACCCTATATTATTTGAAGAGACTCAAGAAGCTATTAGTGCTGGTAATTTCCATGGACAACCACTAGCTTTGGGCTTTGACTATATTGCACTAGCCATATCTGAACTAGCAAATATTAGTGAAAGACGTATTGAAAGATTAGTTAATCCAAAACTAAATGATGGTCTTCCTCCATTTTTAACACTTTGTTCAGGAGTTAACTCTGGTTTTATGATTGTTCAATATACCGCTGCTTCTATTGTTAGCGAAAATAAGGTTTTAGCTCATCCTGCTTCTGTAGATTCGATTCCTTCATCAGCAAATCAAGAAGATCACGTCTCTATGGGTTCAATCTCGGTTAGAAAAGCTAAAGATATTTTAGAAAATTCTAGACGAGTTATCGCATTAGAGATATTTGCTGCATGCCAAGCTATTCATTTTAGGGGAAAAGATAAACTTGGTGAAGTAACGAATCGTGCTTTTGAATTTTTCACTAAACATATACCGTTTATTGAAAAAGATGAAGTCATGTATCCACATATGCATAAAATAGAGTCGCTTTTACAAGATGATAAAACTTACCATTATTTATTTGAAGGAGATGATATTTTTGAGTAAGATCATAACTTTAGAAAGTATATTTGATGAACTACCTAATTATCCTAAATTTGTTGAAGGTATCAGAAGAGCACCCAAAAGAGAGATGACACTTAATCAAGCTGATATCAAGCAAGCTTTAAAAAATGCCTTAAGATACATTCCAAAGAAATGGCACGATATACTAGCACCAGAATTTCTTGATGAACTTTTAACAAGAGGTAGAATCTACGGGTATCGCTTTAGACCTCAAAAAAATATTAAGGGTATGCCTATTGATCATTATAAAGGTCAAACGATTGAAGGCAAAGCGTTTCAAGTAATGATGGATAACAATCTTGATTTTGATGTAGCTTTATATCCCTACGAACTAGTTACATATGGTGAAACTGGGCAAGTTTGTCAAAATTGGATGCAATATCACCTCATCAAAAAATATCTTGAAATCATGACAGATGAACAAACATTATCCATCTTATCAGGACATCCACTTGGCTTATTTCATTCACATAAATTAGCCCCACGTGTTGTTTTAACAAACGGTCTTATGGTGGGTTTATACGATAATATGCACGATTTCAACCGTGCTCAAGCATTAGGTGTTGCAAATTATGGTCAAATGACTGCAGGGGGATTTATGTATATAGGTCCTCAAGGTATTGTTCATGGAACATATTCTACATTACTTAATGCAGGAAGATTGAAGTTAGGTATTCCTAAGGATCAGAACTTAAAACATAAATTATTCATCTCTTCTGGCCTAGGTGGCATGAGTGGTGCACAAGGAAAAGCAATTGAAATTGCTGGTGGTGTCGGCATCATCGCAGAAGTTGATTTATCAAGAATAGAAACTAGACATGCACAAAAATGGGTTTCTATTGTTACTACTAGTGAGAAAGAAGCTTTTGATATAGCTTTAAAACATCAAAAACAAGGTCAGGCAATTGCGATTGCCTATCACGGTAATATTGTTAATTTATTGGAATATGCAAACACACACCAAATTAAAATTGATTTATTAAGTGATCAAACAAGCTGTCATGCAGTCTATGATGGTGGCTATTGTCCAGTTGATATGAGCT
>JBAZCK010000029.1:0-15813 GCA_041654955.1 Acholeplasmataceae bacterium | reverse complement strand
TGAACAGCGTTAACCCCTAATTCTTCAATATGGTCAAGACCGGTTGTAACTGTGTTGATACCATCAGTATATGTTGTATCAGTTTCAGTTAAACCTAAGAACTTGCCGCGATATGTTTCAGTTCCGTTCCACGTGTTATGTGTCGTTAAATCTCTAACATGTAATTCATAGACGATATAGTCAGTTAAATTTGTGATTGTATCTGGTCTATCATCATAAGTCCATCCGTTTGGATTTGTTTCATCAAAATCAACGATCATACCTCTTTGACCATTAGCACCAGTAGAATAAGCATATGGATCTGTAACTTCAAAGGTTTGACTATTGTTTACGACAGAAAATGTGTAGTATTTAAAAGCATAATCTCCTGTAAGTTTGATTTCCCATGCACCACTTTCAATCTTATACATTGGTTCAGATTGATAAGGTGTTAACTCATTACTTGAATTGCCTTCGTTATCATAATTTGGATGACCTTGATTATATAAGTTTAGTGTAACTGATTCACTAAGTGGAGCCCATAATCTAAAGACTGTAAACTCATCTTCAAAACTAACACCAAGAGTGCCATCATATGTATATAAATCTTCAAATGCTTGTGTGTCATAAATGTTTTGTAAAGACACAACAGATTCACTTGATAATTCAGTATCAAAAAGCGCTTTTACTTTATACGTTTTTGAGATATCAATGTTAGGTACTGTAATTGTTGTAGTTTTTGATGTTGTTGTCCCTGATAATACTAAGACATCATTTTCATAAACTTCATATCCTTCAGTTGGGATATGCGTTGTTTTTAAAACGATTTGTTGTGTTTGATTAAACGCAGCTGATAATATTTTAGCTCGATAATCTGGAATGTTATTTTCTAGATCGCTATTTGACATGCCGATTCTAACATCACCTTCAACAAAATAAGCGTGAGCAACACCGCCAATAACTTCAATAGTTTCTAAATTAATGAAACGATCTCCACCTGGTTCGCGGTAACCATCCCAACCGCCTTGTTTGATAATAATACCTAAAAGGGTTGCTGTTGGATATTCAGTGGTTAAATCCATTTCAAAGTATACCCCGTGTTCATCCGTTTGATTGACATCAAATGCATGATCCGTTCCTGGTAAATCACCAGGTTCTTTTTCCCACATATGGAAATTAAATCCAGTATATGTTTCGTCGTATCTATAATAATGAATAACAAGTGTTGTTGGTAAATCAGCAGCAATCGCTGAAAGTCCAAATGCTATTGATGTAATTATAAACAATAATAATGTTAATATTTTTTTCATTTCAAATTCCTCCTCATAATACAAATATAACACGTATTTTTGTTAAAATGTTAATAACGTGTTAGCGATTACAAAAAGAAAACGGTTGCACAATTGCATACGGTTAAAAGCGTTTACATTATTTTCACTTATGTGATAGAATTTAAGTGTCAAGAATTATATTGAAATTCTTAAAAATATAGGAGGAAGAAAATGAAAAAAGTTTTATTAGCCTTTTTCTTAGTATTATCAGTTGCTGCTATTTTCGGAGTCAAAGCATCAGCTGCTGGTACAGGTGATTTAGTTATCCATTTCCAAGCTTGGGATGGCGACTATACAGATTTAGGTTCACATGCTTGGGGTAGTACTGCAACACCTAAAATAGCAGATGGCACAGATGCATTTGGTGCGTACTGGAATTATGATGATGTTGCTGTTGGTACAGAAGTAGGGTTTATTGCTGTCTATTGGAAAGATGGCGCACAAAATTGGGATAGAAAATTAACAGGTGATGTTTTAATTCCTAATGATACAATTATCGAAGGTGAAACAGTTCATGTTTACATTTTCCAAGGTGCAGACTCTAAAGATGCTGATTTAGCTTCGAAAGTATTTATAGCTTCAAATGATCACTATAATTTATTATTAGTTTATTTTGATCCATCTGGCGCATATGAAGAAACTTTAGGCGTTCATGCTTGGGGCGAATGGGTTAATGATGCAGAAGCTTATGGAACTAACTATGGTGTATGGGGAACTCCTGCACAAATATTTAGTACAGCTGGTAAAACAACTGATGGTATGGTTGTTAAAGCAGCGATGATTCAGTCTACAACAGCTGATGACGGTTTATTAATTTATGCTGGTGATGACGCTACTAAAAAAACTGGTGATGTTAATTTAGCGGACGCACTACCTGAAACTCCAGTAGTAGGAGATACAGGTGTATCTTATGTAGTAAGTAAAGGAAATGCTTATACAGCTGGAGATAATGTATATTATAACGATCCTTCAGCATTTTCAGAAGAAGCATTTACATTTAAGTTAAAAGAATATAATGCGGAAGAAAAAGATGGTACTTATGCAGTTGATCCAACAACAATCATTGTTAAGACAAGTGCTTTAGTTGAATCTCCATATCCAGATGCTGATCAAAAATACTTAGCACAAAAAGAAATCGAAGGTTGGTTTGAAGTTAGAGCTAACTTAGGTGATGGTGAATACGGTTCAGCAGTTACTATTGAACGTGTTGACTTTGCGACTACAAACGAAACATTAAATTCATTTGTTATTATCTTAAAACAACCATTAGTTAACGAAGCAGAATATACATTATTCTTCGATAACGAAACTGTTCAAGCTGATATCGAATTAGCAATGGATACTGAAGCTCCAGTATTAACATTTATCTCACCAACAGCAATCGTTGGTAAAGATGCTGAAGATAGAATTATTGAAGTGCCTTGGGGAGCTCCATTTAATCAAAACTTATTCCCAAGATTTAGAGCTACAGATAACCGTGATGGTGACTTAACATCATTCGTATTCGTACCTAAAGGTGAAAATTCAGTACTTGATACAAGAACTGAAGGCGATTATGTAATCGTATTGCGTGTTGTTGATGAATGGGGTAATGTTACAGAAGAAACATTCACATTCAGAGTAGTGAAAGGTTAAGGAGGCCAACGATGAAAAAATTTCTATTAATATTATTCGTAATTCTTGGTGGCTTATCTCTTGCTGCATGTAAAGATACAGAAGATCCAACAGATCCAACAGATCCAACAGATCCAACTGATCCAAACAATAATGGTGAACTTATTGACTTTGCTGATAGATTTACTCAAAAATCAAAAATCCGTGTTTGGATTGATGATGAAAACGGTGAATATATGCAAGCTGTTATTGCAGAATTCAATAAAGTTTATCCAGATATCGTTGTTGAACATGAACACATGGGTAGCGTTGATGCTCGTGAACTTCTTAAAACTTTTGGTCCATCAGGAAATGGTGCTGACGTATTCCAATTCCCACATGACCATTTAGCACAAGCAGTATTAGAAGATTTAGTATATCCACTTCCAGAAGCTACACGTACAGCATTATCTGAACGTTCAGCTGAACTAGGGTTACAAATTGCTACATTAACTTATGATGAAACAAATAACTCATTTGATCCTGAAAGTGAAAATGCAGTTGAAAGATTATATGCAGTTCCAATGTCATTAGAATCAGTTGGTTTATACTATAATACTGATTTAGTAGAAACTCCAGCTGCAACTTTTGAAGAATTGTTTGCTGCTGCAGACGTTTGGAATGCTACACTTGCTGATGACGATTCAGGTAGAACTAATGCAGAAGCTGGTCTATATTACTTAGGTACATCTAGTCACTGGGCAGATAGCTACTTTGTTCAAGCAATCTATTCAGCATTTGGATTCTATCCATTTGGTGTTAATTTAGATGATCCATCAGCAGTAGGATTTGAAAATGCAGTTCCTGCTTTAGAATGGATGAAAGACGAACTTAAACCTCGTACAACTGGTACAGGTTCTCACAATTCAATTGGTGCTGGCGCTAACTTTGAGTTAGGAGACATTCCTTATATCATTGCTGGACCATGGAATATTGAAGCATATAAAGATGCTGAATTAAACTTTGCAATTGCTCCAATGCCAACAATTGAAGTTAATGGTGTTGCTAAAGAAACTCAAACATTTGCTGGTGCTCAAATGGCAGCAGTATACAAATATTCTGAAAATAGAGAAGATGCAATTAAATTTGTTGAATTCTTAGCTTCAGATATCGCAATGGAATTAATGTATGAATACAAAGGTAAATTACCTGCACTCAAGACTGAATTTTTAAGTGACATTGAAGGTGTAAGTACTGATACATTATTATTAGCTATGGCTGATCAATTAGAAACATCAGTTCCAATGCCTACAATTCCTCAAGTAACTTATTACTGGGGACCAGGTGAAGTTATGATTATTGATGTATGGAATAACAATGTTACTCCAACAACTGCAGCTGCAACAGCTGAAGAATCATATAGAACTCGTGTAGGGTTAGCTGGTTAATATTTAAATTGTGAAATAAACTTTAAACTGATGTGAGGCGGCATAATATTTATGCCGTCCTCATTTAGTTTATATATATATGGAGGGCTCAATGAAATTTTTTAGCATTATAAAGGCGATTGCTTCTGGGATAATATGGGGCCTAGGACAATTATTAAACGGACAATTTTTTAAGTTTCTATTCTTTTTTGTCGTTTTTGCCTTATTTATAGGTATTGAGTTTGGCACAAGTCATTATCAAGATGAAATCAATGCTTATGATAAGATACCTGGTAAAGATATCGGGGATGATTGGTATGTCAACGGCTTTATGGCAGAATATAATTATAACAAACTCGTGGATGGCGTAACCTACGAAGATTTTGACCTATATATCGATGAAATTGGTGGAGCAGAAAACTTAACCGAAGAACTTTTCATTAAATTTTTAGCTCAAGATTTAAGTAAAAATAATCCTATCAGATACACAAATCTAGTTACAAGTGAAGATATTTTAGTAGAAGACTTTAACAATGATTATAATGAAGAGGATCTTATTCATTTGGTGAGAAAACAAACATTGTATAAAGATGAAGCAGGTCGATTCTACAGAGAAAGAAATGTAACTCAAGAAGACGGAAGCAACAAAAAAGAATTTGTAGAAACTACAGTATTAACGGATCAATTTAATGAAGATAATATATTAACAAACGTTGATGATTTAACCATGTTTGTTAAATCAGGTGAAATCTATACCGCAGATGATAAATACTATCTAAAAGTTACAGATGGTGTAACACCTAAATATGTTGATCTTCACACTGAAGAGATTATAAGTGTAGAATCTCCAACAAAAGTACCTATTGAAGGGCCACTATATCGTTTAGATGGTCAAGTTTATGAATATTATGAACCAAGTCTAATTTATAATTCAAAACGTATTCAATATAAAGAAACAGAATTTTTAGTTACATTTAGACAAGCAATGAGCTATACATTCTCATATGCTTGGAACGAATATAACGCAGTAGATTATACAAAATTAATGATCAAGGTTTATCATGAATTAAACCCTGATATTAAATTAAGTTTTGAAGAATCATACAATAATTTCTTCTATGATCAAGGTGGTCTATTTGTAAGGGGTTATTGGGCTGTTTTAACATTAGGAACAGCACAAAAATTAAACATCAGTGGACATATGGGTCTAATGGATGCGATGGTTGGTACGCTAGATAGTGATTTTTCTCTCTATTCGACACTTACCATTTCTGAGACGGTTCCTATCCAAGGACATGTTTCAACCATGCTACTCTTAGAAGGTTTAATTGGCGTTATTCTATCATTCTTTTTCTTCATTATTATGGCTTGGGGCATAAGAGATGCTTATATTACAAGTGAAAAGAAACGTATGAAACAAAAAGTATTAAAAGATGGCGCATATTTCAAAAACGTATATGAAGAAAGTTTTGAATATATCGTCTTATCTCCTGCGATTTTTGTATTAGCATTTATTTCTATTATGCCAATCGCATTTGGATTTGTTATTGCATTTACAAGTATTTCAGGAAATGAATCTATGATGAATACCTTTGATTGGGTAGGACTCACAAACTTTTTAGCACTATTTAACTTTACATCTGGTCTTGGTGCTTCATTTGGTCTAGCATTCTGGAGAGTTTTAGGATGGACTGTTATTTGGGCTGTATTATCTACAGGAACCGTGTTCTTTGGTGGATTCTTACAAGCACTTATTTTAAATAGTGAAAAAGTTGTATTTAGAAAACTATGGAGAACGATTTTAATTCTTCCATGGGCGATTCCTGCTCTACTTTCACAAATGGTATTTTCAGTTATGTTTAATGAAATAGGCTTTATCAATAATTTCTTACAAGATATTGGAATTTATGAAATTTTAAGAAACCTTAATATGTTAGGTGTAAGTTATGAAAGCCTTACTGGTTTTTCTAAATTATTATATTTAGGTGAATCAAACATTCAATGGTTTAGTAATCCATTTAATCCAACTTTTGTTAAAACAACATTAATCGTAGTTAATATTTGGTTAGGATTCCCATATTTTATGGCATTAATGACTGGTGTTATGACTGCAATTGATAAAACTTTATATGAAGCAGCAGATATCGATGGCGCATCTAATATGCAAAAGATTGGTAAGATTACGATGCCACTTGTTCTATATTCAACTGCTCCAATTTTAATTATGACTTTCTCTGGTAATTTTAATAACTTTGGGGTGATCTACTTCATTACTGGTGGTGGACCAAACTCTGGGGTTGCCAGTCGGGGGTTTGCTGGAGATACAGATATCTTGATATCATGGATGTATACATTAACTGTTGATTATTCAATCTTCAACATGGCATCGGTGTTCTCTGTATTAATATTCTTGTTTGTAGGGACTTTAACTGCATGGAACCTATCAAGAACAAGAGCATTCCAGGAGGATTAAGATATGTTATTAATATACTTATTAATTGCTTATATAGCAATCGTTATCATAGCCGTATTATGGGGAACAGCATACGATCATGCAGTTAAAAAAGGTTATGAAGGTAGAAAACATCTTCTAAGATGCTTGGTTCCTATTTATGGATACATGTATGCAAAGAAACTTAAATCTAGAGTTCATGTTTCTGATGTAGAACTTAACCATTTATGGAGTTTTGAAGTCTTATTTAAGAGAATTATGCTTTATATGTTATTGGTTTTACTCGGGTTTATTGTGTTTATACCAGTAGCAATCTTAATTTACTTATCACTTCAAAATAACTTGTTACAAACGTTATTTATTGTATTTATTGTTATCTTATTGCTTTTCATTCACCAAGGTACAGTCGTTGATTATGCACGTAAAAAAGGTTATGAAGGCACTATGGTTGGTCTTATTGGTTTAATTCCTGTTTATGGATTTATCCATTACAGGAATTTAAAGAAGAAACGTAATGTTTCTAAACAAGGTTTAAAAGAAGTATTTAGTCTTTCTAATTTTATCCAAAGAATTTTAATTTATGGTGAAATTACATTGGTTGCGATCATTGTTATTGTTCCAGTTATTTATATCTTTGGTATGGCATTTGCAAATCTTAGAACTGATATTCCACAAGCAATTTGGCCAGAAAATCCATCATTTGGAGCTTTCAATTATTTATTTGAAGAAACAAACTTCACAAGATGGTATTGGAATACATTAAAGATTGCGTTAATTAATATGTTTGTCGGTACTATTTTAATTACTGGTGCTGCATATGTATTTGCAAGATTTAGTTTCAAAGGTAAGAAAGCTGGATTATTAACGATCTTAGTACTTCAAGCATTCCCTTCATTTATGGGACTAATTGCGATGTATGTTTTATTTTGGAAGTTTGGTTTATTAGGAAAACCAACAGCGTTATCCATCCTTTATATTGGTGGTTCGATACCTGGTAACTTATGGCTTATCAAAGGGTTCTTATCTCAAATTCCAAAGGATTTAGATGAATCTGCGATGATTGATGGTGCTAATAAATTACAAATATTTGTTAAGATCATCTTACCGCTTGCTATTCCTATTTTAACGTTTGTTGCGGTATCGATGTTTATGGGACCATGGATGGATTATATGCTTCCAGGATACCTATTAAGATTTAAGCCAGAAGGTGCACTTCCTGATTATGATATTACACAGCAATGGACACTTGCGGTTGGTTTATTTAGATTTATTAATGACCTAAATTATCAACATTATAGTGCGTTTGCAGCAGGTGCAATCTTTGTTGGGGTACCTATTACAGCTTTATATATGGCGTTCCAAAAATACCTTATCGAAGGTATTATGGCAGGTGCAACAAAAGGTTAATTTATATTTTATTTCAAAATTAAGTCAAAGGGTGAATTCTTCACCCTTTTTTCTTTGTAAAAAATGTATTTTGTGTAAACGGTACCAATGGTTTATTTGTATCAATTCATGGTAAAATATAATAGACAAACTATGTAAGGAGAATACACAATATGCAAAATGTATTTAATAATAAAGATAGCTTTAAGGAAGCTTTTATAAAGGGTTTAAAAGATCATTTTAATGCTGATGTTAACACATCAACAGTCTATCAAAGATATACTGTTTTAGCAGAATTATTGGACAAAAGTTTAACTAAAGATTTTGAAAATACCAATAACTATGTCAAAGAAAATCAATTAAAGAAAACCATTTATTTTTCAATGGAATTTTTGATGGGACGTTTAATAACAAATAACCTTCAAAATAGCGGTTATTATGATGTTGTAAAAGATGCTTTTAATGATTTAAAAATTGATTTAAATGAAGTTGAACACGCTGAAGAAGACGCCGGCCTTGGTAATGGTGGTCTTGGTAGACTTGCTGCATGTTTTATGGATTCTGCAGCATCTATTTCACTACCTTTATATGGTAATTCTATTCGTTATAAACACGGATTTTTTGTTCAAGAAATTAAGAATCATAAACAAGTAGAACATCCAGATCCATGGTTAGAAAAACCATTTATTTGGGAAACAAAAGATGAAGAAAATGCAATTAATATTCCATTATTTGGATACGTTGAACATACTAAATTAATTAATCCAGTTTGGATTAAAGCGGTGCCTTATGATGTAAAAATCGTTGGTGATCAAAATGGTGTGGTAACATCTTTAAGATTATGGGCTACTGAACCATCAGAATTACAAAAACATCAAGGCGAAGATTACAAAAAAATCGTAGATGGTGTTGATGATCAATTATATCCAGATGATTCAACTCAAGATGGAAAAACGATCAGATTACTTCAATCTTATATCTTTAGTGCTGCAGGTGTTAAACACGCAATTAAAGAACATAAAGCATTAGGTAGAAATACACGCGATTTTCATAAATACTATACATTCCAAATTAATGATACACATCCAACACTTGTCATTCCTGAAATGATGAGAATTCTTATGGATGAAGAAGGTATTGGATATGATGAAGCATGGGAAATCACAACGAACACTTGTGCATTTACAAACCATACTATTTTAGCTGAAGCATTAGAAAAATGGGGTAAAGACATATTTAGAAACTTGTTACCTAGAATCTATGAGATCGTTTTAGAAATGAATCGCAGATTTAAAAAAGTCTTAGAAGATGATGGAAGATTTAATAAAGAACAAATTTATTTAATGGGACTTATTGGACACAATCATGTTAGAATGGCTCATATTTGTATTTATGGTTCATTTAGTGTTAATGGTGTAGCAGCACTTCATACAGATATCTTAAAAGAAAATGAAATGAAGGATTTTTATACACTATATCCAAATAAGTTTAATAATAAGACTAATGGGATTACACATCGTAGATGGTTAATCCATACAAATAAAGAATTAGTAGAGATTTTAGATGATAAAATTGGTACATCATGGAGAAAAGATTTAACAAAACTAGAACTTCTAGATCCATTTAAAGATGATAAAGATACACAAAAACGTGTTGATGACATGAAAAAAGCTAAGAAACAAGCTTTAGCTGATCGCATTTTTAAAGATCAAGGTGTTAAACTAGATGTTAATTCTATCTTCGATATTCAAGTTAAAAGATTACATGAATATAAACGTCAATTAATGAATATTCTACATATCATCTATGTTTATCAAAGACTTAAAAATGATCCAACATTCAAACAAAACTATTACCCACATTCATTTATCTTTGGTGCTAAATCAGCACCAAGTTATCAAATGGCTAAGGCTGTTATAGAACTTATTGATATTGTAGCAGATATGATTAATGAAGATCAAGATACAAATCATTTATTAAAAGTTGTTTTTGTTAGAAATTATAACGTCACTTATGCAGAATATATTATGCCTGCAGCTGACTTATCAGAACAAATATCTACAGCTACTAAAGAAGCTAGTGGTACAGGAAATATGAAGTTCATGATGAATGGAGCATTAACGATTGGTACGCTTGATGGTGCTAATGTTGAAATTGTTAGAGAAGCTGGAAAAGAAAATAATATCATCTTTGGATTAACTGCAGCAGAAGTAACTAAGATTTATGAAAATAATGGGTATAAACCAAGAGAAATTTATGAAAAAGATCAAAGATTAAAAGATGTATTTTCATTTATTAGAACTATAAATCAAAATCCTGCACATTTTGACTATATTTTAAGTAACTTACTTAATAGTGATTACTTCCTAGTCTTAAAAGATTTTGATCAATATGTTAAAGCACATGAAATCGCAAATGAATATTATAAAGATCGTGAAGGTTGGTTGCATAAATCCATTATGAATATCGCACATTCAGGATTCTTCACATCTGATCGTACGATTGAAAATTACAATAAAGATATTTGGCATTTAGAAAAAATTAAATTTAATCAATAATATTGAAAGGAAATGATAAAAATGGCTAAACAAACAGACCTTAGTTTAAGAGGACAAACCATTTATCAAGTGTTTCCTAGACAACACTCTAAAAAACAAAATTTTTTAGGTGTTATTGATGATTTAGATAGAATTAAAGATATGGGAGTAGATATTATATATTTACTTCCTTTTCATCCTATTGGAGAAAAAGATAGAAAAGGGGCTCAAGGGAGCCCTTATTCTATAGTAGACTTCTATCAAATTCATAAGGATTTAGGAACACTTGAAGATTTAAAACTTTTAGTTGACGAAGCACATCAAAGAGGTATGAAAGTTATGATGGATATCGTGATTAATCATACGTCAAGAGATTCCGTACTTACAAAAGAACACCCAGAGTGGTTTTATAAAAAGCCTGATGGAAGTTTCGCAAACAGAGTTGGTGACTGGAGTGATATCACTGATCTAAATTATGATTTAGAAGATGTTAGAACCTATTTTATTGATGTTTTAACGTATTGGGCAAAATATGTTGATGGATATCGTTGTGATGTTGCGCCATTATTACCGATTGATTTTTGGATTGAAGCTAGAAAAGCAGTTGACAAAGTAAATCCAAAGCATATTTGGTTAACAGAATCAGTACATCCACAATTTATCAAATATATTAGAGATTTAGGCTATGATGCATCATCAGATTCACAAATGTATCAAGCTTTTGATATTTGTTATGATTATGATATTTTTGATTTTATGGATGCATATTTAAAAGATGGATCAAAATTATCAAGATGGTTAGAAGAAATTTATAGACAAGAAATGATTTATCCTAAAAATTATATCAAACTTAGAAATTTTGAAAATCATGATCAACAACGTCTAAGAAGTAAAGTTAGAGATCACAATCATTTCATCCAAATGCTTACCATGATGTTTTTCTTAAAAGGAACTGCATTTGTTTTTGCTGGTATGGAATATGAAGCTGATCATCTACCTGATTTATTTGAAAATGATCTCATTGATTGGAATAAAGAAAAATCATTAGAATCTTATGTTAAGAAACTCATTTTAATGAAAAAAGATTCTATATTTATTGATGGAAATTTCCATTTAGAACCAAAAGATGATATTGCAGTATTCTCATATGATGATAAAGATCGTTATATGTTAGGAATATTCAACTTAGAAAACAAAGATATCGTTGATGTTTCATTAAAAGATGGTGATTATGAAGATTTCCTTTCTTTAGAAAAAATCACAGTTAAACATGGTAAAATAAAATTAGGGAACAAGCCTATCATAATTATGACTGATAAAGGACAAAAACGATGAATATTTTTATAGATGGTTTTAAATTAATACGTATAGAATCAAATGAATATATCCATGAAATTAAAATGAATAATCATGAGATCTCATGGCAAAAAAATGACGGAAACAGTCAGTTTTTTACGACTAAGGAAGATATAAAACTTCATCTAGATGATGTAATTGAAATTAACGGGAAATCATACCCACTTCAAATTGGCATTGTGACTTTAACGCCAGAATTTGAAAAGCGATTTAGATATGATGGACCATTAGGAGCAATCTATGATAAAGATCACACCGATTTTTATCTTTTTTCACCAGTAGCAAAACAAGTCTTTGTAGAAATTGAAGAAAAAAGATATGAAATGACTTATCAAGAGCCAATTTGGCATGTAAAAGTTGAAGGTGATCTTCATAACAAACTCTACATTTATGACATTAAACTAGTGGATGAATTTAAGAAAGTCAAAGATCCATATACGAAAGCTGCATCCTCAAAAGGATCACATGTTTTTGATTTTAATCAAAGTATCAAGCTTGATAAGACACCTATTAAGGTAAAAAATTATGTCGATGCAGTCATCTATGAAGGTCATGTAAGAGATATGTCTATTGCACTTGATGTTAAACATAAAGGCTTATTTGAAGGCTTATTAGAAGATAGTAAGATATTAGGTTCTAATGTCTTAAAATATATTAAAAACCTTGGAATGACGCACTTACAGTTACTTCCAGTTTATGATTTTGATGATGTTTATGATGAAAATAAACATTTAAAATATAATTGGGGATATAATCCTAGTCTATATTTTTCTGTTGAAGGTTGGTTTTCTAAAGATCCTTCTGATCCACTTGATCGAATTAATGGATTAAAGAAAATTGTTGATCACGCACATCACTTAAAATTAGGTATAAATATGGATGTTGTTTATAATCATGTTTTTGATCATAAAACATTCCCATATGATGATATTGTTCCTGGATATTTTTATCGCCATGATAAAAATTTCAAAATGACCAATGGATCTTATTGTGGTAATGATGTGGAATCTAGAAATTATATGGTAAGAAAGCTTATTATTGATAGTTTAGTTCACTTTGTGAGTGAATATAAAATTGATGGATTTAGATTTGATCTTATGGGCTTACTAGACTTAGATACTATGTTAGAGATAGAATCAACACTTAAAAAAATTAATCCTTACATCATGTTATATGGTGAAGGATGGAATATGCAGACAGAAGTTAAGCCAAAATTAAGATCTAATATGCATAACCAAAAAGCATTTCCAAGTTATGCTCATTTCAATGATTTTTATCGTAACACGATGAAAGGTGAACTTCACGGTGAAGGGTTAGGCTACACAATGGGAAATCATCACTTAAGTCAAAAAGCTATGCATGCCATTATAGGCTCACCAGATATGTTTGAAACACCAAATCAATCCATTAATTATGTAGAATGCCATGATAATTTAACATTCTATGACAAAATGGTTTTATCACATGGATTTGAACTACCTGATTTTAAAATTGCTCAAGATTTCGCTAATCATTTAATAGCAATCTCACAAGGCATACCTTTTTATCATGCAGGACAAGAGTTTTATCGCACGAAAAAAGGTGTTGAAAACTCTTATAATTCACCAGATGACATTAATCAAATCATATGGCGTGTTCGAGAAGACTCAGTTCAAAAATTAAAAGCATTATTAAAGCTTAGAAAGAAATTTAAATTATATCGTCAAACAACATATAAAGACAATGTGACTATCATTAAAGATAAAAAACTCATTGTTTATCGCTTAGAAGATGAAAAAAATATATTAATTCATTATATAAAAAATTATTATGAATTAGAAAAATTACCTTTAGCTGAAGGAAAACTTATTTTCCCTTCACAAAAAGCAATTTCTGAATCGCATGCAATTTATATTGATCAGCCAGGCATTTATATCGTTCACATCAAAAAATAAAGGAGAGGTCTTATGCGTCAAATCTCAGATCATGAAGTGAATTTGTTTTTAAATGGTCTATCAGATCATGCATTTAAATACTTTGGATCGCATTTATTAAAAGATGAAGAAGGTCACATTTACGCAACTGAATATACTGTTTATGCCCCAAACGCGAAAGAAGTAAGATTGATTGCTGAGTTTAATGGATATGAAGGCTGGAAACACGTCTTAACAAAAATTCATTATCAAGGCATCTATCGTATTGAGATTCCTGGAAATCACGAATGGCAGATTTATAAATTTGAAATCCATACGTTTGATGGTAGAGTCTTACACAAAACCGATCCTTTTGGATATTTTAGTGAAGTTAGGCCACAAACAGGGTCTAAAGTATATGATATTGACGGATATGACTGGAAAGATCAAAAATGGTTTTATGAGAAGAAGAAACCTTATCAAGAACCAGTATTAATCTATGAAGTTCATCTAGGCTCATGGCAAAGAAAATTTGGCGCATTTAAAAATTATAATGAAATTGCAGATGAGTTAATAAAATACGTTTTAGAATGTGGCTTTACGCATGTTGAATTTTTACCTGTTTATGAACACCCTTTAGATGATTCTTGGGGTTATCAAGGAACTGGGTATTTTGCTGCCACATCAAGATATGGATCACCTAAAGATTACATGTATTTAATCGATAGACTTCACCAAGCAGGTATTGGTGTGATTATGGATTGGGTTTTAGGTCATATTTGTAAAGATGCACATGGATTAAGCTTTTTTGATGGCACACCATTATATGAGTTTAATGACTCGCATCATAGAGAAAATGTGACATGGGGCACTGATAATCTTGATTTTTCAAAAGGTATTACTAGAAGCTTTATGTTATCTGCATTAACTTTTTGGATGGATTATTTCCACATTGATGGTTATAGAATTGATGCAGTATCCAATCTTATATATTATTTAGGAAATAAAAATGAGGGTGTTAATCATGATGCTATTGGATTTTTAAGACAATGCTCATACCATTTGTTTGGAAAAGATGATCGCTTCTTATTTATGGCTGAAGATTCTACAGATTATCCACAAGTCACACATCCTGTCGATGTGGGTGGTATTGGATTTAATTATAAATGGAATATGGGATTTATGAATGATATCCTAAGATATTTTAAAGAAGATTCCATTCATCGTAAATTTCATCATGAAAAAATTACATTTGGCTTAGTATACGCTTTTAATGAACAATTTGTCCTACCGTTTTCACATGACGAAGTCGTTCATATGAAAGGAAGCCTAGCAAACAAAATGCCAGGTGAATTATGGAGAAAGTTTGCTAATTGGAGACTTTTAATGACGTTATGGATGACTCATCCAGGCAAAAAACTGCTTTTCATGGGACAAGAGTTCGCAACCTTTAGTGAATGGGCATTTCAAAAAGAACTAGATTGGCACAATCTAGATCAAATAGAACATCAAAAACAACACCGCTTTTTTAAAGATTTAGCACAAGTTTATCGTCATCATAATGCGCTTTATCAATATGATCATCATCCTAAAGGATTTTCATGGTCAGTTGTTGATGATAAAGACCAGTCAGTCTTTGCATATATAAGATCTAGTGATGATGAGATTTTAGTAGTTGTATTAAATATGACACCAAATGTCCATCATACCTATGAGATTGGTGTTCCAAGAGCGGGAAGATATCAAGAAATTTTAAATAGTGATAAAGAAATTTATCACGGATCAGATCAATATAATGGTACACAGTTATACACAACTAAGGGACAAAGAAATGGATTTAAATATTATATTAAACCTAAA
>JBAZCK010000028.1:0-15904 GCA_041654955.1 Acholeplasmataceae bacterium | reverse complement strand
TGGTGTTAGTACAACACTATGAATTCCTATATCTTTTGCAGTTTCAAGCATTAATAAAGATTCTTCAATTGATTTTGCGCCATCATCTACATCAAACAATATATGTGTGTGTAAATCAATCAATGATGTACCCTCCCATTTTTATAACATTAAGTCTATTATATGAAAAATATATTTCATATTTATTTCATTTATAAAAAACACATCATTTATCAAAAAATATACATAACCGCTTTAATACAATATAAAATGTATAAATTTTGTGATGTGTTATTTTCAATTTTACTTCATCTTTTATGAAACAGTTACAGTAAATGATTCATCATCATAATAAATACCATTATGATAAATATAATAGGTTCCAACTTCTAAATCATAAGATAAATTCGTTCCATAATGACCAGCAGCTTCACCTTCATAAATGAATCTAAAGCTTCTTGATGATGTAAAATGATAGGTTCCTGCTTCTGTTATCACAAGTTTGATTAATTCATTATCATAAGTATGATCTTTTATAAGTGTTACTGTTCCACGATTTGTAATCGTATAAGGTTCTGTATTTTCATTATCATCAACAGGAAGATTTTCAATAATACCAATCTCAATGGTATAGAAAACTGAATTGCTTTCAATTGAACTATCTTGAATAATTTGATAAGTTCCAGCTTTTAAATGATAGATTTCTTGATTATTATATCCTGGATCTATATCTTCATCATAAAGATTAATGACCTCACCCGCATCATTTATAAGTTTTGTATTAGATGCATAATATAAAATATCACTATCACTATCTAAAGTAAACACATAGATTTTATATTGACCTTTGGTAAGAATAAGTGTATTGATTTTATCCATACTGCCTATTAAATTGGGTTGATACTCATAGTGTTTTATTTCAATAGTTTGTGGTATTGCCTCATAGACATATGACTCATAATAGATGTTATTTCTAGATATATCATTTGAGTTAAATATAATGACGTATGTATTTGGATTTAAAACCATCTCACCTTGATTATAAAATTGATTAATCGAATAAAAAGCATCTGTATCTACACGATAAAGTGTCGCATATCCTGATTTTAAATAAAATTTATAATTGAGTGTTTCTGTGACTTCTAATTTTAAATACGCTCTTCCAAATTGTCCGCCATAAAAGAAATCTGAATCAAAATAAGATGTCTGAACTTCAATCATTTGATCGACATTTCTCGTATAGACATATGGTACTGTCGTTTTTTCGAAGGACACAGTTCCTGTCACTTCTGTGCTTGCTTTAATATAGATAGTATTTTTACCTGGTTTTGCACCAAACTCATAGGTATCTTTTGCATAATCTGAAATCATTTGATCATTGACATAATCATAAAAGATTGTTACACCAGATGAGATATCAAAATTAAACACAACAAGACTTATGTCATCTACTTCAAACTCCACTTTCACGATATCTTTTATTGATTCAACATGAAGATTAGATACGACACCTTCTTCTAAGGTTAATGGTGTTTCAACAAAATCATTTAAATCTAAATCAATGAGTTGGAAACGATAATCTTCATAATAATCATAATTTGACCTCATGATTCTTATATAATAATATCCATCTTGTTCAATTTCAAAAACATCAGAGTTTAAATCTGAGTTTTGTGAAGGACCGGCAATAATCTGACCTTCTTCATTATAGAAAAAGACATTGTATCTGGATCCAAAATCATCATACTCATAAAATCCTTTTTCTAAGTAACCTTTATAGGCATGCGCTATCCCTGGTTCATCTTGATAAAATACATCTAGGAAGTTTGTTTCAGTTAAAACTGTATCAATCTCACTTGGATAAGAAATATAAAATTCATCTTGATCATTTAGATTAATGATATGAGCATCATTATAATAATATGTTTCAATAATCTCTGTGTCCATTTTAAATGTTTCATCTAATTCCATTGAAAACTCGGTTTTAACACTCATACTATTTAAACTAAAAGTAATCTCCATCGTCATCGTTTGACTAAACATATCATCTAACTCATCATCTATGATATCTTCTAACATGTCTGGATCTAGCAAATCTTTTATTTGACCTGTAACTTTAAATCCATTTAAAGTTTTTTCAAATATTAGTTTTGTTGGATTTAAAAACATGTAATCATCTTCGGATCCAAAGGTTAATGCTTTATAAAACTCGACATCTTCATCACTTAACATGGTATATGTTAACATCTTATGATCAATGTAATATTCACCATCCCATGAATACATCAAAGATTGATCTTGATGTGTTGTAATAATTAGATCAGAAACATCATCAGACATTTTTAAATAAAAAGGATCTTTAAGTGCATCTACAGTTGCGGTTTGAACGATTTCAAATGTCTCATAGTCCATGGTAATTTCTTGAGTAGTTGTTGTAACTGATCTGTAGTTATTACTCATTTTTTGATCAGCTTCGTTAAGCTTTTCTTTTAACTCATCATAAACTGATAAGTTTTCTTGCATATCAGGCACATCAATATCATCAACCACATAAGGTGCTTCATATGATTTACTCTCTATAGTTATATCTTCGCTAAATTTAATATACCCATCTACATCATCAACAGTTAAACCAACGAGCTGATGATTCGAACCAACTTCTAGTGCTTTTTCGTAAGTATATGTTGTTTCTGAAATATTTATGTCAACTTGATGTCTATCTTTAATGATATTCTCATCATAGACATACTCATAATAAATAGATATCTCGACATCAACATCTATCATTTGATAATCTTCTTTTGTAGAAATTTTAATTTCAATTTCATTAACATCACCAGGTATAATCCGATAAGCAATATTAAAAAACGATTCAAAGCTTTCAACTTCTAAATCATAGTTAATAAGATCAGGTGTTATTTCCTCATCTTCACAACCACTTAATACAATAAAAAGAAACATCATCATTAATACAACTATTTTTCGCATAAAAACTCCCCATCATTGATTTTGTCATATATCTTTCATTATAACAAAAATAAACTGCTATTTCACTATATTACTTGTCTTAAATGCGAAAAATAAAATGTCTTATCTTTGTTATGTTATATTAAAAGAAAAGGAGTGATACTTTGAAACCATTTTTATACAGTAGTTTATTATCAAATGCAGCTTCACTAGGAGTTCACTGGATTTATAATCATGAAAAATTAAAACAAATTCAAGAATCTAAATCGCTATTATTTTTATCTCAAGATGAAGCTTTTTTTAATGATGCAAAACCATCATTTTATGTTTATCCAAAAAATGAAATTGGCCAGTTATCTGTTCAAGGACAAATCCTTACTTGGATTTATAAAGCTTTAAAAGAAAATCCAAAGTTTTCAAAAACTGATTATGAGAATCTACTTTTTGAGAAATTTAAGCCAGGTGGCGATTATCAAGGTTATGTAGAATCTTATGCAAAAAAACTTGTAATCTCTAAATTATCTGATGAACTAAAACTTAATTTAGATAAACAAGTACTTAATGATACCCATCTTGTTGGATTTATGCCTTATCTAGCTTCTAAAGGATTAGAAATTGATCTAAGTGTTCCAATATCTCTTTTAGAGGTATTTACTCTTAATAAAGATTATAAGGATTATTTAGAGATGTTTAATCAATTATTTATAAAGCTTGAACTTAAAGATATGAAAAGTGCCATCATAGATGTTATTAAATATGCCCCAAAACATGAAAAAGCTAAATTTGAAAACATTAAAGAATTTAAAAATATAGATGACTACATCAATGCCTATGCTGGAAGAGCTTGTTCGATTGAACAATCAGTTCCACTAATCTTCTATATCTTATATCATGCAAAAAGCTTTGAAGATGCACTAAACATCAATGTATCTGTTGGTGGTGCATCAAGTGATAGAGCCTTACTCCTTGGTGCATTTTTATCACAAATATATGATATACCTAATTCATGGAAAGAAAAAGTCAAAAAACATCTTAAAGAAGCTGATTACCTATAAAAAAAAGCCCTAGGGCTTTTTATTTTGCATCACCATTGCGTTTATAAGTTGTTATGATCTTAGCAACCAAATCTTTAACTTGATCATTAGATAATGCTTCAAGTTCTTTTGCAATATGATCAATAGCTAATTCAGCTGACTCAACATCTCTTTGTTTTTCAATAAATATCTTATCATTAGCTGTTCTACACTGATTATCATAATCATGATCAACAAGTAATTCTTCAAAAAGTTTTTCTCCAGGTCTAAGTCCTGTAAACTCTATTTTGATATCTTCATGTGGTTTTAGTCCATTAAGACTAATCATTTTTTCTGCTAAATCAATAATTTTAACAGGCTCACCCATATCTAGAATAAAGACTTCTCCACCTTGTGCAAACACACCACATTGCAAGATAAGGCCTACTGCTTCTGGAATGGTCATAAAATATCTTGTAATCTCTGGATGGGTTACCGTGATTGGACCGCCATCTTCAATTTGTTTTTTAAATAGTGGAATAACACTACCATTACTACCAAGTACATTACCAAATCTTACTGCACTAAATTTAGTTTCAGTTTGATGATTTTGTTGTTCTTGGATAATGAGTTCTGCATATCTTTTAGTTGCACCCATAATATTTGTAGAGCGAACTGCTTTATCACTACTTACTAAAACAAACTTCTTAGCTTTATACTTTTTCGCTAGTCGTGAGCAATTATAAGTCCCAATAACATTGGTTCTAACAGCTTCAACTGCACTATCTTCCATTAAAGGTACATGTTTATACGCTGCAGCATGGAAAACTAATGTAGGTTTAAATGTCTTAAAGAGTTCTTCTAACCGAACTTCATTATAAACACTACCAATCCATACTGTTAAATCTATATCTTCATTTGCTTTTTTAAAGTTTCTTAATATTTCTTGCTGAATATCATAAGCATTATTTTCATAAATATCAAAAATAATAAGTTTTTTAGGTTCTAATTTTACAATTTGTCTACATAATTCACTACCAATAGAACCTCCACCACCAGTAACTAAAACAGTTTCACCTTTAATAAAAGTTTCTATTTCAGATGCATCAAGTGATATTTCTTGTCTATTAAGTAAATCTTCAATCTTTACATCGATAATTTTAGGACGAGATGATTCGCTTAAATCAGCGACAGATAACATACGTTTAATTCTAACATTTTTCTTATCGATAAGTTCATTAATTTCACGAATTTTTTTAATTGGAAAATCATTAATGGCAATAATAATTTCTTCAACTTGAAATTCATCAATATATGTATTAATATTTTCTATCGGTCCTAATATCTTTATACCTGTAAGTCTTGAACCAATTTTTGATGAATCATCATCTAAAAAGCCCATCGGTATATTATTTAAATCTTTGTTACGATAGATTTCTTTTAAAACAGCTTCCCCTGCTGATCCAGCACCAATAATTAATGTTCTTCTACCTAATGCTTTATTCCAATCCCAATTGATTTTTAAATATAAGACGATTCTATTAGCTACTCTAGGTACAGTAATAAAAAATATTTCTGCTATCGTAATGAAAAAATATGTAGATTTATACATAAATTCCATATCAGAAAGCCAGATAAATACAACAATTGAAACATTGGTAAATGCAGTAACAAACGATATCTTTATGACATCTTCAAAGCCAATGTGATTGGCAAGCATATTATACATGCCAAAAATCGCAAATACACCAATCTTAAAGATAATGATAAATGGTAACATATATCTCATCTCATCTGTATTTACGGAAATATCTAAAACCATGAACATCACAACAGCAATCAAGTATGTTATTAAAATTGCGATAACATCAAAAATTATAAATATGCTAACTTGTTTAATGCGCTTCTTTTTTGATTCGTCCATATTGTCCCCTTAATATCATAAAAGTTTTACATGATATGTTAACAAAATCATTTTATCACAATCTTGATTATTTTGAAAGAAAATGATGTGTACATATCATAAATCATTTTTAGTAAACAAAAACAGCTATTCGCTGTCTTGGTCGCACAACTTATAATTGAAACGATAACCTACACCCCAAACAGTTTCGATCAGTTGAATGTGATGATCATGGGTTAATTTTTTTCTTAATCTTGTGATGTGTATGCCTAATGCATTATCAGTAGCTGATTTATCATTATCCCATACATAATTTATAATACGATCTTTAGTTACGGTTTCATCTTTACTGTCTAGCAAAATGTTTAATATCTTATATTCTACATTCGTTAAATGATAAACTTCTTTTTCATTTTTGACCTGATGATTTTTTAAATCAATTTCAATAGGTCCAGAAATAATTTTTTTAATGTTCTTTTTTGTTAAATGAGATACATATCTTATAACTGATCTGATACGTGCAAATAGTTCAATATCAGAAAAAGGCATTTCAATATATCCTTCAGATCCGGCATTTAGTAATCTAGCACGATCTTCAGCTGAGTGGTTCTTTCCAAATATATAAAGCGGTACTTTAGAATAACGTTTGATATTTGCAATAATGTGTTGATTAATTAAGTCATTGTACTCTAAATGTAGGCAAACAAAATCTGAGCCAATTAATTTAGACTTTTGGTTACTTATATCATCGATGTTTATAAATTTGACTTGATAATTATTTTCAGTAAATAATTGAGCTAATTTAATAAAAGGATCTTTGATGGTTGTAATCATTGCTATTTTATACAATGCAATACCTCCCCGAAACAAATGATTTAATCATATTATAAGATATAATTCATTTCAATTTCACTTCAATTTTAACAAAGTTATTCAAAATTCTTACTTTTTTCTTACTTTACATTATGAAAACGGTTTCATATTTTAATAAATGTGTTAATATCAGTGAATTGTCAACCAAAATTTACTAGTTTCATGCTATAAATACGCAAATATAGACTGAATCTTTATCTAAAACTAAATAAATATGAAAGAAAATAGTTCAAAATAGAATTAGGTTATGACCCTGTATGATAATTATAAACTATTTAATATAGAATGTGAATATGTCTAATTAAATACATATAAATGAATGGTACATGATCTAGTCATAATTACACTAATTTTTCTTTCAAAAATATTTCATATATATTTGACAAAACACCTTAATTAAGTTATCGTTAAACTATAAGCATTTGAAAGGATGATCCATGTGGCATTATATCTAGGTATAGATGGAAGTATGACAAAAACAAAAGTATCTCTTATGAATGAAAAAGAGAAAATTGTATATCAACAAACAAGCGGACCTTCTTCTATGGATTCTGTAAATATGGATAAAACAAAGCAAGCTTTTTTTGAAGCACTAGATCCTTACTTTTCTAATCATCCAACAGATAAAATAGATGCTGCATTTATAGGATTAGGTGGCATCATTTTTCCAACTGATTCTTATAAAATAGAAACCTTATTAAGAGAACTTCCATTTTTCAAAGAAAACGCCTTAATTGTTGCTAAAAACGATATGGAAAACGCACTTTATTCTGGCGGTTGTTTTGAAGAAGGCATTTCACTAATGTGTGGAACAGCAATGGTTGCTTTCGGAAAAGATATTCACAAATCGCATAAAGCAGCTGGATGGGGATATAAAGAAGGTGAACTAGGAAGCAGTTATCACTTAGGCACAGAAGCTATAAGATATGCCATTAGAGCATTTGACGGTAGATATCCTAAAGATGATTTTTCGATAGAGATTGCGAAATCAATCGGACTAGAAAAACCATCAGATATTGTCTCTATCATGGAAGATTATTCTAATGATCGCACGAAAACTGCAAGTTTAGCACCAATTGTCACAATGTTTGCAAATAAAAACAATGAATATGCTAAACGAATCATTGATCTTGCTACTTCTGAATGTGCACTTGCTGTAAAAGCTGTCCATGAGCATATTCATATAAAAAACAAAACAATCGTTATCGTCGGTTCCCTAGGAAACGTCAATGGATATTATAAAGATGAATTACATAAGAAAATAAAAGAAATAGACCCATATTTCAATATAATCAAACCCATTATGGATTCGGCTGATGCTGCAGCTTTAATGGCAAAAAAATTAAACTCATAACCATAAAGAACTTTAGAGAAATCTGAAGTTTTTTATTTTTTTAATCTCATATGTACCTATATAAACATTATTTTAAACCAAAATTAACCTTAAATGTTTGTTTAACTTTTAAACTAAGCGTATTTAATGGTAGCGTTTTATATTTTATTTAATAAAATAAAAATATTTACATTTCAAACCCATTTTTTTATTGAAATATAGTTCATTTAAGTGTATAATTTAAATAGCATTAACAATAAAAGATAATAGGAGGAGAAAAATGAAGAAATTATTATCATTGTTAGTTATTATTACTATGTCTGCTGTTTTACTAGTAGGATGTGGTGGAGAGGATTTCTCAGATGAAAAAATCGTTTTAATTACAGATAAAGGCGATATCACTGATAAATCATTTAACCAAGGCGCATATGAAGGCGTTAAAGCTTATGCAGAAGGTATGGAAATTGCATATGACTATTTAAAACCAGCTGATGCAACTGATGAAGATTACACAGCTGCAATCGAACAAGCTATTTCAGATGGCGCAACAGTTATTGTTACACCAGGTTACCTTTTCGAAGCTGCAATCAATGCAGTTCAAAGTGATTATCCAGATGTTAAGTTCATCTTATTAGATGGAAATCCAGAAAATGCTGAAGATGGTACAATTGAAGATAATGTATACTCAGTATTTTATGCAGAACATCAAGCAGGTTTCCTTGCTGGTTATGCTGCAGTAATGGACGGTTACCGTCACCTAGGTTTCATGGGTGGTTTAGCTGTTCCAGCTGTTCAAAGATTTGGACATGGTTATGTTCAAGGTGCTGCTCAAGCTGCTGAAGATTTAGAACTTGCTGCTGATGCAATCACTATTGAATATTTATACACTGGCGATTTCAAAGCTACTCCAGAAGTTCAAGCTGCTGCTGCTACTATGTTTAATAGTGGTGTAGAAGTTATATTTGCTTGTGGTGGTGCTGTTGGTCAATCAGTTATGGCTGCTGCTGGCGCTGCTGATCCAGAAGGTAAAGTTATTGGTGTAGACGTTGATCAAAGAGCTGACTCTACAACAGTTATTACTTCTGCTATGAAGAGCTTAGCTGTTTCAGTTGAACAAGCTTTAGAAGCTATTTTCGAAACTGAAGCATGGGCTGAAGATTTCGGTGGAAAATCAGTTGTATTAGGCGTTGAAGAAGATGGCGTTGCATTACCAAGTAATTTTGATCGTTTTGAAACTTTCACAAGTGACGATTATGATGACTTATATGCTAAATTAGTTGATGGTACATTTGTTGTAAGTGATACTATTGGTGCATTTGGTGATGATGGTACTGCTGCATTACAATTTGAAACTACTGAAGTTTCAGTAAACGTTATACCATTCGGATAATAATTATTATAGCTTTCAGAATATGATTATAAGTGAGGATGAGAAACGAAACTTCTTATCCTCTCTTTTTTGAAAGCATTCAAAGAAACGGAGATGAATTCATGCAAAATATAATTGAAATGCGTGACATATCAAAACAATTTCCTGGCATATTAGCCAATGATAAAGTTAATTTCAACTTAAGAAAAGGTGAGATTCACGCTTTACTTGGTGAAAATGGTGCAGGAAAATCAACACTTATGAGTATTTTATTTGGTATTTACACCCCAACATCTGGACAAATTTTAAAAAATGGAGAACCCATTGAAATTAAAAGTCCTAATGATGCAAACGATCATCATATTGGAATGGTTCATCAACATTTTAAACTTGTTGATGTCTTTACTATTTTAGATAACATTATCTTAGGTGTAGAAACTACAAAATATGGATTTCATCAAAAAGCGAAAGCTAGAGAAGAAATAGAAAAAATTAGTGAACAATATGATTTAAGAGTCGATCTTGACGCAAAAATTCAAGATGTCTCAGTAAACATGCAACAAAGAACTGAAATATTAAAAATGCTTTATAGACATAATGATGTCCTTATATTCGATGAACCTACTGCTGTTTTAACACCTCAAGAAATTAAACAGCTCATGTCAACCATGAAAAAGCTTGTCAAAGAAGGAAAGTCAATTATATTCATCACACACAAACTTGATGAAATTATGGAAGTGTGTGACCGCGTTACTGTTTTAAGACGTGGTAAAGTCATTGGTACTGTTGAAACCAATGATGTTAAAAAAGAAGATTTATCAAAAATGATGGTTGGTAGAGATGTCATTTTTGAAATTGATAAACAAGAAACTAAATTAGGTGATGTAGTCTTAGGTGTTCATGATTTAACTGTTATATCTGAACGTACTAAGAAAAATGTCGTAGATCATGTATCATTTGAAGTTCGTCAAGGTGAAATTGTATGTATTGCTGGTGTTGATGGCAATGGACAAAGTGAACTTGGCATGGTATTAACTGGATTAATCCCAGCAAATGAAGGTCAAATTTTACTTAATGATATTGACATTACACAGAAATCTATTCGATATAGAAATGATAACGGTATAAGTCATATTCCTGAAGATAGACATAAACATGGACTCATTCTTGATGATCATCTAGCAAATAATTTAGCATTAAAAAAATATCATCTTGAACCTTTTCAAAAAAGAGGCTTTATCAATAAAAAACCAATTTACGAACTTGCACATCAACTGATTGAAAAATTTGATATCCGTAGTGGTGATGGTGTAAAAAGTAAATTAAAAAATCTTTCTGGTGGTAATCAGCAAAAAGCAATTATTGCTAGAGAAATTGATAAAAACTCTGATTTATTAATTTCCATTCAAACGGTTAGAGGTTTAGATGTTGGTGCGGTTGAGTTTGCTCATAGACGCATCATCGAGCAACGTGATAATGGTAAAGCTGTTTTACTCATATCATTTGAACTTGATGAAGTCATGAGTGTTAGTGATCGCATTTTAGTCATGTATGAAGGTCAAATAGTTAAAAATGTATTAACAAAAAATATTACTGTTGAAGAATTAGGTCTATACATGGCTGGTGTCAAAAAAGATCCTGATGCAATGATCTTATCATCAAAAGATGATACCAAGACTTCTAAAGAAGCGGAGGACAACACTCATGAAAATTAAAAAACAACAAATCATAGACTATTGGAACAAATTAAAAGAAACTGATGGTTTTAAAGCCTTCTTAGGGTCTATGCTAGCAATCTCAATGGGTCTATTTTTGGGTATTGTTCTTATGATCTTTGTCAATCCAAGTAACTCCTTACAAGGTATTGGTAGACTTCTTATGGGGATGTTTAATAACCCACGTGGTGGGTGGATTGGACTAGGACAACTCTTATATCGTGCAACACCACTATTTTTTACAGGTTTAGCAGTAGCATTTGCATTTAAAACTGGATTATTTAACATTGGTGCGAGCGGACAATATACAATGGGTATATTTATCGCAGCATTAATTGGTATATTAGGTGATAGTCTAGGATCATTTCAGTGGATACTAGCTGTACTTGGTGGTATGTTAGGTGGTTTTGTATGGGGATTTATTCCTGGGTTTTTCAAAGCTAAATTTAATGTTCATGAAGTTATCACATCCATTATGTTTAATTATATTGGTGTGTTCTTAGTCAATGGTATTCTTACATCAAACTATTTAAGAAACGAAATGGTTGATTTGCAAAGAACTGCTAAAATTGATCAAGCTGCGAGAACACCTTATGGATTTTTTGATACGATGTTTCCTAATACTGGACTAGATATCTCTATATTTATCGCAATTGGTACAGCAATCATTTTATACATTGTTTTAAATAAAACAGTTTTTGGTAGAGAATTAAAATCTGTTGGTTTAAATAGAGATGCTTCTAAATATGCTGGTATCAATGAAAAACGTAGTATCATGTTATCCATGGCAATTTCTGGTATGATTGCAGGTTTAGGTGGGGCATTATTCATCTTAGCACCAAGTGCTAGAAACTTTGGTAATACATATTCAATAGAATCTGTTATAGTTGCTGAAGGTTTTGATGGTATCCCAATTGCACTTCTTGCCGCAAGCAATCCTATCGGTGTTATTTTTTCTACACTATTTATTGGATATATAAGCCTATCAGGTATTCCAATGCAAAGTGTTGGATATGTTTCAGAAATTGTAAATATGATTATTTCAATTATTTTATACTTTAGTGCATTTGCATTAATCATGACTCAAAATATTGGTAAAATTAAAAACTTGTTTAAAAAACGGATAAAAAAGAAACCTTCCGATCAAGTCGATGTAAAGGCGGGTGATTTATAATGGCTTATTTTATTTCTCAATCACTATTCTTTATCATTCCTTTACTGGTTGTAGCTTTAGCTGGGATGTTCTCTGAAAAAAGTGGGACTGTCAATATCGCATTAGAAGGTTTGATGGTTATCGGAGCATTTTGTGGAACTTTCTTTATTAGTAAGATGCAGCTCCAAGGCGCATTTATTAATTCACCACAACTTTTCTTAGTTATTTCGATATTACTTGCTGGTATCGGTGGGATGATTTTCTCATCACTACTTGCATTCTTAGCGATTAACATGCGTGCAAATCAAGTTATCGGTGGTACAGCGATTAACTTACTTGCTGGCGCACTTGCAATCTTTATGGCTAAACAATTCCAAGATAACAATGCCGTACAAATTAGTTATAACAAAGATGTATTTAGATTTAAATCAGATTTCTTAGCAGATGTATTTCCTGGTATAAACTATATCTTCTTCAATCAAGCTTATATGACACTTTATATTGGGATTGCGATATTAATCATTTCAACTATAGTCATTTATAAGACAAAGTTTGGTTCAAGATTATCTGCTTGTGGTGAACATCCTGAGGCTGCTCAATCTGTAGGTATCAATGTTTATAAATATAGATGGACTGGTGTTTTAATTTCAGGATTTTTAGCTGGTATTGGTGGTTTAATTTATGCACTACCTATTTCAGTAAGTTTTGAAGGTACAGTTGCTGGTTATGGTTTCTTGGCATTAGCAGTACTTATTTTCGGTCAATGGAAACCACAACGTATTTTAATGGCTGCAATCTTCTTCGGTGGGTTTAAAGCCTTATCAGTGACTTATTTTGGAATCTCTTGGATTAAAGTGTTAATGGAAAGTGCACCTAACTTCCCGTTTGCAACTGTATTTAAGGTTCTTCCATATATCGCAACCATGATTGTCTTAGCAATCGCATCTGGAAAATCTAAAGCTCCAAAAGCTGCAGGTATACCATTTGATGCAAAAGGTAATTAATTAGTTATTTAATAAAAGTAAAAAAAGAATTTTTTAAGACGATAACATCTATTTATAGATTAAAAGTCTTTGAAAATTCTTTTTTATTTATATTTATAATTATATATACTATTTGACAACTGTAATCATTGAGCTTTTTAAGAGATCATCCATCGCTTTTTTAATTAAAACTTCTAAAACATCTATATCAATATCCTCTAACTTTTTAATATATAGACAACCTTGTCCTGTCTTATGTTTACCTAAGGTATTTAGTTCTTCATACTTATTGATATCATAAGATAAATATAAGGTGATTGCTTGTTTTCTATTCGCAAATCCAAATAAAGGCATATCGCCTTCTCTACCGGTTTTATAGGTATAATGAAGTTTACCAAAACCTATGATAGATCCCCAAAGCTTAGGTTCTTTCTTTGTAAGCTTTTTTCCAATTTCTATGAGTTTTAAAATATCTTTTTGTCGTTTTTCATCGATTTTATCTATATATGATTTAATATCATGATTTGTAATTTCCATGTCGTATACCTCGTTTTTATTTATCTTAACAAATCTATGATAATATTTATATCAATATGCATCAAGGTTAAATGAGCGGTATTGTAAATATAGTTAAGATGAGTGTAATAAGATTAGCAATAAACCCATATAAGATAGCTTTTTTTCGATTAAATTCTTTTAACCAAATACCATAAATAAGCATTTCTACAATAAATACAACAAGTTCTCCTAAAAGTAACATACCAATCAGTCCAAAAAATGATCCCCAAAAATAATATCCTGCCATAATACCCATCGTAAGTAAGCTTTGCGTAACAGCATTAGTGAAACCAACTAACCAAAGACTTTGTTTTAAACGGTATTTAAATATAAATATTAAAATCAAAAGTTCAACAAGTACAGTGAGTATAACTCTTATAACTAAAGCTATGGACATATGTCCATACGGTATATGTTCACTAACTATACCAACACCACTTTGATTAAAAGATAAATCGACACTAGATAGATCATAAGTCATACTTGATGTAAATAATTGTCTATGAACAACTTCTGATAAAATAAGCTGTCCAGACTCAGTTAAAATCGCTATTTTAAAGACCTCTGGGGCAGAAAAATATCCCACATGATAAATATCATCATCACTTACTTGTTTAATAATATGTGCTGGTGCTGCTTGATTATAGCCTAATGTTCTAGATGCATAACCATCTTCATCTTGATAACCATTAAGTAGATCAAATGGATAATCATCTTGATAATATTGCTCAATTGCCCAATCAAGCTCTTCTCCTTCAATAGGTTCTATTAAAAAATCATAATAGATAAAGATATCAAAATAATATGGTTCATCAATGCCCACTACTTTTATATCTGCAGTTGGTTTTGGACCCAAATCAGCGTGACTTTTAATTGAAAATAAGATACAACTAATCATCATTAATGAAATAAACAACATCAATTTTTTCATATGATCCTCCTAAAGAAATGAAAATGCTAATGCAATTAAGCACTGTCCTAAATAATAAGTTGCAAGATTAGCAACAACAAATCGTTTTTTCGTTTCGTTTTTAAAATAGATTGGCGCAAGTAATAAATCTGATACACCAAATAAAATAGCTCCAATCATAAATAAGATACTATAGCCATTAAATGATAAATCAATTGCTTGAAAAATAGTTGATCCAACCATTGTAAAAATGACAAATGTATAAAGATATGTCATTACTTTTAAGTTTTCAAAATCAAGTTTCATGAGTTTACTACCTATATAAACTAGAAGTGTCATCAGTAGACCTATCAATAGTGATATATAATTAAACCCAACAAAGATACTTATCGCTAGAATATAAAATACATGTCCAACTAAAAAGATTACCATCCCTTGCTTAATCGTATAGTTTCTTCTTTGTTTATAAAACCATTGTACCTCTAAAAATAAATCACCCATAAGACCTGAAACCAAACCTAGCATCACAAAAATGATTAAATAAACATAAATCGTCTTAAATATAAGCACTTGTGGTCCATAAGACGGCTCGCTTACGAACTTATATACCCCATATGCAAAAATTGCAACAAATAAAAAACTTGTTAAGCCTTTAAAATAAAAACCTTCAAGTCTTTTTCCTTTAATCACATAAACTATAAATATAGCCCACATTAAAGCAAATAAAGCTAAAAGAAAATATAACATCAGTTCACCCTCTTAAACTTCAATTTATAACAAAAACTTATATCTATATAATTTATATTACACATATGCTTTTCTTAATACGTCTTTAAGTTTAGTGACATCGTCTTCTTTTAGCGTATCAATTTCAATACTTACTATAAGATCATCTACCATCTTAATTTTCATCATTTTTTTCTTTTTGTCATACTTCTTTGTTCTCACATGAAAAAACTCGATATAATCAATTCTATCAATTGGTATAGAATCAATGGTCATTATATCTTTTTGATCAAATTCAAATCCTTCGTACCACAAATAAAATCTCGCAAACAATTTCTCTTCTTTTATGAGCAAAAAGGGTTCTTTAAGTAAATCTATTAATGCAGAAAAAAGGATTTGTGAAACTACTAAAACTGATCCTA
>JBAZCK010000027.1:0-15981 GCA_041654955.1 Acholeplasmataceae bacterium | reverse complement strand
AAAGAAGATATACACCTAGATTATCATGATGGATTATTAAACATTTCAATTAAACACGAAGAATCAAAAGAAGAAGAAACAAAAAATTATGTTCACAGAGAAAGAAAACACGCATCAATGCACAGAACACTTAATCTTGGCGATCTAGACTCTGATAAAATTGAAGCTAGTCTAAAAGATGGAATTCTAAATATTAAAGCTCCAAAAGCTGAAATTATCGAGACGAAAAAACGCATTCAAATCAAGTAATTAAATAATAAGAAAGAGCCCGCTAATGAATATAGTTGGGCTCTTTCTTATTAGACATTATAGTGTTAGTTAATTTTGAGTAAGTATTTCTTGTTTCCTTTGACTTAAATATTTTGGAAGTTCGAAAGATAGTAAATATATCATAAAGGTGACAAAGTATCCAAATAAAATCATAACAATCATATAGATGATATTGACTTCAAAATTTCCTATAGTTACTACATTTCCTAAGTTAAAGAAAAACTCTAGTGGTGTTCCCGCTTCTGGATGTTCAGCGTAAAAATAATTTGATCTTTCACCCAAGAAAATTCTAAATAGGTTGTTAACGAATAAACTTAGTATATAAAGGATAGTAAGAAGTTTTGATACAGCAATGTATTTCTTCAAATTTATGTTAATAAAACCTGACATATATGCATAAATCGTGATGATTACAATCAATATATGACCCCAAATATATGCTTGTCCTCTAAAATTTATGATGGATGTATAATTTTCTAATCCATCAGCAAAAACTAAAGAAAGATAAGCTAGTGGAAGATTGAACAAGAAAGCAAGTCCAAAAGCTGTGTCATTTCGTTTATAAAATGCAAAAAGCAAAACAAAGTTTGCAAAATGACAAATTTGTAAAGGTATGATTTCAAAATCAAATGCATAATTGCCAATGATAAAAATCTCGATATTTCTCAGTAAGAGCAAAATAAGTGCAACAGCAGATAAGAAAATACCGACACGTCTTTTTACTTGCATATCTTTTTTTTGTGTAAATAAATATAAGATATATGCAATAATAAATGGACTAATCATCATAAAGTAATGTAAGAATGACCATAACTGAAATTTCATAAATTTTTCTCCTATGAAGCCATTATAGCAAGGTGTTTTTTTAAAATCAACACAAAGATTAAATATGCTATAATTAATTTGGTCATGGAGGATATATGGAAATCATTTATAAAGAGATCGGGATTGATCAGACAAATAAAATTTCTGATATTGATGCTTCTCAGTTTATCAAAAGAGCATGGAGAATGATCAATCAAAAATTAGAGCTCATTGATTTAAACTATCAAAGTGATGGTTTTCCTGAAGGATATCAGAAGCATCACAGAGCATTAAAAGACACTATCATACATAATGGTTATGCTATAGGTGCTTTTGATGATGAACAACTTGTTGGCTTTGCAAGTTTGAATAAAAAAATGTTTGGTGAAAAATATAATTATGTTTTGTTAGATCAAATATTTATTTCATTACCTTATAGACAACAAGGTATAGGGAAAAATCTATTTTCATACTGCGCAAAAAAAGCAAAATCTTGGAAAGCAGATAAACTATATATCTGTGCTGGATCTGCGGAAGATACAATAGCATTTTATAATAGCTTAGGTTGCGAAAGAGCAATGGAAGTCAATCTAGAGTTATATGAAAGTGATCCTAGAGATGTTCAATTGGAGTTTAAATTATAAGTGATGATTTTACTTTATGAATGGGTAGTTTTGTAGTGACATATGGTAAAATAATGGTAATTTGAATTTACTCTAGTACTTAGGGGAATAATTTTCAATTCTTGACATTTGAGTAGAAATAAACTATAATAATCATGTATAATTAAAAATAATTATATAGAATAAACAATAAGAGGGGGCTTTTATATGTTGACAAATCGTTTAAAATTGAGAAGAATTTTATGGGTATTTGCTGTTTTATTACTAATATCAGCGATATCAGCTTGTTCAAATAAAGATGATTTTATTAAAATCGCCTTTGAAACAAATGAAGGGGTTGCACTCGACCAAATAGATTTCAACTTGGATAAAGACGTCACTTCATTACCCGAACCAACGAGACAAGGATATATTTTTGTTGGTTGGTATATTGATGAAGGCCTAACAAATGAAGTCGATATTTCTGATTTTTTAGACAAAGAATCAATTATACTTTATGCAAAATGGGAAGAAGAATATCCTATATACACAATCACATTTGATGCTCAAGGTGGTTTATCTGATAAGACGATTAATTTTGAGAAAAATACAATACCAGCATATTATCTACCTACAAAAGAGGGGTATGTTTTTTCAGGATGGTATGGTGATTTAGATGATCTCAGCTCAAAATATATTTTTGATGAAGTACTTAATGAAAATATAACACTATATGCGAAATGGGAGATTAGATCTGAACATGTTTTATCTATTATATTTAATCAAAACATGATCTTTGAATTTAATACCAATGGACAAGAATTACCAGATGTAACGACTTTAGTACCTAATGATATGGTTAATAACATAGAAAACTATTATAAAGATGATTTATTCTCATACATTTTTGACCCAATTACAGATGATCTAGCTAACAATCAAACACTGTATGCTAGATTAGATGAAAGAAAATATGTTTTTTATGAAGATATTACATTTGGTGATGCAGATTCAATTGTTAGAAATAATCAACTACAAGCATATGCACTTAAAGATGGCATCTTATATAGTTTTGAACAAACAGTTTCTGAGAGAAACAGTATAAATCAAGCAATGATCTATAAGCCTATAAGAAATTTATACAACTCTAATATTCAAGGAAATATTAAATCAATTGATTTGATTAAAGATAACTTATTATTAATTGAACTACATTCAAATGAACAATATTTAGGATATTTATCAAAGTCAATTAATACTTATGATTTTCGCTTTGATCGTTTAAAGGAAACGTTAAAGCTTAATGAAAATGAAAAGGTGATTCAAGTAATATCAGTTGATCTTGGCCTTCTTTTTATCACTAACGAGCAACGCATACTATTTAATAGTATCGGATTTATCACAGCCAATTATGATTATTTTGGAGTCATAGATGTGACAGATGAATTTGATTTAAATGAAAACGAACAATTTGACGAAACCTATAAACTATTATCATCATCAACTGTAAAAACTACAGAAGGTCGTGTTTTTGCACTAACACATCAACTAGCAAATTATGCTTTGTTCTCTGTTCAAGAAGATGGGACTCTCTTTACTGAATACTCAAAGTCACAGGTAAGCAATGATGATGTTTTTTATCTTGATTTTGAAAATAATCATTTTTCTTATCTTACTATTAAAGGTGAGTACTTTTTAAGCAGTCTTGCAATTGTTGATGATATACACGAATTTATAGCATTAGGTGAAGATGAATATATTATTGATTTTATGAATGAGGTATTCATTACAAATAAAAACAGGTTTATTGCGATGAACAATTTAAGATTCCTCGAAGATGTTACACCAATCTTCATTGAGGGATTAAATGCTAGTGATTACAAATTTAATGAAGCCCATACAGATTTACTTATAAGAACAAATGATGATAAAATCTATCATTTTAAATATCACTTTACTGATTTAACAGAACAGTTTGAACAATATGATTTCTCATTTGACGATATCAATGATGAGTACAGCTTTACAATGATAAAAGAAGATAAAAAATATTATATAAATGATCAACTTAAGATCGAATTGTATGATGTTGGGTTTTCTAAGTTTGTCATTGATGGTCCATATCAAGTCGGAGAAAATGTAGCAATTGACTCATTTGAAAGTACTACATATGACATGAGCGGTTATTTAAATGAATATAATCAAGCATTAAAATCTTCGATTAAAATGCCAAGCAATGACATTAGATTATATATGATGATACATCATTCAAAATCAAATGTAGTATTTATTGGTACAGAAGATGGCAAAAGATATGCCACATATGAACTTGCAATAGAACAACAAATTACAGAAGAAGATATTCTAAAAACACTACCAAACACATTAGAAATAGATTATGTTTTAGATGATAACAATGTTATGGTTGAATTGCCATTTACAGTCAAAGAAAATGGTAAATTTATCTACTTGACTGTATATACAAAACCTAAGGATGAAGCAATTGAGATAGAGATCAACTATATAGCAAATAATTTGTCATTAGGACAATCTATACATTATGGATTACCAGGAGATCTACTTCAAGATATTACAGAGAATATAAGTTTCTATGATTATAATATATCTGGTATATATACAGATGAAGATTTCACAAAGCCATATATACCAACAGATGAAGTTTTAGAAGATCTCTCTTTATATGTAAAACTTACTAAAATGCCAATTTATAAATTGACAACACACATCAATGATGACACTACTTTCACAAGAGATTTTAAAAATGAAATTACAATCTCTGAGTTTTCAACCATGCTTTCTATCATAGGATATTATGGTAGTATGAATAAGGTTGATGATGAATTAATAATCAATGGTGTTTATTTAGATGCAGAAAAAACAATACCTGTTGATATGACCATGATTTTTGAAGAAGATGTGGAAATTTGGATTGATTTAAGCAGTAAATTTATGATAGATCTTATTGAAATTAATCCATTTGGTGATGCAATTATGTATGACCGATTAAGTGTATATAAACAAGAACAAGTCACCGGTGAGTTAATTTATGATTATCTAGAAAAAATGTATATAGATGAAGATGTTACAGTATATTTAGATCATGATCTTACCGAAAAACTTTTATTAAGTGATGTATTAGATGAAGAAATAAAACAATTATATTACACTGTTCATCAAAAAAATGGTACATCTATAACTGTTCATATGTATGATTATAATGACAATCAATTGATTGAATCTCTTACATTAAGCTATAAAGAAGGGTTAATCGACTTTTATTTCCCAATGTATGGTTATAAGGATGTTGATGTATATATAGATGATACATTTACTAACCTGTTTGATGGTACTGTATCACCAGATTTAGAGTTGTATGCTACAGGAATTCTTGATGCGATTAATTTAACCATTGTAGATGTTGATAAAGACATAACTTATGAAGCTAAATATCCAGTAAATGAATTTTTGGACTGGGCAGCAGTTGCTACATACTTAACTCAAAAAGATAGTACAATTAGATACATCGCAGTATATGAGGACAGCGAACTACAAGAAAAAGCATATAGTTATAAAATCACTGAAGATGCAACTATCTATGTTAAAAGAGATTATCCTGTGACCATAGAACATACAACAATTGTAGTTAGTGGATTATATGAACAAACGATTGATGCATACATGATAAGAGATGAAGCAATTAATGTAGATGATATAAAAGAAAAAATATTGGTTTTATATACACCACTTGCTTATTTAAAAGAAGTGAAAATGTATAGTGATGCAATGATGACAGTAGAAATAGATGCTTATGATAATAGTGAAGTAACTACTATATATCTTGATATCATTGAACCGAAATCTTATACTATGACATTTATAGATGCACATAGTCAAGAGGCTTTAGGAACTAAAACATTTAAAGATGGTGAAACTTATAGATTATCTACGATATTATCAAATATGCTTAATATCCCTTATGAGTTTAGAGATGCGTATATATATGATGCATATCTAGATTTAGCAATGACTGAATACATAGAAAATGATATTGCAAGTGAAGATAAAACGTATTACATAGATTTTAGATTACCTGAGATTTATGAGATCACTTATCAGTTTGAACATACTGAAATTGATGATTTAATACTTTTGGTTGATGAAAACGATATTTTAGAAAATCAACTGATATTTGAACAAATCGCAGACTATTATGGTTATCAAGTTTCTATCAACTACAATATTATTGATCAAGTAACATACGAAGATATAAGTCGTACTACGCCAAACAAGGATATGACTGTGACAGTTGAATTAATTATTGTGGAATATGTTACAATCGAATTTATTTATGATCTTCCAACAGGTGCGAGTTACAATGAGTACAAGACATTTGAAAAGGGATCATTAATTGAAGATTCTATATTTTTTGGGATACTTATTAATGACCCATATAGCTATGATGCGTACTTTTATACAGATGAAGAGATGACAGATGGATCATTAACATTTATTGCAGATCAAAACAAGACCATTTATGTAAAAGTTCAAGAAAAGAATTGATAATATTTACTTATATAATGAAAAAAGATATCTCGTTTGAGGTATCTTTTTCTTATAGTAGTTTGTTATGATTAGTTACTTTTTATAATTCTAGAAGGTTCATATATTTTATAGTAGTGCCATAAATTATAGTAAAATGAAATTTCAGGTTTGACTTTAACACTAATCTTACGTGTATGAAAACTGTCTTTTCTCTTATGATATAAACGTGGTTTTAATTTTAAAGTTTCATTTTTATGAAGATCTAGGTCACTTAGTTTGGTAACATAAAGTAGTCGATCATAATCTATTTGTGTTAATTTATCTTTTTTCTTTTCTTTTATACAAAGATTTAATCTTTTCGTATAATCATCACTTGAAATGTCATTCAAATGAATCACATAATAGAATTGAGGCTTTCCACCTTCACACAAGTCGCGGCCAATTCCAACAAGTTTAATATCAATTTTAGAAGGATCTGAAATATATGATTCTGGAAAATGCAGTCGGGATACCATTTGTTTATAAAAATCTTTATGTATAGATGCCTCTGTGATTTGTTCAAAAGTGTTTTCAGAATTTAATCTAATTGCAAGTGATGAGGTTATTCTATTTTTTGCAACTGTAGATGTGAAGCTTCTTCTTGGAAATATCGTATAGCCATCATTAAATAATACAATGGCGTTTACACCAATTTGATTAGCGAGTTTAGAATGTTTTAGTGGAGTTAATTCATTATTATATTCAAATAATCTTCTAACACTTAAGATATCTCTTACTGGGAAATCTATTGCTCTATTGAGTACAAGATGATCAAAGTATGTGGTTCGACTAGTTTTTAATATTAATTCGTCCTTATTTACAATAAGATCATCTAATCTGATTGTAAATGCATTCTTTGTAAAACTTGCTTTATGTGCTTGCATCAAATCAGAATAATATGGTGCGATGACATATGGAAGTATAAATCTTTTATTTGGTTGATCATCAAAAATGATTTTCTTTTTAAAGTCATGTGTATATAGTTCATCATAAAATAGTTTTATTTTTTTTTCATTAGAAAACAAAATATACTTATGTCCATAGATTGCTTCTGAATAGAAACTTGATAAACTATCATAATCTCTTATAGCTTTTCTTTGATCTTCTTTAGAATAGTATATCGCTATACTAAGCGATATCAATGCTTTACCAAAAACAAAACCGACAAGTGCTGATATGACTTGAGAACGATAATCACTTTTAATAATAACAAACACAATGGCAATACCGAAAGCTAGTGTGGGTAAGACTAAATGCTTTTCAACAACTCCTGATAGCAACCTTTTAGACAACACCTTTAAATATTTCATACAGCCCCTCCTTTAATTAATAGCCTGTGTATGAGTTCAAACTCTGTATCAGATAATTGTTTAATATCTAATTGTTTGAAGAAGTTATAATAATGACTAGATAAACGATCTTTTTCGTACGATTTATAAACGAGTTTATTGTTTTCGTAAACTTCTTCTAGATGATGAATGATTTTTATAACTTTATTATCTAACTTTATGAGTGTTTGTTTATCTCTTCTTTGATATCTCCAGTTAACTATAATCGATAAAGATTGATTCGATGATTTATATGTATGGTGTGCATAATATGGAAGATTAGAATTCTCATCTTTGAATTGTGTTTTTTTGATTTCTCTAAAAGTTTTTAAATTTATTAAACTAGAGAGCATACTTAGAACATTTACACCACTATCAAACCATGCACCATTTAATGATATTTTTTCAGGGTTTATTTGTTTGCTTGAGTTCATATATGGGTCATATATAATTGATTTAATAGAAGAAGCTTTGTGTAAGTCTGGATAATTTTGCTTTACAAAATATAGTTCATTCGTATGTTGCCAATGAAACATAGTTTGAATAAATAAATTATTTTTTTGAGCAGTTTCAAAAAGCATGAACATATCATTTAAGTCAAGGACACCCGGTTTCTCAAGAAAAACGTTGACATTTTTTTGTAATACATTCATAGCGATCTCTTTATGTGTTTTTGGTGGGGTAGATATAATTACAAAATCTATGTATTCTCTTTCTATTAAAAGCATATAGTCAGCATAAAAAGGATATTGACTATAAATATCCCTAGATATTGCATTAGTATTTAAATCACAAACTGCAACTAATTTATATCTGTCAATCGTATCAAGTGCACGTTTATATTTAGAAGCAATTTGACCCAACCCTATGATTGCTACTCTATATGGATTCATATGACTCCTTTTTTAAAAGCGTATATTAATTTAATTATAAACTAATTTATAAAAAAAATGAACAAAAAACTTAATTGTATCAATGAAACATTACGATTGAAGTTCTGATTTAGACGTAGAAAAAAAGAAACCATGATATTAGGTTTCTTTTGATATAATATGATTCATGTGATTTAATTGATTAACAAATGCTTTTTTGAGTGGTTCATATAGCCATAAAATTGAAATCATGTTAGAAATTGCCATCACAATTTCAAATGGTATATCCCAAATCAAATAAGGAAGAAATGGCGTTCCTATAAACCAAACTGTAAAAGGAATATATACCCAACCATAAACAAAGCCAAAACCGAGTCCAAATATAGAAAGCCAAATTGCTGATTCTAATTTTCTAAACAGTGTTGTAAGCAATATGGGTATTAACATCCATGCGATGAACATAGCTGGGATAAGTGTTGGTACTACAGGTCCCATTGGTGATAATAAATTGATGGCTAAAACATGAATAGTAATAATTAAAGATGTTTTCTTAAATCCTAGTACTTTTGTATATAAGACGACCAATAGAACTGAAAAAGATACGTTTGGAATAAATGAAAGTGCAATTTGCTGAACAAAAAGTATGGATGCTAAAACAACAATAATTGTCATATCTTTTAAAGTGTTTTTTTGTGATAATTTCATATTATGATCCCACCTCATCCACAAGTATTCTGATTTTGTTAATTTCATTTAAGTTTATGCCATCCACACCAATAGTTGAATCAACATATTTTGTACCATCGTATATCTCAATATTTAAAAAAGTATGATCCCAATCAGTCATGATATCAAAAGAATCAGTTTTAATGCCTAGTATAATATGATTTGTTTGACTAAATAACTTAAATTCATAGCTACAAGTTGGATCAGGTTGATAACTTCGATTTGCACAAGTTAATTCAAAGTTTTCATTTAATACATCAAAAAATGTTTGATCTTCTTGATAAGGGATAATCTCATTAAAAACGGTTGTACCTTGCTCATCAATGATTTCTAATTCTATATGACCATCAGATAAGATTAAATCTCTATCAAAAATAAATTCTATAATTAAATATCCCAAAAGAAGGACAACAATTGTTAATATAATTTTTAAATATATTGGCTTCATTGAAATCTCCCCTTTTTTGGTTTTAAAGTTTAAAATGAGTAAATGTTAGTTGCATTAAATCCATAAACATCTCTTGCTAATTTGTAAGCAACTAATGCTGCGAATGCTTGAGGTGTTGAAAACATTAAATCAACTTCAGTACTATCTATAGTCCATTTAAAAACGCCATTAGTTTCATACAGCATAAGCATATCTACTAAACCTAGACCATCAACTTGATAATCTTCGTCTTGTGGGTTTATCCCTTGAGCTACAAGTCCAAGGATTATTGCCGCAGTAGAAGATGCATTTGCACTACCCCAAGATGTTATGCCTGTTGGAGTCATTGACGATTTAATATATGTTAATGCACTATCTAAATAAGTATCAAATGATTCTAGTTCGCTATATTTGTCTAGTGCAAGTAATGCTAGGCCAACAAAATCTGGATCCACAAACGTTTCATCCATTAATGTTGTCGCCAAGTTTGGATTGGTTTGATCATTTAGATGATATGCTTGTAGATATGTGATTAGTTCATAAGCATTTGAAGCTGTTTGAGTATTCAAATGATTAAAATATGTGGTTAGATCAATATTTTCAATAGATTGATATATACCAAGTCTAAATAAATCTGAAATAGATAATGTGCTAATATCTTCAGCTACAAGTTCAAGGTTTTCGTATGTATAATACTGAGCTAAATCAATATCTATATAACCTTTATAGTTGAGTTGATGTACAGCAGATAAAACACTGTAGTCAATGAACTCTTCGCTAATAAAATCAGAAATATTGTTTTCGATAAAATCATAAATATATGCATCAACTTTTAAATCAAGTTCTGACAAATAAGTAGTTTCCACGAAAGAAATCTTAGTACCAGGAGCATAAGGAATTAAATCAATGCCTGTTTGACTAGCAACATCATCTACTCTAATTTCATAAAAGAAATTATAAGTTAGACCATATTCTTTTGGATAATTACCATCTATACCATTGATCATAGTTCCAAAATCATATGTCGCATAATCAAGGTCTACGACCTCATCAATCAGTTGAACTAGTGAAGTTTCACTAGTTGGATCATAAAATACGATCTCTTCAATCAATGTTTCACCTTCAAAGTTGATTAATTCTACGTAAAAAGATTCTAATTCAGGATCTTTTATGAATACTTTGATTATAACTTCATCTTTATTACCCGCTTTATCAGTAGCAGTATAGATCAAATCATATGTACCTGGCGTTTCAAAATCAATGTCTGAATCATCGACTGTAACTGTTAATTGGCCATCTGTTTCATCTAATGCTGAAACGCCATCTAACCAGTTAGGTATAGCATCTCCTAAAGTAAAAGTGATATCACTTGTGCCACTGATGACAGGATTAACTGTATCAATAGCCTCTTCACCCTCTTCTTGACACCCAGCAAGTGTGAAGATTGTTAAAACTAAAAGCAGTAAAACAACGGTTTTTTTCATAATCTTTCTCCTTTTTTTTGAAATAAAAAACCATGTCTTTGGGGACATGGCAAATAACATAAAAAAAGTTATTTACACTCTTAAACCCCAGAAGACTGTTACTTTGAACATGGAATGGTAGGTCTACCGGCTAAACTTCATCCTACTTTGCACCTTCCCGCTTAAAGCAGTGGTATTTTGCATTTCGTCAGTATCACGGTTGCTGGGACAGCTCAAGCATCTACTTGATTCCCTTTTATGTCTTACGACACCATAGTGTTCATATTAAGTTAACTTCATTATAATAGAAAAAAATTGAATATGCAATTGAATTATCAAATAAACTTTAAAATAATTTTTTTTGTAAATTATGATTTAAATAGGTTGACTTTTTTCATTGATAAATGATATCATTCACCATAGTTTATAAATAAATTTAGAATTCAAAGGAGTATAGAATGAAAATATCGGTTGGCGGAATGATTGCTTCTGGAAAATCAACACTTGTAAAAAGGCTCGGAGAAGCATTAGACTTACCTGTTTTAGAAGAATTTGAAAAAGATGATGAAGTGTTTAATACATTGTTGAAATGGTTGTATGAACAAAAAAATGATGTAGAAATGCTTTTACAAATATATTTTATTCATAATCATTGGCTGAATCAACAAAAGTATGACGGCAATTTTATCGTTGACAGAGATTTAGTAGAGCATTGGCTTTTTGCGCAACATAATTTGAAAAATATGCCAACTATTATGAATATGTATAATGGAGTTTTTCATGCATATATGAATCAAATTAAAAAACCAGATTTGTATATTATATTAGATGTTGATTGGGATAATTTTAAAGATAGAGTGTTATCAAGAGGAAGAGAACAAGAAATTGAAAACTTTGATAAAAATGAGCCATATTTTAGAAGTTTATTAAAAGATTATGTCACTAAAATCGCTGCGCAATGCGCTGTATATGATATTCCTTATGTAGTATTAAATACATCAAGTAAATCAGAAGATGAAGTTTTTGAGATGAGTATTGATGAAATTAATAAACTGAAGAACAGATAAAATTATTGTAATTCAAACCTGCAAAGTAGAAAAGTTTTATTCTTTTCTATTTTTTTATGGAAAGAAGGTATTATAAATGAAAATCATAATAATCTTGACAAATTATTTCAACTATTATAAAATGTATAGTAGTGCACTAAGTATATGAGGTGAATTATTATGTATTTATTAGGAATTATCTATATAGCTGTCATGCTCCTATTTGCAAAAATTATTTTGAAATATAAGTATAAGAAGTACATACTCAACTTACTTGCGTTATTTCTATTGTCTTATAAAGTAATTGAATATACGATATATGGATTAAATCTTGAAATTACAAAAGTACCTTTAGAATTTTCTACAGTTTCTTATTTTATTTTTTCATCAGCTGTTTTATTTAAAATGAGGGGATTATATAGCATTGCAGCTTTTATTGCCTTTATATCAGGCATAGGGTATTTACTAGCTTTTTCTATAGTAGGAGATATATTTATTGCCGAACAAGGTTTAAATACGACTCTAATTGCTTTAGTTAATCACTCCATCTTATTTTTAGGAAGTATGATTGTAATTTCTCAACATAAATTAGATAAATCTGAAAGCAAACACATTATAAAATTTACTGTCATCTACTTAATTTACGTGATCGTATTAAATTTATTTTTTGATTTTAGTAAAGAACGCATATTTATTCAAATGTTATTAGGAATTGATTTTAGTTCTATAAGCGTTGAATCTATAAGCTATCTATATTTATTATATTTTCTTGTTTTAGTAATTATGTATCAATTTGTCATGAATATATTCTTCTTTATAAACAAACAGATAATGATGAAAGGTGAAGAATCTTATGAACATTCAATTTAAAAAAGGAGTGACTGAACTGCTTGTTTTATCAATGTTGGTTAAAAGTGATCAATATGGATACGATATATCTGATCGTATTGGACAAAGCATGCAAATATCACCTGGGACAGTCTATCCCATTTTAAGAAAACTTAAGCAAGAAAAAATGGTCACAACTTATTTATCTGAAATTAGTTCTGGACCACCTAGAAAATATTATAAAATAACAGATTTAGGACTGTCTAAGTATATGGAAGCGTATGATGAATGGAAGACATTCATTAAAGTAACAAATCAATTTTTGGAGGTTAAACATGGATAGACATGCATTTTTAATGAGTTTAGAAAAAGAGTTAAAGAAAAGAAAAATCGATGATGTAAGTGACATCATCGATGAATATAATGATTATATAATTCATCAGTTAGAATTGGGCAAAAAAGAGAAGAACATCATAGCATTTATTGGTGATGTTAAATCAATTGCAAATGCATATGTTGATGATGAAGTCGTATCAAAAACAAAATGGTTTGATGTAGTTGCAACCTCAATATTTGCTATTCCTATACTAATCTTAATGTATGGCTTTTTTATAGCTCTAATTTGCTTAGTGATTGCATCTTGGTCTATAGCCATCTACTATCTTTTTGGACTTAATTCTTTACAATTTATGCCAAGTGTACCATTAGTCCCAAGTATAGGCTTTATTTTAACATTATTGAGTTTTGCATTTTTAGTTTACTTGTTATCATATAGATATTTTCTGTTAGTTAAATCAATGACAAATCAATTTATAGTAAAACAAAAAATAGTTGTCGGCAAATATGAATTAAATAAATCACATATTAGACTTACAAAAATAGCTATGATAACTTTCTTTGGTTTTATGTTTATATCTTATTTAATTGCAATGATTTATGCCAAATCTTTTGAATTTTGGCATGTCTGGCAATGGTTTATTTAATCATTTCATGAATAACGTTTATAATTAATTTTGAAAATGATTCATTAGCTATTCCAGCAACTTCGATTACTTCATCATGGGTCAATTTTTTATCGAGTATTCCTGACGCCATGTTAGTTAAACATGAAATGCCTAAAACATCCATACCCATATGAGATGCGACCAGAGCTTCAGGAACTGTTGACATACCAACAGCGTCAGCCCCAAGTGTTCTAATCATTTTTATTTCTGCAGGTGTTTCATAAGATGGACCTGTCCACCAAGCATAGACACCTTGATTTAGTTTAATATTAAGTTTATTAGCTTTTTCTAGAGCTAGTTTACGTAAAGCTTTTGTGTAAATATTTGATGCATCAGGAAATCTAGGTCCTAGTTCATCAAAGTTATCACCCATAAGTGGATTCTTACCTGTAAGATTTAAATGATCAGTGATAATCATGAGTTCACCAGGCTTAAAAGAAGTATTGACAGCGCCACAAGAGTTAGTCACAATGAGTGTATTTGCCCCAAGTAATTTTAATATTCTTACTGGAAAAGTTAATTCGCTTAAAGTATGACCTTCATAGTAATGATAGCGTCCTTTTAAGGCAGCTACATAAACACCGTTTAATTCTCCAAGAGCAAGTACCCCACTATGTCCAACTGCTTTTGGTTTTTTAAAATGAGGAATATCTTCAAATGGTATTTCAATTAAATTCTTCATTTGGTTTACCAAATTTCCAAGCCCTGAACCAAGGATAACACCTATTTTCGGTTTTTTTGTGATTCTTAGTTCTATAAAAGATTTTGCTTCTAGCATATTTTCGTATGTTAACATGGTTACTACTCCTTTTGATCTATAAATTTATATAATACATATTCGATGATGATACCATAAATAAAGCCTGCAAGAAATCCCATTAAATCATTAAAATCAGTTGCACTATAAAAAGCAAATGAAATTAATCCACCTATAATCAAACCTCTAATTAATGCAAAAGATAATGTTTTTGATTTTGGTAAAAGACCTATAACAAATCCCATGATGACGCGATTATACCAAAATGAAAACAAATAGATAAAACTTAATGTATTTGGTGTTCTAAGAGAAGCACCTACGATACAAAAAATGCCTAGAATTGCTCCCAAAATTAAACCTACATAAATTCTTTTTTTCATACGCATCTCCTAAAAAGTATAGTTTATTACATCTAACAAAGCAAGACTTTATTTGTTATAATAGATATGTATACAACAATTATTATACCATGCGAAACGATGAGGATGTGCAATATGAAAATAGTAAGTTGGAATGTTAATGGATTTAGAGCAGTAATGAAAAAAGGATTCTTATCTTTTTTTAATGATATAGAGGCAGATATTTTTACGATTCAAGAATCTAAAATGCAAGAAAATCAAAAGGAATGGTCATTTGATGGTTATCATGAGTATTGGAATGATGCAGATAAAAAAGGTTATTCTGGTACTGTAGTTTATACAAAAGTAAAACCAAACCGTGTCATCTATGGCATAGATGGTCATGGATATAATGATGAAGGAAGAGTCATAACGCTTGAGTTTGATACATATTATTTTGTAACATGTTATGTACCTAATTCAAAAAGAGAACTTTTAAGATTGGACGAACGTATGGATTTTGAAGATCAAATGAGGGCTTATCTGATGTCACTTGATCTTAAAAAACCCGTGATTTATACAGGTGATTTAAACGTGGCACATATGCCAATAGATTTAAAGAATCCGAGCTCAAATACTAGAAATCCTGGATTTACAAATGAAGAGAGAAATAAGTTTACAGAACTTCTTGAAAGTGGCTTTGTAGATACATTTAGAACACTTTATCCAGAAACTATAAAATATACATGGTGGAGTTATATGTTTCAATCTAGATTGAAAAATGTTGGGTGGAGAATTGATTATTTTATTGTGAGTAAACGATTTATGAAATATGTAATAGACAGTAAAATTCATGATGATATCTTAGGCAGCGATCACTGTCCGGTAAGTCTAGTTTTTAATGAAGGGTAGAT
>JBAZCK010000026.1:0-16428 GCA_041654955.1 Acholeplasmataceae bacterium | reverse complement strand
CTAAAAGTTTGCAATATTGCAAAAAGTTTGATAAAATAAAGACAATTTATAGGAGGTAATTAAATGAATAAGACTGAATTGATTTCTGTTATTGCTAACAGAGCAGAAGTAACTCAAAAGGTTGCTGAAGAAGTATTGAAGGCTTTTACTGATACAGTTTCTGAAACTCTAGGTAGAAGAGGCGAAAAAGTTGTTGTTACAGGTTTTGGTACGTTTGAAGTTAGAGATCGTGCTCAAAGAACTGGTAAGAATCCTCGTACAGGTGAATTAATTACTGTTCCTGCACAAAAATCACCAGCTTTCAGAGCAGGTAAATTGTTAAAAGAAGCAGTTAAATAATCAATAAAAAAGAATTGTCTATCCTCGCGGTAGACTTTTTTTTATAAAATTATGTCAAAATTCTTAATTATCGGTTAAAATAAGGGTAGAAGGTGGTGAGGATATGAGTGTTTTCATCAAAGCTGCTCAAAATGATCTTGATTTTGTAAAACTAAATATGACACATATAGAAATGGTAGATGAAAAGAAAAAAAGCTTATTACATTATGCTGTAACTGGTAGTGCTATGGATGTGATAACTTACCTCTTAAGTTTGGATATCAATGTGAATATGGTAGATCAACATGGCGAAACACCTCTATACGATGCTGCTAGAAAAGGTAAGTTACAGATTGCTAAGCTGCTTATTTCTAAGTTTGCTCAAGTCAACATAGAAAATAGAATGGGAGAGCTTCCTATTCATTTAGCTGCGTTTAAAGGCGATTTAGACATGATTAAACTTTTAATTGAATCTGGTGCCTATTTAAACAAAACGACTCATGAGGATAGATATCCTGTGCATTATGCGATATCTGGTGGTAAACATGAAGTTATAGACTACCTATTAAAACAGAGTAAGCAAAATTACTTCTTAAAAGATGTACATGGTAATACCTTGCTTCATTATGCAACTAAAACAAGTAATGTCATATTAATTGATATGTTGTTAAATCAAAATTTAAATCCAAATGCATTAAATGATCAATTTGAAACACCTATATTTAATGCAGTGAGATCAGGGACAGTTGAAACGATTAGATTATTACTTGCTAGTGATGCCTATATCGATATAAAAAACAGAAGATTTGAATCTCCTGTTGATACTGCTTTAATCTTTGATCAAAAAGAAATTTCTGAATATATTAGTGAATATATGTTATCACCTAAATATGAAAGACTTAAAGAAAAACAAGCGCTTGCGATTGCGGTATTAAATCGAGATCATCATCATTTAAGAAAACTCATAGAAAATAGAGTACCGATGAAAAAAGATCGATTGAATAAAACTGCGATGGATTATGCGAAAGAATATCACTTAAATTTATTTATCAGTATGTTAAAAGAAGTCGAAATTTAATTTTTTAATAAAAGAATGGTGTGTGTGTATCATACACCTTTTTTATGATACAACGTACTTAATATAAAACAAAAGGGTATTTGAATATGAAATATTGTGCGTATTGCGCCAAAGAGATTGAAGAAAACGCAAAATTTTGTCCTAGTTGTGGTGAGGCCGTAGAACAAGATATGTTTGCGTCATCTATGGGAAATAATCGTGTAATATAATCCACGAATTATCAATTAGAAACAACATTAGGTATATTAGCTGTTTGATTTGCGTTTTTAAATTACATGGGTATAATTATTGTACATTTAATTGTGATTGTTCTTGGGATTGTCGTTATCAATTTGGTTGGTGAAGATAAAAAGATGAAAGTGCAATATTCTTAAGTAGGCTATGTGACTGGAATGATTGGTTTAATCTTAGGTGTGATTTCGGTCATTATCGGTATTTCAATGTCATTCTAATATTATAGGACTAAAATAGTAAGCAAATACAAAAAAGGCTAATCAGCCTTTTTTTAGTTTATAGGGACTTGCAATACCTTAAGTCCAACTTTTCTTAATTTTTCAACTTCCTCTTTGACTGATGTTGTATCCGTTATTAAATAATCTAAATCACTTATGGATCCAGATAGAAAACTATGTGTCTTACCGACTTTATTAACATCTGCTAAGACAAATTTTAAACCAGTTGTATTTTTTAGCATCATTTCATTGATTGCGACTTCTTGTAATACAGCAGTAGTAAACCCACCTTCTTTAGAAATGCCACTACAACCTAAAAAGCACTTGGTAGCTTTTACTCTATTTAAATTGTTCATCGCAAAATCTCCGACTAAAGATTCTTTAGGCATACGAAGTTCTCCACCGGTGAGTACAATATACAAGTTTTCATTCCCTTTTGCAAATATAGCCTTCCCGTTATTCGTGATGATGGTTACTTGTTTAGCTTTAATATACTCTATCATCAATAAAGCGGTTGAACTCGTATTGATAAAAATAGTATCTCCATCTTCAACAAATCTAGCTGCAGCTTTTGCAATAGCATGCTTATTTAAAGTAAGAGAAGAACTAAATATGTTTGTAGTAAAATTGACTTTATTGATAGATGCACCACCGTGATATCTCTCGATTAGATTCTTTTGTTCAAAATAATCTAAGTCGCGTCGAATGGTGATTGCAGATGTTTGTAATCTTTTAGCAAGCTCATCAACGGTGACATTGGTTTGATATTCAACAATTTTAAGGATTTGCTCTCTCCTTTTTTCAATAGTTATTTTGCTATTTTTCATATATACCCCCGTTATTTATCATATATAATGCTTAACATGATAAAGTTCTTCTGATATGTCTTTTGCTTGATTTAAGTATTGTTGTTCTTTTTGAGATGCGTTTTTCATCTTGTATAGTTTTGCATATGAGATGTATAGATATGTTTTTTCTCTTAAGTTTAAGTAATTCTCATCGATAACTTTTATGTTTTGCTCTGCTTTGTTAAGGTTGCCTTTTAATAAATAGTAGTCGGCAGTAATTAAATTAATAGAATATACGGTTTTAGGTGTTTTACGTTTTTTAGTATTCTTGCTATAGGCTTGTTGTATAAGCTTGAAATAACTACTAGCTGACTCTAAATCGTTTTGATGGACTGCAATGTAGAATTTGTTATAATGATATACAAGTTTTAGTGAAGCACTAGTTTGAAATCCTGGTTGATCTATATGTTTATCTAACTCATCATACTTTCCTTGATCAAGATACATCAATGTATAAAAAACTAGAATTGAATTTTTATAGCCTTTAATGATGTCAATTTTTTTTATAATATTTATATAGTGTTCAGCTAACTTTGGATCGCATTTTACGATTAATGCCTTCGTTGACAGTCTATAGTAATATCTAAGAACCTCTGATAAAACAAAGAAGAAAGAAACAAAGCTCAAAAATACTATGGATAAGATAATATCTGTTATAGTTTCTTGATTAAGTACAAACTGTGTACTAAAAACAACAAAGACAACAAATAAAACGACCATCATGAATAAACGCATTTTCTCGCCTAGCAATAATTTTCTAAAAGTAAACATAAAATGTCCTCACATGTCTTGATTTTTCTTCAGTATATCAAATAAAAAATAAAAAGTAAACGTTTACAGTCATTTACATTCATAAAACTATAAAAACTGGCTAAAAAACGAACAATAAACTTATTATATGAATGTTTGGTTGTTTTTATGAACGTTACAAGATATAATCAAGATAAATTAATTCATAAAAAATGAAGAAGGAGTGGAATTAATGTCAAAAATAAGTGAAATAACAAAAGATTCTTGGCTAAAGGCAACATTTCCAGAATGGGGTACATGGCTTAATGAGGAAATAGAAGATGAAATCGTAAAACCAAATACAGTTGCGTTATGGTGGATTGGTTGCATGGGTTTTTGGATAAAAACAGAAAAGAACACTAATATTGCAGTTGATTTATGGTTTGGTAATGGTAAAAGAACTACAAGAAATAAGTTTATGGCTAAAGGACATCAAATGGCAAATATGAGTGGTGGACGTCTAGTTCAACCAAACAGACGTGCGCAACCATTTGTTTTAGATCCATTTGAAGTTAAACAACTAGATGCAGTTGTGGCAACACACATACATTCTGATCATATGGATATTAACTTTGCAGCAGCGGTTCTAAAAAATGTTAAAGAGCCTATTCCATTTATCGGACCTAAAGAATCAGTAGAGAAATGGATTAGTTGGGGTGTACCAGAAGGTAGATGTATTATTGTTAAACCTGGTGATGTGGTTAAAGTTAAAGATGTTGAGATTGTCGCTTTAGATTCTTTTGATCGTACAGTGTTAGTGACACAAGATACTTACGCACCTCTTGCAGGTACGATTCCAAATATGGATGAAAAAGCCGTAAACTATCTATTTAAAACCAGTGGTGGAAACATCTATGATGCAGCAGATTCTCATTATTCAATTAGTTTTGCTGATCATGGGAAAAGACATAAGATTGATGTTGCATTTGGAGCTTATGGCGAAAATCCAGTAGGAATTGCAGATAAACAAACATCAGTTGATTTACTAAGAATGGCAGAAGCACTGAATACAAAAGTAGTTATTCCACTACACTACGATATTTGGACTAACTTTATGGCAGATACAAATGAAATTCTTGCATTATATGATATGAGAAAGCATCGCTTACAATATAAATTTGAACCATTTATTTGGGAAGTTGGCGGTAAATATGTTTTCCCTAATGATTTAGGTAAACGTGAATTCCATCATAGACGTGGATTTGAAGATGCTTTTGAGGAAGAACAAAACATACCATTCAAATCTCTATTATAGGAGGCTATATGTTATTAAAAGACATAATTGAAAAAGGGCATTATTTATTTGTAGACAAAGTAGATACATGGGAAGAAGCTATCAGAATGAGTTGCAAACCTTTAGAAAAAGATGGAACTATTGAACCATCTTATGCTGAACTTATCATAGAATGTGTACAAAAATATGGACCTTATATCGTATTGTTTCCGAATTATGCGATTCCACACTCGACAGAAAATGCTGTAGGTGTTCATGATACTGCAATAGGTTTTATGAAATTAGAACAAGCAATATCCTTTGAACCAGGTAATCCAGAAAAAGATGCGAAAGTATTCTTTACTTTAGCAGCAATAGATAAAGATAAGCATGTTGAAAACATGGAACAATTATTTGATATGTTAACAAATGAAGAATTATTAGAAGCATTACTCACAGTTAAAACGGTTGAAGATCTTATTGAACTTGCCGAAAAATACAAATAAAAGGAGAAAGAAAAAATGGATGGCTTTTTAAACTTTTTAAGCACTATATGGGAATTTTTCGCTAATAACATTTTAACTCAACCAGCGTATTTCATTGGGTTAATGGTAGTTGTCGGATATATTCTATTGAGAAGACCTTGGTACGATGTGTTATCAGGATTCATTAAAGCAACTGCAGGATTTATGATTTTATCTGTCGGTTCTGGTGGACTTGTTACAAACTTTAGACCAATCTTAGTTGGATTAAAAGATAGATTTAATCTAGATGCAATGGTTATTGACCCTTATTTTGGTCAAAACGCAGTACAAGCAGGTTTGATGGAAACTTTCGGGCGTACATTCTCATCAGTTATGTTATTGTTATTGATTGCATTTATATTTAATATTGTTATGGTAGCATTTAAAAAATATACTAAAATGCGTGCAATCTTTACAACCGGTCACGTTCAAATGCAACAAGCAGCAACAGCTTTCTGGTTAATTCTATTTGCATTCCCAACATTACAAGATCCAATGATTTTATTAATTATGGGACTTATCCTAGGATTATATTGGGCTGTAGGTACAAACTTAACAGTTAGAATATCACAAGATTTAACAGATGGTGCTGGATTCTCAATCGCTCATCAACAAATGTTCGGTCTTGCATTATTTTCTTATTTAGCTGAAAAAATGAATAAAGGTAAACATAAATCTAAACGTTTAGAAGATATGAAGTTTCCTGGATTCTTACAAATATTTAACGAAAACTTAGTAGCTACATCTATTCTTATGATGTTATTCTTTGGTACAATATTACTAGTTTTAGGTAAAGATTATTTAATTAGCGTTGGCCAATTAGGAGAAAATGGATCATTCTTCTTCTACATTATGTCTACAGCATTAAGATTTGGTGTTTATCTATCAATCTTACAACTTGGTGTTCGTACATTCGTAACGGAACTATCTATTTCATTCCAAGGTATTTCTACTAGATTATTACCTGGTGCTGTACCTGGTGTAGACTGTGCAGTATCATATGGCTTTGGGTCTCCAAATGCTGTAACTCTTGGTTTCTTATTTGGTGCATTAGGACAGTTCTTAGCTATTGGTGCTTTAATCGTCTTAAAGAGTCCAGTATTAGTTATCGCTGGTTTCGTTCCTGTATTCTTTGATAATGCAACGATTGCAGTATTCGCTAATAATAAAGGTGGGGTAAGAGCAGCAATGTTATTCCCATTTATTGCGGGTTTAATTCAAGTATTCGGTTCAGCATTTATTGCTAGTTGGGTTGGTATGGCAGAATTTGGTGGTTACCTAGGTATGTTTGACTGGGCAACGGTATGGCCAGCATTTACTGTACTGATGAAGTATTTAAGCTATGGTGGTGTAGCATTAATCGTTATTATACTAGCATTAATCCCACAATTACAATATCGTTCAGACAAAGAAAATTATTTCTTAGTTACTGAAGATTATGAACAATACAAGATTAATAAAGGTATTGTTAGTTAATTAATATATATTTAAAAAACGAGAGGAGTAGAATATATGATAAGAGTATTAGTATCGTGTGCAAATGGTGCTGGATCTAGTTTATTAATGAAAATGAGTGTGGATAAAGCACTTAAGAAATTAGGGGTACCAGTACAGCATATACATCATTGTTCAATCTCTGAAGGCAAGAGTTCTGCAACAAAGTTTGATGTGGTGTTTTGTCCGCTAAATTTCTTAAACATGTTCCAAGATGCGATCAACAAAGGAACAATAGTGATCGGTCTTAAAAATGTCATGAGTGAAAAAGAAGCGACAGAACGCATTATTGAAGCAGGCATTGTAGATAAATATAAAAAGTAAGCATAGTAGACCATGGATAGCTTCGGCTATCCATGGTTAAACTTTTTATTTACAAGCCTATCTTTTTTAGTTTACCCAAAAATGAGGATAACCATGAATAATAGACAAGAAAAACTAAAAAATATTAAAGTTATTGTTTTTGATTTAGATGGTACATTACTAAATCGTAAAACTGACCTTTCTGAATCTACTATAGATTCAATTTTAAGATTACATCAATTAGGATTAAAATTTATAATTGCTTCCGGAAGAATATATCCAATGCTTGAATCTTATATAAAAAGATTACAAGTGATCGATTATGTCATTTCTGCAAATGGAGCATCAATTGATGATGTTCGTTTAAATAAGCGATTAAACAAAATATTTATAAATCCTATAGAAGCTAAAAAGATCTATACATATTGTAGTGAGCATCACATTGAATGTCTCATTCTAAAGCGTTACATAAGCTTTTTTCCAAAGCATAGTGTGAGGTTAGAAAAATTTAAAATATACAATGAAATTTCTGTGTCATTAGGATATCAACCCATGGAATTATCTTATTATCAAGATAACTTTAATGAGTTTAATGACATAGAGAAAATACTTATACATGAAAAAAATCAAGAGAATGTTAATAAACTGGAAACGTTCATTGATTCACATACAAAATTAAAATATACAAAATCAGACAAAAGTTTACTAGACATATCAAGCCAAGGTGTGAGCAAAGAAGAAGCACTATTGAGTTTATGTGAGAGAGATCATATCGATTTAGACCATGTAATGGTTTTTGGTGATTATGATAATGACGTTGGGATGATGAATATCGCTGGATATGCAGTCGCACCTAAAAATGCTTCTAAAGATGCACATAGTGCGGCAGATGAAATCACATTATCTAATGATGATGACGGTGTTGCCCATATGTTAAATATAATATTAGAAATGAGGAATTCAAAGTGAAAGTTAAAAAAATTATTTTAGATGAAATGTATCGTGCATACTCAACAGGATACGTTGAAGTTGATGGTGTACTACACTTGATTGTTGCTAGTGAAGCAATTGATGGAAAGTGTGTTGCTTATTATGGAAAAAATTTCGAACATAAAAAAGTTGTATGGGAAAAAGCAGGAGGTACAATGTCAATTGTTGCTATACCTCATACTAATGGAGAATTCTTAGCTGTGCAAGAATTTTTTCCAGGCTTTAATGGAAAGACTTCAAAAATTGTTCATGTTAAACCAACAAAAGATGGATTTGAAGTTCATGATTTCATAAATTTACCATATGTTCATCGATTTGATCTAATTGAGGTAAATGGTGTCATTCATTTTATAGGTGCATCCTTGTGCACTTCTAAAACAGATAGAGAAGATTTATCTGATCCTGGTAAAGTCTATGTAGGCATCTTGCCAAAAGATTTATCTAAAGGTATGACATTAAAAGTTATTTATGAGAATCTTACTCATAATCATGGATATTATCAATCTACATATCATGATAAAAAAGCAGGTTATATTGCATCAGATGAGGGCGTATTTGCGTTTATCGCACCATTAAGCGAACAAGGCGATTGGGAAGTGCATCATTTAATTAAAAAACAAGTGAGTGATGTCGCACTTATAGATATTGATCAAGATGGTAAGTTAGAAATATTATCAATCGAACCTTTTCATGGAAAAGATATATATATTTATCATGAAAATAATGGTTTGTATGAAGAAATTTATCATCTAGATAGACCTTTAGAATTTGCACATGCTATTTGCGGAACAACACGTTTAGGTCAACCAGCATTCGTTTGTGGGATTCGAAGAAACGAAAAAGAATTATTCTATCTTATATATAATCATCAGTCAAAATCATTTGATCTAGAATTAATTGATGAGGGTTGTGGACCAGCCAATATAGTAGTCATTAATCAAGAAGACAAGGACATCATTTTAGCAGCGAACAACACCATTCATGAAGCTGCAGTATATATCATCACTAAAGAATAGGAAGTGACTAACTTTGATAAAAGATACAAAGAAGCAAGTATTAACTGCGAACCTATATCTTCCAAAACACGACCTTGTAAAATTTACTTGGGGTAATGTTTCAGAAAGAGATTTAGAAACTGGATATATCGTGATCAAACCTTCAGGTGTGAGCTACGACGAGATGAGTGAAGATGATATGGTTGTTATCGACCTTGAAGGTCAGATTATTGAAGGTCACTTAAATCCATCTAGTGACACCAAAACTCATTTAGAGATTTATAAGGCATTTCCAAATGTTAATGGTATATGCCATGTTCATTCTACATATGCAACAGCATACGCTCAAGCAGGCAAATCAATTAGAGCATTAGGCACTACGCATGCTGATTATTTTTACGGGGATGTTGAGTGTTTAAGAGTTCTAACAGAAGATGAGATAAACGAAGATTATGAGAAGCATACGGGGAAAGTTATTGTTGAATATTTTAAAAATAAAAATATATTAGAAAAACCAGCTATACTATTAGAAGGTCATGGTGTTTTTACTTTTGGTAAGCATGCGATGGATTCAGTTTTTCATTCAGCTGTATTAGAGGAAGTTGCTAAAATGAACTATTTAACAGAATCAATAAATGTGAAAGTAGGACATATGCCTAGCTATTTAAAAGATAAGCATTATCTTAGAAAACACGGGAAAAATGCTTATTATGGGCAAGGGACAAAAAAATGAACTCATATCGTTTAGGATTATATGAAAAATCAATGCCTAATACACTAGGTATCAAAGAAAAACTACGCTTAGCAAAAAAGGCTGGATTCGATTTCATTGAACTATCTATTGATGAAAGTGAAGAGAAATTATCTAGACTAGATTTTTCTTATAATGACATTAAAACAATCAAAAAAGATATGGAAGACACAGGTATTTATATTCAATCTATATGTTTAAGTGGTCATAGAAAGTATCCTTTAGGATCACTTGAACCAGTCATGCAAGAAAAAAGTCTTGAGATCATGGAAAAAGCGATTAAGCTTGCTTATAAGTTAGGCATAAGATATATTCAAATTGCAGGATATGATACATATTATGATACTTCAACTGAAAAAACTAAAATGATATTTTTAGAGAATTTAATTAAATCAGTTGAAATAGCATCAACATATGGCGTCATCATAGCATTCGAAACAATGGAAACACCATTTATGAACACTACAGAAAAAGCAATGTTCTACATTAATCAGATAAAAAGTCCATATTTAAAAATATATCCAGATATTGGAAATATAACCAATGCATTTGAAGCAAATCATATTGAAGTTATCAAAGACTTAAGTAAAGGCAAAGGACATGTCGTAGCTGCCCACCTAAAAGAAACTAAACCAGGTCATTTTAGAAACCTTTCATTTGGTGAAGGACATACTGATTATAATGCTTGTTTAACTGCTCTAATTAACCAAGGTGTAAGATTATTTGTAGGTGAATTTTGGTATCTTGGTGAAGATCATTGGGAAGAAAAAATAGTTGCTGCAAACCTATTTTTGCGTAAACATATAGAAGAGGTGATGAACAAGTGAAAACTTTAACTAAAGGTCAAAAAGTATCTCAAGGTATTGGGATTGGTAAGGCTTATTTGTATAGACACTATGAACCTCGGATTGTTGAAAACTTTATCGACGCACAAAAAGCAGAAGATGAAATTGTAGCATATCAAATCACTAAAAAACGTGCAATGGAAGAAATTCAAAAAATACATGATATGCTTTTAGATCTTAATGATGAAAAAGCAAAAATATTTAAAGCTCATCTTGACATTGTCGATGATGTTGCCATAGATGAAGAAATTGCCATGCACATTAAAGATTCGCATTATACATATACATATGCAATTCATTTAGTGTACGATATGTTTATTGAAATGTTTTCACAAGTTGAAGATGAACTTATACAAGAAAGAGTTGCGGATCTAAAAGATGTCAAATTAAGACTTCTAAGAATTTCTGATGGCGTTGAAGAATCCAATTTAGCAACGTTTAATGAAGATAAAATAGTCATTGCAAATGATCTTTATCCTTCAGACACAGCAACACTCAATCGTAGATTTGTTAAAGGTATTATTACAGAAGTTGGTGGAAAAACATCACATACAGCCATCATTGCAAAGAGTTACGAAATTCCTGCGATTTTAGGTGTTTCAGATGCGATGATAGATATCAAAGATAATGATGTTATTATTGTCGATGCTATTAAGGATATCATCGTGATTAATCCTGATGAGAGCACATTAAATACATATAGATTAATTCAACAAGAAAATTTAGATCAAAAAGAAAAAATAAAAAAATATTTAAATAAAACATCAATAACAAAAGATAATGTTAAAATTGATTTAAGTATCAATGTTGGATCTGCAAGTCAAGAAGAATTATCATTTGAACCTTATGTTGATGGTATCGGTTTATTTAGAACTGAGTTCTTATACATGGAGTCAGATACAATGCCAAGTGAAGAAAAGCAGTTTCATGTATATAAAAAAGCATTATCTCATTTTAAAAACAAACCAGTTATATTAAGAACATTGGACATTGGTGGAGATAAAACCTTAAAATATATGGCATTACCTAAAGAAGATAATCCCTTTTTAGGGAAAAGGGCTATTAGATTATGTTTTGATCATTTAGACATGTTTAAAACACAACTTAGAGCTGCACTTAGAGCATCTGTGTTTGGGAATTTGTGGTTGATGTTTCCTATGGTAGGTAGCATTGATGATATTTTAAAATTAAAAATATTATTTAATGAAGTAAAACAAGAACTCGATAATGAAAATATTGCGTATCATAAAGATGTTAAGTTTGGTGTTATGATTGAAATACCAGCGTTAATTATGATAGCTGATATGGTATGTGATCTTGTAGATTTTGCTAGTATTGGTACTAATGATTTAACCCAATATTTAACAGCTGTAGATCGGATGAATCAAGATATCGCTTCATATTATCAAAATTATGCACCAAGTGTATTTAGAACTATAAAGATAATAGCTGATGAGTTTAACCAAAAACACAAACCATTATCAGTTTGTGGTGAATTAGGTGGAGATTTAATTGGTGCACCTATTTTAGCTGGATTAGGCATTCATAAATTAAGTATGAACGCAACATCTGTTGCAAAGATTAAACAAATGCTACATCATTATACATATGATGAACTAAAAAATATGGCTGATCAAATAATCCAATTTAAATCAGAACAAGAAATTATTGATTATGTGCTAAAAAGCCATAAGGAAAAAGGAGTAAACGATGTATAAAAAACAAGTGATAATTACTAACCCTTCAGGTTTACATGCTAGACCAGGATCTGATTTTGTAAACTTATCAAAACAATTTGAATCAACTATAAAGATCCATCGTATTGATAAACCTGAAAAAGTTGCAAATGCTAAATCTATTGTATTTGTACTATCTTTAGGTATTAAGAAAAACATGACTGTTGAAATTGAAGCGAATGGACCAGATGAGGAAGAAGCTGTCAATCAACTAGTGGCTATCATAGAATCTGGTTTTGGCGAATAAAAAAAAGAATCGACCTACTATCATGTAGATCGATTCTTTTTTATAGTTTATGTATGTATTAAAATAAGAGTATACTACCAACAACACTAATTAAGTTAACAAGTATATGTACAGCAATTGGTGCGATGATATTTTTATCATTTTTAAGATAGATATAACCGAAGATGACACCCATCGTAAAATAACTTATACCATTAATTAATGCTTCTGCTAATGAAGCTTCACTAATTAAATGAATCGCTCCAAAGATTACAGATGATAAAACTAAAGCTACATTTTGATTCTTAATGAGACCAAAGATAGATTTTCTAAAGATTAACTCTTCAACAATTGGTCCGATAATGACTGCAGAAAGCACCATGAAGATGACACCGTTAGAATTTAACATTCTTACGATGGTCATTTGATTGACAGATTCTGACATAGGAATATTTAATTGACTACTTAAAAGATTAGATATAAAGTTAGATAAAAAGTTTCCAAGAAGCACGTATAAATATCCAATGACAATGATGGTAAACCATTGGTTTTTAATTAATTTAAATTTATTAAAATCATAGGCTACATCATTTTTTAAGAAGTAATATACAAATCCAAATAAGATTAAGTATAAGACAAATTGATACACTGACATATAAAATGATGTGAGGTTTTGTAATTGATAATCAATGATTGTGATATCATCTGTTAATATATAAGTTGGTAAGGTTTGCTCATCGTGTTGATATCTTGTAATTTCATAAGTTTGATCTTGATCCCAAAAGTCAATTTTTTGATCAGATATATCATAGATGAGTAAGAATGTCTGTTCATCAAAACTGATAATGTTTCCAGCATCATCTTTTACAATTAACAAACTTTCGATATGAGGATTAGCAGTATTGTATATAATACCATAATCGTTATACGTCCATAGCGATTCTACATAACCTAAATATTCTTCTTTGTATAGATTAAAAACATCTTCATCCATCAGTGCAATCCCAGATGGATCAGATGCAATTTCTTCTAAGATAACTTCATCTTTTTCATATACTTTAATTGATCCAGGAATTAATTGAATAACTGAAACTAAAACTGCATTTAAAAAAAACATAATTAAGACATATGACAAGATAGCTTTCATATAATTCTTTTTGTCTTCTGGTTTTGGTGGTTCTTGTCTTTTCTCAATTTCTTCTTTAAATAAATCTTCAAATTCTATAATTTCTTTATTATTGTCCATTTTCTTCACCCAGAACCATTATATCTTAAAATGGCCATATTTCATACGTTTGTGAGAAAAAATGTGATAAGATATAAGTAAGCAACGTTAAGAGGTGAATGATGTGAAAATCTTAATTGCAAGCCATAATGAGCATAAAATTAGAGAGTTTAAAGAGATCTTTATGGATACTCAAGTTAAACTGATTTCAATAAAAGAATTAGATGATCATGATGATGTCGAAGAGACAGAACATACATTTTTAAAAAATGCGATTATCAAAGCTAAATATTATGCAAAAAAATACCGTATGCCTGCTATATCTGATGATTCAGGATTATCAGTAGAAGCTCTAGATGGTAGACCTGGCGTTTATTCTAAAAGATATGCAAATGGCAATGATAGGGATAACAATTTAAAATTATTAAAAGAATTAGAACATATAGATGATCGAAGAGCTTATTTTACATCTGTTGTTGTAATCTATTTTCCAGATTGTACATATAAGGCATATGAAGGTATAGCATATGGAACAATTGGTCATACATTTAAATCATATGATGATGCATTTGGATATGATCCATTATTTTGTCCAGATGGATATGACAAAAATTATGCTGATATAGGTGCTAAACTAAAAAATCAAATCTCACATCGTGCAAGAGCACTTCAAAAGCTAAAGGAGGATCTTGGTGAAATTATTAATCACGAGTGACATACATGGAGCAAAAGATCGACTTGAGGAAGTCATTATAAAACATAAGAACATAGATTATCATATAAATGCTGGAGATATGTGTTTAGATCCATATATTTATGAGAGATATCATATCATCACAGTGAAAGGTAATAATGATTTTTTCTCAAAAGAGCCATATGAAAGAATATTAAATTTAGATGGGCTAAAAATATATTTAACTCATGGACATAAGGAACATGTCAAATTTGGATTAGAAAAATTATTACTTAAAGCACAATTAAAAGAAGTGGATATGGTTATATTTGGCCATACCCATCAAAAATATTTAAATCAAGACTCACAAATAACTATATTGAATCCAGGAGCGTTAGGTGACTATCATAAGAGTTATGCAATCTATGATCAGGGTCAAGTCACATTTTATGAACTATGAAAGATGAACATCAAGCATTAATTAAAAAACAAGCAGCAAAAGCTTTTAAAGTCGATGAAAAAGAAGTTATTGTTAAGCATAGACTTTTAGGTGGTATGAGTCATTTGACTTATGTTATTGAAATTGATGGTATATTATATACATATCGTGTGATTGGAAAAGATGGTAATCTTTTCGTAAATCGAAAATTTGAACTAGAAAATATGAAAAGAGTAGAACCACTTCATTTAAATAATGAAACGGTTTATTTTGATGTTGAATCTGGTGAAAAAGCAGCTAAATATGTTGAAGGTACAGTTTTATCAACGATAGATTATCATCCATATCTAGAAGATATCGCAAAAACATTAAAAAAACTGCATCATTCACATATAGAACCAGCATCTGATTATGGCTTAATTGAAAGATTAGACTTATATGAGACATATACTGAAAAAAGATCTGAATTATATTTAGATTTAAAAGAAAAATGGATGAAAATCTATTTAAATGAACGCATTGGTATGCCAAAAGTATTTTGTCATAACGATGCACAAAGATCAAATATTGTCATTGGAAAAGATCAAGTCTATTTACTTGATTGGGAATATGCAGGATCTAATGAATTCTACTATGATATTGCTAGTTTTGGTAATGTTAAATTTGAAGATGCATTAGAACTTTTAGATGTTTACCTAGAGAAAAAAGCAACCAAACAAGAACAAGATATGGTTAGATTTTATAGAATGTTTCAAGCCCTTCAGTGGCACCAGGTTGCAACCAGAAAACAAATGGTAGGATTATCAGAAGTGTTACATTTTGATTTTGAAGCTTTAGCTAAAAAATATTTACTTTTAGCTGAAACCTTATATAATGAAATTATAAAAGGATGATTTGATGCGTTTAAATGATGTTTTAAAACTACCGAAACAGCCACATAGTTTATCGATTATTAAAGATTTTTTAAACCAATCTTTAGCTCATCTTGACTATCAAGCTGCATATAATTATTATTTTGAGATTGCTATTGAGCTATCTCTTTTTGACCTCGTCTATGATGAAGGCAAAGAGATTTTAAATGAAATCAAATCTCAAAGTGAAACGTTATATCAAGAAAAGTTATTAAAACATATGATTGATGCATGTATTCATTTAAATCATCTTGATGAAGCAAAAAAATACATAGAACAAAGAAAAGAAGCATTACCAGTCATAAAACAATATATTGGTATTTTAGATGATATTGAGCTTAAAAAAGCACTTCAAGAACCTTATTTAGAAGATCTTCATAAAGTGATGCAAGATATGATCCCTGATGATGTAAAAATATATTGTCTTGAAGAACTCTTTCATCTATATCAAGAAGATCACCAATATGAAATGGCATTAAATCATTTATATCAACTTTATAATTATGACTTAATGAGTAAATATTTTGTTGATGAACTCACATTACTCGTTGAACTTAATAGATTAGAAGAAGCCAAAAACAAAGCATATGATGCACACAGAAAACAACCAGATGATGT
>JBAZCK010000025.1:0-18394 GCA_041654955.1 Acholeplasmataceae bacterium | reverse complement strand
ATTCCTTTGTTTTTTGAATATCTATTTGCATTAAATCGCCTCATTTCACTATTTACTGCTATTTACTACTAAAAGTATATTGATTTCCTACACAAGTATATTATTTCCCCATTTAAGGCATCATAAACACTGATTATTGAATATATTTATTTAAAAGTTCATTTGCTAGTTTTCTATCTTTTCTTATGATTTCTAATGCTCTATTTGTATAGTCATTATCAATAAGTCTATTACATAATCCTTTTAAAACCTCATCTTTTAGATTACATATAATTAAACATTTATCGTAGTCCCTAGTGGTTTCAATTGACGATATTTCACTATTTATATTAGTAAATATATCGTCGAATCCAAAATCAACAACGTAGTTATCTATTTCGCTTTTTATAGTTTTTATACTTGTTATATTGACTATTTTTTTGTTACTAGAATAGGTATCAAATCGTTTTTTCATAGAAAAACTAATGATTTTTTCTTTTCTGTTCAATATTAATGTTATTAGTTCTTCTTTAAATGAATTAAATTTTTCTTGAATGATTGCTGGTGTATATTCTGAATTTTTTTTGCGTAAAACCTCTTTGACAAGTAGTTCATCAAGTAAAATCATTTCAACTTCATTGATTTTAAGAACTGATATGTTGTTTTCGATTAGGCTTCCCCATCGTTCTGGTTGTAAAAAGTCATTGTCAATTATCCCTCTTGCAAAACCATTAAAAAATCGTTTTAAATTTAGTGATGTTTTAGTCAAATTTACAACATTATCACATGATTCAACAGGTATTACTAGATAATCACTACCAAATAATTCCTGATATAATTTATAATCATAACTATCTTTAGTTCCTTCACAAAACAATATAGGCTTTTTAGATCCGATAACTTTAACTAGTAATTCACTTGGAAAATCTAATTTATTTGGATCTATGAAGTCAAACTCAAATATATTTGGATAAGTAAATTCAGTGATTGTCATTATTTCATAATTTCTCCTTGAATTAACAAAATCCATAGTATGTGAAATATAAATGAATTGACAGTCACTTCTCTTAATCTCAAGTTCATCCCATATAGCATTATATATGGCTGGATTTAGATGGTTTTCTGGTTCATCAATGATTATATATGAATCTGTTGGCGCTGTTAGAATTGTTCCTATATAAAACAGTGCAGATCTTTCCCCATCACTTAATCCGTTAATATCATAAGTGCCACCATTTTTTTTTGAACATTTAATAACTTTATCTGTAGAATCAACATCAATTTTAATCTCCATGAAAATAGTTTCAAATATTTTTTTAACTGATTCAAAAATAGTCTCAAATTTTTTGCCTGTTTTTTGATACTCTAAAGCCTTTTCAATGTGTTCATTAATAATACCAATAACTTGTTTGGAAAACAGTGTCTCCCAAGTACTAAATAGTTGATATGATTTATCTATTCCAGCGTGAGCATTTGTATATTGGTTCATATTAATCGCATTATTATAATCCGATATTTTTGTGTTGCTTGGCGCTCCGTGAACATCTTTTTTATAATATAGAGGTTTAAAAGCAGGTATAACGCGAATATTTTGGCTTGATTGTTGCAAAAAAACAGCAAGAGAAGTTTTACCACTACCATTAGCACCTAATAAAACTAGATTCTTATTCTTGAAGGAGATTTTAGTGAGTACTATCACGATTTTAGAATCTTTCAAAACTTTCTTCGCAAGATTGTTAACTTCATTTTCAATATTGTACTGACTTGAGATTAATCGCACAAAAAAGTCATTGTATTCTTTTTTGATTCTTGCTATGTATTCTATGAATTGATTCGTATATCCAGTATAGTCTTGAATAGAGAATAATGTGGTATTTTCTTTTATAAAAGAGTCAATAATTTTACAATTATTCTCAAATTCTATAATATTTTTTATCTCGTTTTTCTTAGATCCAGCACCTTTATACTCAATAAGTTTTTTATCTAAAATTTTATAATTTTTTACCAACATATTACCCTCCTAATATTACTTTTACTTACTATATTTGATCTGTCTAATACACATACAAGTTATCATTTTCCCATTTAAGACCTCATAAACCACTATTATTGCATTGATTAATTTAAGAACTATATGTCGCTTACGTTTCTTGAGAAAAGTTTCAATTTATTCAATTATTATGTTATTTTCTTTAGTAATAACTTTACACCATTTACACCACGCCTTAATTGTACTTAGTCTTCTTTTAGCTGTTACATTAGAGAATGAGTATCTATTTATCAAATATTCAATAGCCTTCTCCTCATTTTGTTCCTTGAAAAAATCATAAAAACAAACATTGCTCAATATGATTTGCATAATATTGATTAATAACTGATTTTTATCCAAACCAAATATAGTTTTTGTTAAATCGGTCGGCTTATTATCTTCAATTAATCCCAAATACTCTGCTGCGGATTTGTAATAATGAATCTGTCTCAGGGTAATTTCTTCTTTCAAAAAATTAAACTTGTATAAGTCTGACTTGTTTACAAAAGTACTAACATACGCTATTACCCTATAAATATCATTCGCTTGTGGAAAAACAGAATAACTGTTTTCTTTAAAATCAATAATCATTTTCTCCACCCAAAACATCCCAGCACCAATCTAGCCAAGCTCGTACAGTACTAGCTCTTCTTTTCAAGGTTGTTTCGCTGTACCCTCTCTTTAAGTACTCCATCTTGTTAGCTATTTCTGTCGCTGTCAACTTAGTGTTGGTTTTCTCGTGCGTATAGATTTCTTTAAAAATGCTATGACTAACAATTTTTTTCGCAAGTGCTTTCTTGAATTCTCCATTTTTAAGTGAACGTAATTCTAATCCGTACTCAGAAAAAACTTTACTATCATTGATGATTCCTAAAAACTTTAGTGATGAAAGATAATAATGTACTTGTCTATATGTTTTTACACCTATAATCTGCTTGATTACCTCGCTGTCTTGAAAAACAGTTTCCTCTGACTTAATAATCTTAATAATATTTGGTATGCTATTCGCTTGTGGGAAAGTTGTTGGGAATCCAACGATAAGCAACTCTTTGCCAGTATTTCTTTCATTTCCCTTACTATTTATTAATCTTTTAGTATCTAAATTCTGTAAATCATATATAACATACTGAGGGTCTTTTTCAAATAGTGCTCTAACTTTCGTAGTTTCATTATTTGAAATTATAACGTACGCTTCTTTTGCTAAGCACTCATCACACTTTTCTTTCAATCTTTTGAAGTCCTCAAAATCAAATCCCTCTTTTTGATACAATGTAAATCCATCTTCATTTTCATAGTGATATGGTGGATCAAGATAAATAATATCTCCGTATTGAACGTTATTTAATGCATCAACATAATCACCATTTTTGATTTCAATATTATTTTCGGTTAAATATTTAGAAATATCTAAAATGTTTTTGGTTGTATATATTTGCGGGTTTTTATATCTTCCCATTGGAGTGTTAAACTCTCCTTTTGAATTCACCCTATACAAACCGTTATAACAAGTTTTATTTAGGAATATCGTTCTAGCTGCTTTTTCAACACTTGTTAATTTAGAATATTTTTCTTCATCACGATCTATAGCTCTCAAATCATAATAATATTTAGGGATACCCTTATATTCATTTTTCATTTTTTCTAACAAACTAATTAAGTTTTTAGGATCATCTCTAATTACCTTATATGCATTAATAAGTTCAGAATTGTAATCATTAATAACAACATTTTTATGCGCCAGCGCTAAAAATACTACTCCTCCACCGACAAAAGGCTCGAAGAATGTATAGTCTTTTCCCTTAATTATTCCGAAGTCTTTGATTCTATCCAAAATAATCTGAAGAATTTGTCTTTTTCCTCCTGCCCATTTAACAAATGGGGTAAGTTTACTCATTTTCCAACATCTCTTCTAGTACCATACTTCTTATTAACTCATCAAGTTTATTGTAGTCTGAAATTAAATAATCATGTATGGCATCAACAAGTCCAACATTACTCTTGTCATAGATAAAAAACTTATTATTAAAGACATCAATTCCACCAAGCATATATTCAAAGAAGGATTTAACATTTTTCATTTTTAAAAATGTGGTACCATTCACTCCAGTTCTTTCAAAAGCGATAGAGTTAATAACTTGTTCAGGAGGTAATTCCAAGTTATCTAAAATACTTATTAAACCAATATAAGCATCAAAATCAGATTCGTTTCTATTGTACATAGTACGAATAGAAAAATTATGTGTTCCTTCATTTTTGCTTTCAGATTCTAATGGTATTTTTTTATCATTAGTTATGCCCAGGAGTGATAACATAAATAAAACCATTGGAACATCCTTTGTTTCCTGATTAAGAATTTTCTCGATAAATTCATAAGTTGATGCTTTATATTTAATTTCTAAGTCTTGAGGGGTGTTTTTTATTAAGTTACTCATTTTCTTCTTCCTCATATTCATGAATAAATGTATCAAGCTGATTTATTGCCAATTCTGTTTTTTCAATAAAACCTTTTTTGTTTTTTGTTAACAAATAAGCTTTACCGATGTTACTCTTAATGCCATTATACATTTCATCCCTAAGTTGCTTTTTAAATGACATAAAAATTAATTGATCTAAGCTGTTGATATTTGTCTTACTTACACGATATATATGTGATTCATCTAAGTTAGATAAAGCGGCGTCCATTATGACACCATATTTTTCATTTGTGTCAATGGTTTTCGATAACTCTTTAGCGGTAGCAATAAGTGCATTAACAAAAGCCAAAGAAACAATAATATTTTGTCCAGTAGATAGTACACTGGTTTCATCCACCCCAGTATCCATATTTGTAATTTGAATTTTATATTTTTCATCAATAATTGTTGAATAGTTTCCTTGAAGCGTTTTTTTGATAATGGAGTCAAAGTTTTCACCTAGAATATCTCTTGCATTTGAATCCTTTTCTCTTCTAAAGTTAAATATTTCGTTTTTTATTTCATGTACAAGATTAATAACATCACGAACTTTTCTATTTCCTGCATTGCTTAATTCAATTCTTTCTCTAACTGTTTTCCCTTTTTCAATACCACCGTCAACAAGTTCTAAATCTCTCTTCTTTTGGGAAAGACGACCAACGATTTCCATTTTTGAATTTTGCAAACTTTCGTAACGTTTATAGTCTAAATTTCCATACTTTTCTTCAGTTCTTGCAATTTCCTTAGTTAATGAATTTGATTTATCCCGGTGGTTTTGCATATTAAGTTTCTCTTCGCTCATCTTAGATTTAATATCTTTCAATTCAAGCAATATTTCTTGATATTCAACACTTTTCTTAAATTTTTGAGCAATTAAGTTTAAATTTTGAGCCGACTCTATTGGCAGCGAAACTGCTTTTAATTCAATTAGTCTTTTTTCTTCCTCAGAATGAGAAGATACTGGTCGCCCACATACGCATATTCCCTTTTCTATAATATCTTCAATAGTGTTAATATGAAGATTATCATAAAAGAGTTCATGTGTATGTCCTTGACTAATATAATCTTGATATTTTTCCTTGACCTCCAACAACAACCTACTTGTTAGGGCAACTCTTGCTTTTCCTAAATAGTCTTGTGATAATTTTTCTAAATTTTCCTTTGCTTTGTTATGATTAGCGTCCTCTTTATCTCGATCAGCAATTCTCTTAGTATTTTCTTCAAGTTTAGCTTGTATTGCCTTTGTATCTTCTAATTGCTTGTTCACCTTATCTAATTCATCTTGAATCTTTTCTATTTCATCTTGTAAGGATTTTTGACTTTTTAAATACCTATTATAATCATCTAAAACTTTTTGATCCTTTTCAGTAGGTGCAATTATTTTTTTATTTAACATTCCTAAAACAGAATTGACTCTATTTTCTGATCCAATGATATCATACAGTTTATCGAATTTTTTTATATCCAAAATTCCTAATATGGACTCCCTTAATTCTTCTCCAAATTTTTTGTCGGCGAAATTTCTTTGCATTCTTTCACCATCAAACATGAAGACTTGAGATAGCCCATCTGGTAATATCGACTGTATTTTTTCTTGAGCATCACTACTTCCAAATTCTTTCCATCCTTCATATTCTGTCAAACCTGAAAGCGTGAAAACCTCTTCTCCTGAACGATGCAATTTTCCGTTTCTTTTTATAAATTTCTGTCTTCTAATTGCCAAATACTTTTTGTTTTTATGTGTAAATGAAATTGAAACCTTCATCTCACAGTTATCTAATTCTTTTATTTCGGAAGAAATCATATTATTTACAAGTTCATCTCTATTGGGTAAATCTAAAAAAGCAGATTTTTGCCCATAAAAACAGTATCTAAATGCTTGGAGTAATGTTGTCTTTCCAACTCCGTTTGCAGCAATAACTAAAGTAATATTCTCTTTATCGTTATTCGGAGTTGAAAAGGGAATTTTTACTGAAGATTTATATTGTCTAAAATTTTGGAGTTCAATTTCATTAAATATCATATTTTTCCTCCAAGACTTTGACAATCATTTCTGCCATTTCTTTTTCCCCATATTTATTGTCTTGATATAGCATATTTCCTATTTTTTCAAGCAGTTCTTCAATCAACTTTTCGTGTTTACTCTCCATCTTTGCTTACCTCCATAAATATTGCTTTTTGAAACTTATTAAATTGGCTAATCATCTCGTTTTTATTAATTGCTAATTTTGAAAACTCATATACTCGTGTCATTTCTTTTTTACATAATAAGGGATAGTTATCATCATATACTATTAAATCATGAATCTCAGAAAATTCTTTTCCTGGATAAGTTCTTAATATTCTTCCTCGCCTTTGAACAAATTCTCTGGGATTTGTTGAAGAAGCCATGATAATTGCTTTTTGAATTTGAGGTATATTAACTCCTTCATCTAAACATTTAATTGCTACAAGAGTAGAATAATCCTCTGATATAAATGACGAGAGCGCAGCTTTTCTCTCATTTTCCGATTCCTTACTGGTATATTGTGCAAACTTTATATTTAGTTCACCAAGTAATTTATTAACCGTTTCTAATTGAGTTAGCGAATCTTTTTCAGTTTCTTCAGCAGTTTCATTTGAATAAGATGTGGGACCACAATATATTATTAAATTCTTCTGTTCTGAAAAACTTGAAACCAATTCTTTAAGAACTTCCATTTTATTAATTGCCCCATATACAATTCTTGCTCTCGTAAACAATAAAAGTTCTAATATTGATCCAAACTGAGCAAATCGATCGCTCATTTCATCAACATCATTTCCGATTAGTCTAACAATTTTTTTTGTTAATTCATCATATTTGGTTTTTTCTGTCGCTGAAAGAGTCACAAAATGAGGGTAATATGTATACTTTACTAATCTCTCATCTTCAATAGCATCAGCAAGAGAATACTCTGCAACTATCCCTCCAAGAAATCCTAATAATCTTTGTGTTTTCTCTTCTGAATAAAATAGTTCTGGCGTTGCTGATAGCCCCAATCTCATATTTGGACTAGGTAAATTATTTAAAAAATTGTCTGTTCCCCAAGTATGACACTCATCAACAACAAGTAGGTAATTATCATTAAGCTTTTGTAATTCTCTCTTAAATTTTTCGCTAACATACGAATCATTTGTTACAACAATATAATAGTTAAATATTTCTCTTATATTTGACACGTCAATTAAATCCTTAAATTCTTTGTTCCAATTTTGATTTGCAGAAAAACAACGAACAACTTTCTTATCGTAAGAATCAAGTTCATCTGCCCATTGATTAACAAGCGTTTTGTCTGGAACGACAATTATAAAAAAATTTTTCTTTCTTTCTTTCTCGAGTTTTTCCATTAAGTAAATTGCAGTTTTTGTTTTTCCAGAACCTGTTGCAAATTTAAAAATTCCTTTTCTTTCTTTAAACCATATATCAACGGCATTCTCTTGAAAACTATAAGGCGTTACGCTCCAGTTTTTTTCATCATCGGTTATTTCATCAAAGATCAGTGAAACCAAGTCATCAAAATTTTCATCAGTTTCAAATTCCATAATAATATCCTCATCCAAAGCCTCTTTTAAAGAATAGATTTTGATATTGTTATTTTCACCCTTCCAATATTTTTCAAAATCTATTTCATGTTGCAAAACGTATTCGTCTTGTCCTGGTTTCCAAGAACAAAATGTATTGAACGATTCAACGTTTGATTTTACTGCAGCGGATGTTTCATTATTTGAACCAATTATTGCTATTTTATTATCAGAAGTGTCGTAAAAAAGCCCTATTTTGTCATGAAACAATCCAATTGTATTCTTTGGCTCTGCAACCTTTATCTCTAATCTACCTAATTTTATTAAGATAAAAAGTAATTTTGCAGATGCAAATGTTGCCTTGTCAGTTAAGTAGCTTTGGAACATTTCGTTTGTTAATCGCTGTGTGACTGATTCTGTATATACAAGGTCAATACTGCTTTTATCTCTACTTGATAAATATGGGGAAATTATCAACTCGATTTTTCCTGAATTTTTTAAAAACTCACGCAAACCTATTGTGTAATCCAATAGAATTGATGAAGAAAAATACCCAACAGCTCGTCGATAAACCATACTCTTTTCTAAAACAGGGATATAAAAGTCATTTATAGGATTGTCTATGAATGATTTATACTTTATTTTTATTGGCATATCTTTAAATGACATATAGTAACCCTCTCTTAAGTTTATATCAATTGACTTGCTAATAGTTCGGTCAATTTGGTCTTCTCGTTTTCTTCTATTTCATTAAGAAAAGCTGAATTTATTGTGAAATATAATAAATCATTTCTTCCTTGATAAGCTATGATTTTATTATCTTCGTGTAAATTTTTCAAAACTTTTCCCACCAATCCTCTTGGTATATTAGGAAACCGTCCATAAAACATTTCATCTTTATACTTATCTGCAATCTTTGATCTTTCATTACCTTCAAGTATTCTTTTTATAGTATCTAAATATGTTCTATCACTTTTTTCTTCGGTTCGAATTAGCACTGAAAGAATAATTTCTTCTAATAGTTTCAAATCAATTTTAGTATAATCAGACATATTAATCCTCAATGACAGTTCGAACGTATTTTGTATTTAACCAAAAGCAGTAATTACTAATCATCTTTCCGTTCGGAAGCAATGTTCTTCCTGCTCTTAAATCTCTATCATGTGGTCTTACATGAGAAACTTCATTTTGACTTGATTGTGGAAAATTTTCAACTGAATACCCATATTTACCACCAATCACAATGTTATTACTTTTAACAAGGTCTTTTGTATGCTCCCAGACCTTTTTTGCTTCCTCTAAATCTTGTTCTGGCATATTCCAAAACTTAACTCTTTTAAGAACATATCCTGCTCCCTGTTTTTTAAATATTGAGAACATAAATCTTGATAATCCAATTTGATTATAAAATTTTGATTCTTCCCATTCTTCATCCACCAAATCAATAAAATTGATTTTAGGGAAAGACATACTTTCCTTTATAGATCCATTTGTTTCAACTCTAATTGTTTTTGAAGTAATACTTGCTTTTTGAAACTCTTCAGACTGATTAATACTACCTTTAATGCCTAATATTGCCGCAATGATTCTATCTTTAAAACTCTTACTTTTAGTGTCAATTTTAAAGTGTTCAGCAAGCTCAACATCTGTCTTCCCATAATACGGTTCAAACTTCTCAAGAATAACCTCTTCAAATGTTTTTGTCTTCAAGAGATTGCCATCAGTAATCAAGCGCTCTGATTCAAGTTGATTTATCACGTAGTTATTTAAAATATATGTCATGTATGATTGTTTGATTGAAAATGCTCTTGGCTTTGCTTCAAGTTTAGAAAAAGGTTGTTTAACTCTTTTTGATGAATCAGACGCTTTTGTACAAGCCCCTAAATAGTTAGTATCACCTTCTGATATTTCATGGGCTTTACCATCTCTAATTTTTGAAACAATTTTCTCCCAGTCTTGACGCATTATTTCTATGTCTTCATCCGGTAATAAAAAGAAAAAGCCATACTTGTTTTTCATAATTTCAGCTAGTGTTATAAATTTAGCGTGCGAAATCTTGTAGTCACTTTTTGGCTTATCAATTAAATGTTGATAGAACAGCATTAAAATACTATTACATTTGCGATAGAAAGAACTTGATTCAAAATCAATGTATTCATGTTCTTTCATAAAATTAATCATGTTGCATACTAATCTTTCTTTAGACCTAAACGCCTTGTTTTTAAGATATGGGGTTACTTTTAATTCAATTCCTAAATCTGCAAAGTCTGGTTTTTCATCGTTGTGGGGTGTTTGCCCAAACCATGATTCTTCAATCATTGTTCCAACAGCACCCTTCCCTGTAGCTAATCTACCATTCTTATCAATAGCAGAAAAGGGGATACCAATAATCCCACTTGCCATGTCTCTTAATTGTTCCACCGTTTTTGGTTTACTCATTTGGCATCAACTTCTTTCCATAAATTAAGTAATTGTTTTCCCATCTTTTCAATTAGTGGAACAACAAGTGCATTTCCCATACAGAAATATCTAAACTTTTCAGGCATTCCAGTGTTTGTCCAATTATCATCAAATCCATTAAATCTTTCTGCTTCTAAAGGAGTAATTAATCTTGGAAAATTAGTTAGGGGGTCTAATATTACATGTGTACTTCTATTGATAGAACCTTCACTTGTTAGCATTGTTCTAGCTGGTCTGTCCATTGGATCAGGAAACGCCATGGAACCTTCTGAGTAAATATATGGTTCTCCATTAGGTTTAACTCTAGGAATTTTCTTAGTCCCCTTTAAATATTCAAACTTAGCATAAGAACCATTCACAAAGAATTTTTCATCAACACCATTTTTTTCAATGACATCATTTAATGTTTTTCCGTTTTTTACTGCTTTAGGTTCAATCTCAAATGATTTAATTTCACCATTAATCATTGATCCAGCGTTATAGAAAGTTGCTGTAAATTTATCAGATACCTCAACTAAATCTTTGTATACTTTAACAATTGAAACACTCGTTTCTTTCAAAGGATTAACTTTACCTTTAATAGGGAATTTTTTTACAAAGAATCCATCTTTTAGCAAAACGTTTTCTTGACTTTGGTTTTGATTTACAACATTTGATAACTCTCTCTTGTAAGCAAATATGAATACTCTTCTTCTGCGTTGTACATGTCCATAATCAGCAGCATTTATAACTCTCCATTCGACATCATATCCTTCATCATGAAGTGTTCGAAGCATAATGCCAAAGTCTCTTCCTCTTTGTTTCGCTGGTGATTTAATTAACCTATCTACATTTTCAAGCAAGGAAAATCTAGGGTGTCTTTTTTTAATGATTTCATGTATATTCCACCATAGAACACCTTTTTTACCTTCAATACCTCTAGCATTAGTACGTGCCACAGAATAATCTTGGCATGGAAAACCACCAACAAGTAAATCGTGTTCTGGCACGTCATTAATGACTTTAGATATATCATCATTCACATGGTTTTTGCTTTCACCAAAATGTTGAACATAACATTCATATGCCCACTGCTTACTTCGATTAGGTTCCCATTGATTTGCCCAAATCGTATCAAATTTTTTAGATGTTCTTTCAAAACCCAAACGAAATCCACCGACCCCTGCAAATAATTCTACTACTCGAATTTTATTATATGATTTTTTTGTATTTTTATTTTCGATATCCATTATTTAAACACTCCATTCTAATTCAATTTTATCCTTAAAGCCTGGAAATATCTACTAGATAAAATTATTAATTCAAACTTCCCAAACTTTCTACTATTTACCCAATCCTTTAACTAGTTAAAAAGGGTATTCATTTACTCATTCAAGACATCATAAACGTACATTATTGACATAATAAATTGTACCATAAAATGCCCTTTTATGATAGCCATATATCAAACTTTTACATATATGTAATTATGTATTCAAAGCCGTTATTTAAGGTAAAGCCGTTAATCACGCTATTCTTCATTTATAAACCTTTTATAATATTTTCTTACTAGTTCTTCATGTTCTTCTAAATCTTGCTTAAAACGTTCAAATAAGTATGCTGCAAAGGTTTCTGCTTGTTGTTCACTTAAGTAGGTATGCCAAGTATCAACTGAATCATCATAGTTTTCATCTTTAAATTCGTGTTCTAAGGTGTTTAGTTCTTCTTCAGTAAAGATATCTGACTTGAGTCCTAGTCTTCTTCCAACGAGGGCTTGTTGTTGGACTGCGTGGAATGTTTCATGAAATGCAGTTTTAATAATCTGTTCTTCACTGGCAATCTTTAGCCAGTCACGGTTGTACCTAATAACAAAAGTATCTTTTTCAAAGAGTCCAGAATGATTAATTGATTTAAAGATATTTCCGTTGTTAACAAATACCCATAGTCCTGGATCTACATTTGTTTTTTCTCTTGCGAAGTTCGTTGCTGAAATAATTAACTTTTCTTTAAAGTTATGATTGTCATGACTCATCTTAAAAACTCCCTACTTTGTTATAGCGATTATACTACATGACGTCGCCCATTCCAAAGGAATATTTTCATTTCACACTACATTTTTTATTAAATTCTGTACGTATCTTCTTTGTTTCTTCGCCAATGTATGTAAAGAAATATTTATCATAATAAAGTTCTTGTCTAACTGGATCGTTTGGAAAGTAGATTTGCGCATCTTTTTTTAAGCGTTTACCAGCAATTGTTTCAACCTTTTGTAATTGTTTAAATTCATCTGATGCTTTCCATTCAAGTGTACGTTGGTTTCGTTTAATTGCATTGGTTAAATAACCCATACGGTTCGTTATCCTATTTCGTTCTGCTTTAGATAGTTTTCGATATTGAAATAAGAAATATTGAACATGATTTTTTAAATCATTAAAGTCGTAGTATTTATCTAGATAACTTTCAAAGAAACTATTAGCTGATATTAATGCATCAACATTTCTTTCTTCTAAATACTTTGAATAAACTAAGTACTTAGTTAATACATGAGAATCTTTAAAGGTGTTATGCCATTCATTTATCATAAGATTTTGAATGTACATTTTTCTAAGGTGATTTATGTACAAAATTCAATTGTTATTGACAAACCAAACTATATTAGAAAAGACTAAATGCAAAGCCACATCAGGTATAAAGGTGGCTTTTTAAAAAAATCAGATATTTGAATTACATTTTGTCATAACTTAGCTTCAATTATATTGTAAATTGCTTTTATGATAGGTAATTATTCCGATATTTCTTCAACAATAATAGATTTAATGTAAACAGTATTTTCTGTTGGTTCCTCGTTTGTCATTCCAAAAAATATATTAACAACTATATCTAAAGGATTCTCTAGTTTAAAATCATTTGAATCCATATATGTAACAAACTCTTTATATGCTTTTTCAATAGTTAAATCCTCTAAATGCGTTTCAGATGTAATAACTGACACAGGAAGAGCAATATCACTTCTCATCATAAATGAGATTTTTTATTGCTTATTTTCTTGATATGGCCACTTTATATTAATACCCGCATCATACATTGTTCCATCAAAATTAATCTCAAAATCAGTTTTTGAATAAGTAAGAGCTAGTGCATCCTCTTCTTCAATATAGTTATATTCATTAAATTGATCGATGTAACCATTTTTTGAAGTATCTGTTATATCTTTCTCATAAACGATACTAGTTGTTATTTTATTGTCATTATCAAGTTTATCTTTATTATCAGTCTCTTATTTATCACAAGCAAACAAAGTCATACTCACCATGATTAATATAAGTATAGAACTAATTTTCTTAATAGTTTTTGTCATAATCAATTACTCTCCTATTTTTTTTATATCTTATATAATTTCTATCTTTATAATAATTCTAACATGTCTATACTCATAAAATCAAACTTACTCATAGTCATATGATATCAGTTTTATTGCTTAAATTCGTTATCAAGTACATAAACGATTGCAAAACAACTTATGTTTAGCAGTATAATATATAATCAAAAACTTAGGTCATTAATCTAAACATAATTTAATCAACATATGAAAAAACCTCTACATTATATATCATAATATAGAGGTCTAGTTACATGAATTAATTATTTATCATAAATCACTATCAACAATCTTTTTAACTTCTGTTCCAAATAACATAATTGATTTCATCACAAGATCATGATCCAAATATCCAACTGGAACATGAAGCGCAAATCGATTAATCCCTAAGGCTTTTTTTAAGTTGATAATCTTTTTAGCTACATATGCTGGATCACCAACATATAAAGCACCATTCATATCAATTGCTTGATCATATGTTTGTTTGGTGTATCTACTCCATCCACGCTCTTTTCCTATCAAATTCATGGCTTGTTCCATCGATGGATAATAAGTCTCATAAGCTTCTTCAAAAGTGTCTGCGACATAACCATGAGAATGCACAGAGATAAACATTTGATCTTGATCATGTCCATGAGCAAGATATTCTTTTTTATATAAATCGATGAGTCCTTTAAACATCATCGGATTTCCACCTATAATTGCTAAAAATAAAGGAAGTCCCTGCTTTGCCGCTCTGATGACTGATGATGGCGTACCACCTACTGCAACACTAATTGTTAAATCTTTAGTTCTTGGATAAACACCAAGATTATTAATAGGTGCTCTATAATCACCTTTATACGTAACTTTTTCTTGATCTTTTATGTTTAATAACAACTCTAATTTTTCACTAAATAAATTATGATAGTCATTTAAATCATAACCAAATAAAGGAAATGATTCAATAAATGATCCTCTACCTACCATAAGCTCACATCTACCATGAGATAGCGCATTTAATGTTGCATAATTTTGATATACTCTTACAGGATCTTCACTGGATAATACAGTCACTGCACTACTTAATTTTATATGATCTGTGATTGGTGCTGCTGCAGCTAAGATCATATGTGGTGCTGATGCTGCATATTCTTTTCTATGATGCTCACCAATCCCAAAGAAATCTAGTTTAAGCTGATCAGCAAGTTTTATTTCATCGACAACTTGTCTAATTCTTTCATCATAGCTTACGCTTATGTGGTTTTTAGGATTTTCCAATACTTCTGCAAACGTTGTAATACCTAATTCAAATTTACTCATATCTACACAGCCTTTTCGTTTATTTCGAATTCAAACTAATTATAGTATGTATTCAAATCAAACTCAACTGACATGCTTTTATATGACTTGAATTCTTTTTTACAAATATTTTTTTATTTAATTTGTAAAATAACTTCATTCTTTTAATTTTTGAGCAAGTTCTTGATGCACAGTAACCTGTGGAAATGGTATATTGATTCCATGCTTATCAAATACCAATTTAACTTCTCTATTTAAAGCTCTTCTGACACTATGTCTGTTTTGTTCTTCAGTTTTAGCTACTATCCTGCATACAACTGCAGAATCAGCTAGTTGATCAATGCCATAATAAAATGGTCCTTCTTTAATCATTGGAATCTTACTTCTAATTTCTTCTAAACTATTTTTTATACATTTTTTTAGACTTTATGTTTACTATAAATCATTTCTGCAAACTGCCCATATTTATGTACTTCTTTTAGCTCAAAGCGGCTTAATTTTTCCTTTTGAGTAAATAAAGAAATACCTTTTCCAAGTAAAACTGGGGCAATCTGTATATACATTACATCAATCATATCCTGATCTAATAATGGGGCTAATAAAGTATTTCCACCAACAATCCAGACATTTTTATCTTTACTAATGTTTTTAACAAACTCTACAATATCACCATCTATAAAGTTAAATCCACTTACTGATAAACTTTTATCATGTGTAAAAACATAATTAACAGTTTTTGGATAATATTGACTAGGATTATCTAATTTATTGATTTCATTAAATGTCTTTTTACCCATAACAGTTATATCCATCTTTTTATAAAAATCATTATAGCTTGTTTCTTCTACAGATCCAGAACCATATAGCCAATCTAGATTATGATTTTTATCAGCTAAATATCCATCAATAGATATACACCCATAAAAATATACACTCATTTTTTCATCCTCCTAAAATCATTTGTGATTAATAACATCCTTTGATATATTAATCAATGTTTGATTCATCCTTTTTAAGTTACTCGGATATTTTTTAGTTTTCGGATATCCTGATATCTGAAATAAACCTCTAGGTACCATAATTTTATTTTCATCAACATGTTTAGCTAATGCAAGTTTAACAATTCCTAATGAAGCTTTATCTGGATGATGAACAAACATATTGAGTGCTTTTTGTGCAAGTTTTGAAAACCAATTAGGATATGAGCTATGAATTGATCCTACAATGTTTGTAGATGTAATCCCTGGATGCATTAAAAGAACTTTAATGTTTTGTGAAACCCATAGCACATCATTTTCTTCATGTCTTGATAATAGATAGGCTAGGGAACCTAAAAGCGTCTTAGAACGCGAATAAACAGTGATCCCGCTTCCTTTAGATGATGTCATGATTGTTTTTATATCTGATCTTTTAATGGCATGCCATGATAAAGATCCTATAAAAACAATGCTTCTTTCTTTTTTGTCATCTAGTAGTCCTTTATCTTTTAGTTTAGTTAATAGATAATAAACACCGATATAGTTAGTTCCCATGGTCAGTGGATAACCATCTTTTGTAAGAAGACCCTTTTTAGGATGATAGATGCCTGCATTTAAAATGATACTTTTAAAATCAGCATGAGATTTAAATACTTCTTCTACAAATAGATCAATTGATTTAAAATCTGCTTGATCATAATGAATAATAGAAAGTTTTGCGTTTGGATAAAATTTCTTAATTTCATTTTTTGCAAGTTCAGCCTTATCTAGATTTCTACATGCCATGACAACATGAGCTCCAAGGCTAGCTAAATGTTTAGTTGTGCTATAACCTAAACCACTGTTTGCTCCAGTGATGATGAATGTTTGATTCTCTATACTATCAAATTGTTCTAAATAACGTCTTATCTTTAACTTATTTTTCATATTTATGCTTCAATTAATACTTCTTCAGCTTTAAATGTACTTTGTTGATATCTTGTATGTGCAAATAAACCAATAAGAACTAACATTACGATTGCAGATAATGTGTTTAATACATAACTTGCAATATAGTAGTTTGGATGATCATTTCGATAGATTTGATTGATAACAAGTGGATGAGAAACAACACTTATCAATGCATAAAATAGTACAAAGTATTTATACTTAACATTTCTTAAATATAGTATCACAGCAAACCCTATATATATCACTGTAATGACACTTACAATCACTAAATTAATTTGATTGTAAGTCGTCACTGCTTTAAAAAACTCTTGGGATGTCTCAAAATATCTTTCTAAAATAGGTGTAAATAAACTAAACGCAAAACTAAAGATTTGTTGGATAAACTTAATAATACCTACAATTAAGAAAACTTTTAATAAACTGTTTTCTCCAAGTAGCTTAACTAAATACTTATATGCGATAAGAGTTGCGATAAAACCTAAGACAATAAAGTCTAGACTCATGATTTTTAAATAGTTACTAATCGTTGCCCAAAACAATAGCGATTCATGATTGAAGTATTCATAATTTATGCTGATCATAGTCTCTCTTAAAGCAGCATATGATGAAATACTTGTGAAAATAAATATTAGTATTTGAAATACAAATACATTATTAGATAACATATTTGGATTTTCATTTTCAAATCTAATCATTTCATCATAATGATTTTTCTCATAAATAGAAAAGAGCATGTATTCAAATGAAATCATGATAAATGACATGATGATAAATATAAGTAGTATATTCATATCTCCTGGAAATCCAAATATAACCAGCAATGATCCATATATACTTGCCATGACCAACAACAATCTAAAAATATTTAAAGCAATATGAAGATAATACTTCTTCTTATCATATTCAATATATTTATAGTTTGCATATAAAGACTTTTTCTTTAATAAAATGAGTGTCACAATAAATCCAATCAAGATTAAAGTATTTGTCACATAGATAACAACAAGCTTATCTGCCAAATTAACATAGACTTGATAAAAATGTGTCCAAAGTCCACCTAACAAGAGTACTATAAACCCATATTGATATATTGTTTTAATGTTTTGATCTGTTCTTTCATCATATGTACCAGTTTTGTTCATTAAAACAACTATAAACATGATTGAAGTAACTGCTAATATAAATATTTCAACATAAAAGAAACTAAAATCAAATCCATAAATAAAAAACTTAATCAAACCTAATACTAAAGTTGCGACACTTACATAAAGTGATACTTGTCCTTTGATTTGGTTCATCTCTTTAATTAAACGCTCATCTTTCATTTTTCTTCTTCCTCCCAGAATAGTTCATCTAGTGTTGT
>JBAZCK010000024.1:0-23137 GCA_041654955.1 Acholeplasmataceae bacterium | reverse complement strand
CTTCGTCTTTATGGCTTTATAGCGCATAAAAGTTCCCCCTTTCTTGAAATGTTATTGATACCTTTATTTTACCATTTTTATAAACTTGATAAAAGGTCTAAATAGAATTTCCTATTAAATAAAAAAAGATGGGGAGCCTAGCTTCCCATCATTTCTTTAAAGTGCGTATTTGAATCTAAATATAAGTAAACTGGTAAACCTAACACAAGCATGACAACCGCTTCTCCTAAAAATACCCAGAATGCAATTGGAAGAAAAGGAATTTGATTCATGATTGATATCATAACTCCTATAACAACCGCATTTGTTAGTGCTGGAAATAATAGTGACATGACCTTTGGTTTTGATATAAGCATCATTAAAATTAATGCTAAGACTGTTGCTAGTGTTCCAAACAAAGCATCAACGATCCCATAAGGGCTCATTAGGTAGTTTGCTAAAAATGTACCAATCGTTAGTCCAATAAAACTTTTCTTATCAAAGAAAATTAAGACTAATAACACTTCAGCGATTCTAAACTGTATTGTTTCAAAACTAAGTATTTGAAAGACGAATACCAAAACAACATACATTGCTGCAATCATCGATTGCATCAAAAAATCTTTTAAGACAAATGTTTTCAATTATTTACGCTCCCTGTTTTGTTTTAGCTGGTTTCCTAGGGTACAGCTAATCATTTTATTACTTTAACATTGTATCAAAACTATGATATAATATCAAGAGCAAAGGAATGATAGAATGAGTATTAAATTTGAAGTATTACATACATGTAAACAAAGTGGTGCTAGACTTGGTAGATTAACCACACCTCATGGTGTATTTGAAACGCCTTTTTTTATGCCAGTAGGCACACAAGCAACAGTTAAAACATTAACACCAGAAGAGATAAAAGAAGTCTCTGAAGGGCTTATATTAGGAAACACATATCATTTGTGGTTACAACCCGGCGCTGATATTGTTAAAGATCATGGTGGCATTCGCGGATTTATGAATTGGGATGGTGCACTTTTAACAGATAGTGGTGGATTTCAGGTCTTTTCTTTAACTGATATGCGTAAAATTACAGAAGAAGGTGTTCATTTTAAACATCATAAAAATGGGTCAAATTTATTTATGTCACCAGAAGATTCAATTCAAGTACAAATGGATTTAGGTGCAGATATCATTATGAGTTTTGATGAGTGTCCACCACCATATGCATCATTTGAATATATGAAAGATTCTGTTGAAAGAACCTTAAGATGGGCAAAAAGAGGCAAAGATGCATTAAAAACAAATCAAGCTTTATTTGGTATTGTCCAAGGTGGGCTAAATCATGATTTAAGAAAATATAGTGCTGAAAAACTTATTGAAATGGATTTTCCGGGTTATTCAATCGGTGGATTATCCGTAGGTGAAACAAAAGCCGAAATGTATGAAATCACTAAGTTTTTAAACCCTATTTTGCCATTTGATAAACCAAGATATCTTATGGGTGTGGGTGCACCAGATGACTTAGTTGAAAATGTTATTCATGGTATTGATATGTTTGATTGTGTACTTCCTACACGTATTGCAAGACATGGCACAGCACTGACAACTGAAGGTAAAATCGTTATTAAAAATGCAACTTATGAACGGGATTATAAGCCGTTAGATCCAAATTTAGAAACACATGTTTCTAAATATACTAGAAGCTATATTAGGCATTTATTTAAAGGTAACGAAATCTTGGGTATGCGTTTAGTAACTTATCAAAATTTGGCTTATTTAAAGCATTTGATGGCTGAAATAAGACAAGCAATAAAAGAAGATCGTCTTCTTGACTTTAAAGAAGAGATGAAGAAAAAAACAAATTACTTTAAAACATAACAATTATCTTTATTTTAGAAGGTATTTCGTGTAAAATAGAATTAGTGACTAGGAGGGATTAGACCTATGGTATTCGGAGAATCAGATAATTTCAATCAAAAACCTATTATAAAAGTTATTGGTGTTGGTGGTGGTGGCGGTAACGCAATCAATCGTATGATCGAAAACGATGTTAAAGGCGTTATTTTTGTCGCGATGAACACTGATGCTCAAGTTTTAAAAGTATCTAAAGCAGAAACACGTGTTCAACTAGGAAAATACTTAACAAGAGGTTTAGGAGCAGGTGCTAAAAGTGAAGTTGGTAAAGAAGCTGCACTTGAATCTATTGATGAAATTGAAGAAGTATTAAAAGATGCCGACATGGTTTTTATTACTGCTGGTATGGGTGGAGGCACCGGTACTGGTGCTGCACCAGTCATTGCTAAAAAAGCTAAAGAAATGGGTTGTCTTACAATAGGTATCGTGACTAAACCATTTGCTTTTGAAGGACCTGCAAGAATGCAAGCAGCAATCATGGGCTTAGAAGAATTAAAACCACATGTTGATACATTAATTGTTGTACCTAATGAAAGATTACTTGCAATTAGTGGACCGACAACACAATTACTTGATGCATTTAGAGAATCAGATAATGTTTTAAGACAAGGTGTTCAAGGGATTGCAGAAATCATTGCTATTCCAGGTTTAATTAACGTTGACTTTGCAGATGTCAAAACCGTGATGGAAAATAAAGGGACCGCACTGATGGGTGTAGGGATTGCATCTGGAGAAGATAGAGCTATTGAAGCAGCAAGAAAAGCAATTCATTCTAAATTATTAGAAGTATCTATTGATGGTGCAACTGATGCAATTGTTAATATTACATCAGGAACCAATATTACATTAATTGAAACTGATCAAGCATTAACAGAAATAAGAAACGCAACTGATCGCGATCTAAATATCATTTATGGTACAACTGTCAATGAAGATTTAGAAGATGAAATGATCGTGACAGTGATTGCAACTGGATACGAACTAAAAGCTAAAGGATCTACAATTGAAAATCTAGCTTTAGAAATATTTAATAAAACTTCAACCGATCAAATGCAATTGACTGATGAAGGTTTAGTTGAGAAAAAAGATGATGAAGATATGCATCATGAAGGTGTAAAAGAAGGTCAAAAACGCAGTCTACCTTCATGGCTTGCAAAGAAATCAAAATTTTAAAAAGGCGTAAAGCCTTTTTTATTGAAAAGAGGAATTAACATGTTAAAAGCAGGTATTGTGGGATTACCAAATGTTGGAAAATCGACACTTTTTAATGCCATTACAAAAGCAGAAGCTCTAGCCGCAAATTATCCATTTGCGACCATAGATCCTAATGTAGGCGTTGTTTATGTTCAAGATAAGAGACTAGATGTTTTAGAAAGTATATATAAACCAAAAAAAGTTGTACCCACAGCTTATGAATTTATTGATATCGCAGGACTAGTAAAAGGTGCATCTAAAGGTGAAGGCTTAGGGAATCAATTTCTAAGTCATATTCGTGAAGTTGATGCGATTTGTCAAGTGGTTAGATGTTTTGAAGATGAGAATATCACACATGTCGAAGGTAAAGTCGATCCCATTAGAGATATTGAAACTATTAAATTAGAACTCAACTTAGCTGACTTGGAAGTTGTTGAAAAAAGAATTCAAAGATTAGAAAAAAAAGCTAAAGCAAAACTTAAAGAAGCTATTCATGAACATGAGGTTTTAGTAAAAATAAAAAATGCATTAGATGAAAATGCATCACTTAGAAACATAGATTTTTCTGATGATGATTTAAAATTAATTAAAAGCTTTAATTTACTTTCTTTAAAACCAATGATCTATATTGCAAATGTATCTGAAGAAGATTTGATGAGCCCAGATGATAATATGCATTATCAAAACATTTTAGCATTCGCAAAAAAAGAAGGCACAGATGTTGTTTTGATTTCAGCACAAGTTGAAATGGAAATAGCTTCTCTAAATCAAGAAGAACAAGAACATTTTTTAGAAGCGTATGGATTAGAGAAATCAGGTCTTAATGAAGTGATCGAAAAAAGTTATGAATTACTAGGTCTAAAAACATATTTTACTGCAGGAGAACCTGAAGTTAGAGCTTGGACATTCAAAAAGGGAATGAAAGCACCAGAGTGTGCCGGCATTATTCATAGTGATTTTGAACGCGGATTTATTAAAGCAGAAACTTTGGCATTTGATGATTTAATCAAATACCAAACACCAGCTAAAGCTAAAGAAGCTGGAAGAGTAAGACTAGAGGGCAAAGAGTATGTCGTCAAAGATGGAGATATCATGCTCTTTAGATTCAACGTATGATTGACAATTTCAAAGGTACTGTGATTTGTGCATCAAAATATTTTGATGAATCACAATTAAGAGTTATTTATGATCATGGTTATCATGATTTTGGAGAAAATCGCGTTCAAATATTAAAAGAAAAAATTGAAGCACTAAAAGATCTTGATATCAATTGGCATTTTATAGGTCATCTACAATCAAATAAAGTCAAAGAGATGATTAATGATATTTCATTTCTTCATACACTTGATAGATTATCTTTAGCTAAAGAAATTCAAAAGCATGCAAACCATAAGATTAAATGCTTAATTCAAATGAATTTAACAGAAGAACCACAAAAAAGTGGCTTATATTTAGATAATTTAGCCCAATTTCTTTTAGAAATTAAAAAATATGATAAAATAGAATTAGTCGGATTTATGACTATGGGTAAAGATGATGATGATCAAAAAACTGAAGAAGTTTTTAAAAAACTTCATGAATTATCAGTTTTATATCAGCTACCTTTATTATCCATGGGCATGACCAATGATTATGAACTTGCAATTAAACATCATGCAACGCACTTAAGAATTGGTAGAAAATTTTTCGATTTGCTTAAATAGGAGGGCATATGGGACTTTTTGGTAAGAAAAAAAATAATAAAGACATCGATGATTCTTTAAACATTCAACCTAAAGAATCAACTTATGATAAAATTGTTTTTGAAAAATTATCATCTGATGACGATCCATATTTAACGCATTTAGCAGATCAAATGATTGATGGTTGTCCACTGATTCTAAATTTTGAACCATTAGATATTGATCAAGCAAATAAAGTGATTGCATTTTTCTCAGGTGTCGTTTACGCGATTAAAGGAGAAATAGTGCTTATCAAAGAAAAAGTATTTATGTTTGCTAATAAAGAAGTTTATAAAGATGGATCAATGGAACAATTTCTTAAAGATTTTGTAGAATAAATAAATTTAAATACTTGCATAGAGAAAGACACATAGCATTTGTAAAGGTTTTAAGCGAATTAGGGACGGTGTAAGCCTAGTAACAATCACAAATGATATATCACTTTTGAGCAAGAATAAACATAAACTAAGTGCTAGATGTTTTTCTAGAACTAAGGTGGTACCGCGGAATATTATTTCGTCCTTAGATATTAAGGACGATTTTATTTTTATATAAGGAGTGATTTATATGGATTACAAAGACACATTAAGTATGCCTAAAACAGACTTTCCAATGCGAGGTAATTTAGGCGTCAGAGAACTCGAGTTTCAAAAAGCTTGGGAAGATATGGATTTATACAAAAAAGTATTAGATAAACATAAGGATCAAATACCATTCATCTTGCATGATGGTCCACCTTATGCGAATGGAGACATTCACATAGGGCATGCGTTAAATAAGGTCTTAAAGGACTTTGTTTTGCGTTATCAAACGATGAAAGGTAGATATGTTCCATATATTCCAGGATGGGATACACATGGACTACCAATTGAAACAGCCGTGACTAAAAAAGGTGTCAACCGTAAAGAGATGTCACTTGTTGATTATCGTAAAGTATGTTATCAATACGCACTTGAGCAAGTTGAAAAACAAAAAGAACAATTTAAACGTTTAGGTATTTTAGGTGATTGGGATCACCCATATATCACATTAACTAAAGATTTTGAAGGTAGACAAGTAGAAGTCTTTGCAAAAATGGTGGAAAAAGGATTAATCTATAAAGGATTAAAACCTGTTTATTGGTCACCTTCATCTGAATCAGCACTAGCTGAGGCAGAAATTGAGTATAATGATAAAGTTTCAATCTCTATATATGTTGCGTTTCCTGCAGTATCAGATGATCTTAATTTAAAAGATGCATCATATATCATTTGGACAACAACGCCATGGACAATTCCTGCAAATCTTGCAATTTCAGTGCATCCTAATTTTAATTATGTAGTGTTTGAAACAAATGGTAAAAAATATATTGTTACTGAAACATTATTAGACCATGTTTCAAAAGAACTAGGTTTTGAAAATGCTAATATTTTGAAAAGATATAAAGGTAGCGAACTTGAATTACAAACATACAGACATCCAATTTATAACAGAGTATCACCAATCATTGTAGGTGATCATGTTACAGATACTGATGGAACTGGATTAGTTCATACTGCTCCAGGACATGGGGAAGATGACTACCGTATTGGTAAACAGTATAACTTAGACATCCTATGCCCAGTAGATGATCGTGGTTATATGACTGAAGCATCTGGACCATTTGATGGTATGTATTATGAAGTTGCTAATGAAGAGGTTGTAAAAACTTTAGATGAACTTGGTGTCTTATTAAAATCATCTAAATTCACACATTCATATCCACATGACTGGAGAACTAGAAAACCAGTTATTTTTAGAGCGACTCCTCAATGGTTTGCATCGATTGATAAAATAAAAAATGAATTATTAGATGAAGTTAAGAAATCTGAGTGGTTACCTTTATGGGGCGAACTTAGAATTTCAAATATGATTACTAATCGTGAAGATTGGTGTATATCAAGACAAAGATCTTGGGGTGTACCAATTCCAATCTTATATGCAGAAAATGATGAGCCTATATTAGATAAAGAAGTTCTAGATCATATTGCAAAAGAATTTAGTGAACATGGTTCAAATATTTGGTTTGAAAAAGATGGGAAAGATCTACTTCCTAAAGGTTATACACATAAAGGTAGCCCAAATCATATCTTTAGAAAAGAAACTGATATTATGGATGTTTGGTTTGATTCAGGAACATCTCATACTTTATTAAAAACATTAAACCTACCTTATCCTGCAGATCTTTATTTAGAAGGTTCAGATCAGTATCGTGGATGGTTTAACTCATCACTTACAACTGGTGTTGCAGCTTATGGAAAATCACCTTATAAGAAAGTTGTATCACACGGATTTGTTCTAGATGGTCAAGGCAAAAAAATGAGTAAATCAATGGGTAATACGATCGATCCTAATAAGATTATGAAACAACAAGGTGCTGATTTGCTTAGATTATGGGTTGCTTCAGTGGATTATCAAGCTGATGTTAGAATCTCGAATGATATGATGACGCAAATTGCTGAAGGTTATAGAAAAATAAGAAACACGATAAGATTTGTTTTAGGAAACATTAGTGATTTTGATCCTAAAAACGACTATATTGAATTTGAGAAACGTGGTAAGTTAAATCAAGTCATGACTTTAAAATATCAAGAGTTATCAAATCAAATCTTAGATGCATACGAAAACTATCAGTTTGATCGCGTCTATCGTGGTATCGTTTCATTTATGACTAATGAATTAAGTGCGTTTTATCTAGATTATACAAAAGATATTTTATATATTGAAAAAGCTGATGGCGTAGAAAGAAGAAGTGTTCAAAGCGTTTTATATGATGCACTTTATGGCATGTTAAAATTATTAACACCAATTATGCCTCATACAACACATGAAGCATATGAATATCTTCCTGGTGAAAAACTAGATAATATATATCTAGAAACTCTACCAGAAATTTATGAAATTAAACAAAAAGAATTATTAAAATCGTTTGATGTATTAGAACAAGTAAGAAACCTAGCATTAAAACGTTTAGAAGAAGCAAGAGAAAAGAAAGTGATTGGTAAATCACTACAAGCAAAACTAGATATTACCCTTACTAAAGCACAAAAACAAGCAATGGACGATTTAGAATTTACGCATCATCAAGTCTTTATTGTTTCTAAAGTAGATATAAATATAGGCGAACAACTTGAAGTTCTTGTCTCTAAAGCCGAAGGTGAAACATGTGATAGATGTTGGAATGTAGTTGATCATAAACATGAAAATGGATTATGTGATCGCTGCAACAAGATTGTTAATGGGTGAGATATATGAATATATTAGTTGTAAATGATGATGGATATCAAGCTGAAGGTCTAGCTATACTAGTTAGAGCATTAGCACCATTTGGAAATGTTTTTGTTGCTGCACCTAAAACGCATCAAAGTGCGAAAAGTCATGCAATAACGATAAGAAGTCGAATAGAAACGTTTGTAAGTGAGCCGATTTTCGGCTCTTCTGCAACGCTTGTTGTTGATGGCACACCAGCAGATGCAGTAAGGTTAGGATTAAAAGTTTTTGATATAGATTTTGATCTTGTTGTCTCAGGGATTAATTATGGCGCGAATATCGCAAAAGATATTATGTATTCTGGAACGGTAGCTGCTGCTTTAGAAGCCAAAATATTAGGTATAGATGCGATTGCAATTTCAGCACCAAACACAAACTTACCGTATCTATATGATGAGACCATTAAACTTTTTGATGAACTGATTGAAACAAAGCTATATGAATACGATGGTATTTTAAATATTAATTTTCCTAAAGAAACGTTTCAAAGACCAAAAGGAGTAAAAATTACAACTCAAGGTTTAAGATTACAACATGCAGAATTTGTAAAATCAGAAAAACCTGATATATTCCATATCAAAGGTAGTATAATCAATTATCAAGAACATCCTGAAAGTGATGTTGTTGCATTTGATGAAGGTTATGTTTCTATTACACCACTCAAACTTGATCGAACTGATTATAAAAAAATTAAAGAGATTATGAGTGCAGAAAATTAATTGTTAAACACTAAGCTTTATGATAAACTAAACGTATAAAAGGTAGGTGTCTATATGGCTCAATTTAATATACATTTTTTCAAGGAGAGAACTAGAAATATTGATTTAGAAGTTCTTATTCAATTTTTTGAAGGTATTGAAGGATTTAAAGTTGAAATGGATAATCAAAGTGTTAGATTTTTATACACACATCCAAGGTTAGGTCATCAAGCAAAATTTATGATTACACCAAAATCACAAGTACCTGATATTTACCGTTTAAGTCCTAAATTTTTGGACTTGAATTTTCACCTTGAAATGCCTTTATTAACACCTAGTTATGTCGCAAATCATTTGTTTGATTTAGTTAAAAAGATATGTCAAAGATTTGACCTACATATCTATAATGAAATGTTTGAAGATGTATTACCTTTTAAACTAGAAGTTGTACAAAAAGTCTATCAAATGTTAAAGGAAGCATATGTAGATAAAAATCCAGTTATCATGCAAGCATATTTTTCAGTAAAACCAGAAAAGTTAAATGCGATTTATCGATACGTTGATGACTTTTATGAATTACAAAAATATTATCAAGATTTAGATACCTATGTGCCACAATATCATTTTTTAAAAACTGAAAAAAATAAATTAATTGTTGGTATTGAATTTAAAGATCATACATTAACTGTATTTCCCCCGCACTTAGACTATGTGTTTTATAGAATCAACCAAGAAATAAAAGTTTATAGTGCCAATGAAGTCATTGAAGTGATTGAGAAATTCTTACTTGATGTGCCTGGATTTATTAAAGGTACAAAAGTTATTCCTAAAAAATTTGTTAAAAAGGCACATAAAGCCATTAAGAAGCATACATTTGAGAAAGTATCTCATACGTTTGAAAAAGCAGATTTCAAATATCTAATAGACATTTAAGAGGTAGACATGACGCATCGATTAAAAAAAGCAATCCTTCATATTATAGGATTTATCGTGATTGCACTTGGCATTGCAAACATACTTACATCAAAACTAGGAGCATCACCAATTGATGCGTTTAACTATTTTTTATTCAATATTGTTGTAGAAATTATACCGGTTGTAAAGATTGGATCAGTGATTATATTTACCGTGACGATTGGCTCTGTAATTATTTTTACCGGACTTGTCGTTACATTATTAGCGTTTTTATTTAATAAAGATAAAGATATGGTCATAAGCGCAGTATTTTTAATTATTGTTGGTGTATTTGTAGATATGTGGCTATTTTTATTAGGATTTGTTCCTGCTCAAGTGACATCACTCGTCGTTATTAGAATTCTTATGGCTTCAGTTGGCATGTTACTATGTGCATTTGGAGTCGCAATAACGATTTTAACAGGTTTTCCTGCATCACCTTATGAAAGACTCATGTTAGTCATTCATAAAAGAATAAATAATTTATCACTATCTAAAATTATCGTTGAAGGCAGTTTCTTTGTCTTAGCTGTTATTTTAGGATTACTTACACAAAGATTGTTTGAACAAGTACACATCTTTACTGTTGTCATGACATTTATGATGGGCATACTTGTTTCAATGTTTACACATATAATTCGAAAGAAATTTATTAAAGGAGATTTAAAATATGGAACTTAACAAAATGATTGATCACACAAAATTAGGTGCTAATATTACAAAAGCACAAATCGATCAACTCATCGAGGAAGCTAAAACTTATGAGTTTAAAAGTGTTTGCGTTAACCCTATTTGGGTAAAATATGCTAAACATCAATTAAAAAAATCAGATGTCTTAGTTTGTACTGTGATAGGTTTTCCTCATGGGACACATCATCATCTCGTTAAAGCTTATGAAACTTTAGAAGCGATAAACGATGGTGCAGACGAAATTGATATGGTCATTAATGTTCAAGCATTAAAATCAAAAGACTATCATACAGTTGCTCAAGAAATTAAAGGCGTTGTCGAAAATGCTGATGGTAGAGTCGTTAAAGTGATCATTGAAACATGCTATTTAACAAATGAAGAAATTGTAAAAGCATGTGAAATTGCAGTAGATCAAAAAGCTACATTTGTAAAAACTTCAACAGGTTTTGGAACAGGTGGCGCTACAGTAGAACATGTTAAACTCATGAAAGATACTGTCAAAGAACAAGCATATGTCAAAGCTAGCGGAGGCGTTAGAACATATGCAGATGCATTAAAAATGATTGAAGCTGGAGCTTCAAGAATTGGAACATCAAATGGCGTAGATATCGTCAATAAAAGGAGCGAAAAAAATGATACCAACACCTCATATTAATTTAGAAGATAAAAATTTAATTGCAAAAACAGTTTTAATGCCTGGAGACCCTTTAAGAGCTAAATTTATTGCGGATACTTTTTTAACAAAAGTTGTTCAAATCAATACAGTTAGAAATATGTTTGGCTACACTGGTTATTATGGTAAAAAGAAAGTCACAGTAATGGGTTCTGGTATGGGTATGCCAAGTATTGGTATCTATAGCTATGAATTATACAACTTCTATGATGTAGAAAAAATTATTCGTATAGGTTCATGTGGCGCATATAGCCCAGAATTGAAATTATATGATGTATTATTAGTCGAAAAAGCTTATTCAGAGTCATCATATGCAAAAACTATGGGTGTATCTAGTAGAAAAATACTTAATGCATCTAAACCATTAAATAATCGAATTATTAAAGCTAGTGAAAAATTAAATATTCCAGTCAAATTAACAACCATTCATTCATCAGATGTTTTTTATAGATTAAATCATGAAGAGTTTAAAGATATTTATAAGAATTATGGTGCAGAAGCAGTAGAGATGGAATCTTATGCGTTATTTGCAAACGCAAAAGCATTAAAGAAAAAAGCTGCATGTCTATTAACTGTATCAGATTCACTAGTGACACATGAAGCAACTACAGCACAAGAACGTCAAGAAGCGTTTACAAAAATGATGGAAGTAGCTTTAAATAGTTTATAATGATCCAAATAAAAAATGAATTTAAAACGATACAGTTCGCACTGTTTTTTACAGATTACGATGAAAAAGATACTCGCGTGTATCGTTTTTTATTACCCAAATTACTGATTTCTCATAGTAATACTTATAAAACAAAAACCATGATGCAAAAAAAACTAGAAGATTTATATGGTGCAAGACTCTATACTAGAAGTGAACGTCACGCAAACTTAAATGTGATGTCATTTATGCTTACTATTGTTGATCCAGTCATTGTAGATGATCATGATTTAATTAATCAAAGTATAGCACTACTTAACGATATCTTTGTCGATCGCAGTTATTTTGATGAAGATATTTTTATGGAAGAAAAAAGACTACTTATTGAACAATGGGAAACATTAAAAGATCATAAAAGAGTTTATGCCAACGTAGAATTTGGCAAAGCTTTTTTTGGTGATGATCTATCTGCTTATCCGATGTCTGGAACGTTAGAGGACATCAAAAAATTAACATTAGATGATGTTATTAGCTATTATCAAAAAAAGTTTTATGATAATGAGATTAAAATTATCATCAATGGACATATAGATGAACATATCCAAACAATCAAAGATAGCTTATTAATTAAAGCTAAATCTAAGGATTTTGATATTGAATTTAAATTTAGAGATGTTAAAACATTAAATCAAATACAAGAAGAAACAAAAATGAATCAAGCAATTTTAAAGTTAGGCTATCATTTACCAATCTTTAGATTTGACCCTTTATATGAAGCAGCCCTTTGTGTAGATACCATTTTAGGTGGTTATCCCGAAAGTCGATTATTTAAAGAAATAAGGGAAAAACAGGGACTTTGTTACGATGTTTCTTCAAATTTTGATTTTTATAAAGGCGTTTTAATCGTATCTAGTGGTGTTTCTAAGCAGCAAAAAGATTATGCACTTGAAGAAATCATCAAAGAAGTTGATAGATTAAAAATAGATAAAGTTGACTTAGAAGAACTATCTTATGCAAAAGCATATTTAGTTCATCAGATAAAAAGTAGTCTTGATTCACAATCATATTTAACAAAAAGACAATATTTTAGAGATATTTTTAACGATCAAACTCCAACTGAAAAGCGCATAGAAAACATTTTAAATGTCTCATTAGAAGTTATTTGTCAAGTGATTGATATGATTAAATTAGATACAACTTATGTGTTATATGGAGGTGCTCTATGATCCATAGATATGACGAAAAATTTAATGAGCACATCTATATTTTAAAACTTAAAAATGGTATGGAAGTGCATTTGCTACCGAAAGAAGATCCGTATTATACAACTTATGTTGAACTATCATTACCATATGGCGCATTACATTTAGATTATACTTATGATCAAAAAACATATCATACACCTCCAGGGACAGCACATTTTATGGAACATAAAATATTTGCGATGCCTGATGGTGATGCATTTGCTAAGTTCTCGAATTTAGGTGTTGATGCAAATGCGATGACCTCATATCATCAAACATCTTATATTTTTAATGCAACTAATCATGTGATTGAGGCGTTAACGCATCTCCTTGATATGATTGATACACCATATTTCACACCTGAAAATGTTGAGCAAGAAAAACTTATCATTGAAGAAGAATTGAAAATGTATCTAGATGATCCACATTCTAAGATGCAAAATCAATTGATGGAAAATATGTATCATATGCATACCTTAAAGCATGACATCGGTGGAACTATAGATTCTATCAAAGAAATCACACCAGAGATGCTAACTGATGTATACAATCATTTTTATGATCCCAATCAACGTCTATTAGTTATTTCAGGAAAATTAGATGTAGCTGAACTTAAACGCTATTTTAAAGCATACGATAAAAACACAACAAAAGTAGAAAAGCCTAAAGTATTATTTCCTAAAGAATCTAAAACAGTAGTAAGAAAACAAGAAGTTGTTTTTGAGGATATCCAAATTGAAAAACTCATGATAGGTATTAAGCTTCATCCACTCGGTAGATTTGGAAAAGAACTTGTCAAAAGAGAAATGGTCATGACCATGGTTTTAAATATACTTTTGGGTTCATCATCTAAAATGTATGAATACTTGCTTAAAGAACAGTTAATTAATCAAAGTTTTTATGTAAATACAACATTTGAGAAAAAAGCTGAAAATATTGTTATTTATGCTGAAAGTAAAAAAGTATCTAAACTTAAGAAAATCTTAGTTGATTATTTAATTAAAGATGCAAAAAATGATCTTAATGAAGAAGATTTTATAAGATATAAAAAAGTTTATTTAGGTCAGTTTATCTTTGCACTTAATAATTTAGAGACCAAGACATATTTATATGGTAAGTACTATCATCAAAAATCATCATTATTTGATGTCATTGAGATGATGCAAGCTGTCACTTATGATGAGATGTTAAAAACATTAAACCAAATTAATAAAAGATCAATGAGTATACTAATATACAAACAGAAGAAAGACTAATTTATAGTCTTTTTTTTATAGACGATTAAATATATGCTAAAAAACGAAACATAACCAAGTATTTATAAGAAAAATTAAGAGTTATCCTATGCTAATATCTAAATTCGTAATTTTAAATAAAATGACTTTCACACTATACTAAACTAAAAAAGGAGTATGTATGGTTAATCAATTGATATTGGTGGGGCGTCTAACTAAAGATCCAGAAACAAAGATCTTAGAAGATGGAAGAAAAGTAAGTGATGTTGTTTTAGCGGTTCAAAGAGGATTTAAAAATATGGATGGTAATTATGATACCGACTTCATTAAAATCTCTGTTTGGGAAGGATTAGCTACCGCAATAGAATCTTATTGTGTCAAAGGTACAATGATTGCTGTTAAAGCTAGAGTTCAAACGTATAAATATGAACTTGATGATGAAAAAAAGCTAAATATGCTTGAAGTCATTGCAGAAAGAATAACATTTTTATCATCAAATAGTAAGCAAGAAGCAGAGATCACAAAAGAGTAAAACAATGAAATGCGCTTTGATAAGCGCATTTTTTATTTATATTAATAATTTATTTAAAATCCATTGACATCTAATACTATGCAATGTATAATATAACGTGTTAGACAGTATGAGGTGAACCATGAAACAACAATTAAAAAAAGGAGTTCTTGAGATTTTTGTTCTAGCTTTATTAAGCAAAGAGGATTCTTATGGATATAAATTAATCCAAGATTTATCTGAGCATATGGATATCAGTGAATCTACACTCTATCCAATTTTAAGAAGGCTAGAAAAAGTAGGTCAACTAAAAACCTATAATGAACTATTTCAAGGACGTAATAGAAAATATTATCAAATCACAAAATTAGGTAAAATTGCGATTGACGATTTTCTTGAAGAGTGGAAAGATATTAAAAAGATTTATGATTTATTAACAAGGTGAGGACTATGGAAAAATGGTTAAAGACGCTAGAAGCGTTATTATTAAAAAAATTTGATCAACAAGAAGTGGATATTGTCATAGATTATTACAAAGAAATGATTAGTGAACGTGTTGAACATGGTGAAAACCTAGATGATGTTTTAGCAAGCTATCAGATGAAAACTATTTTAAAAGATATGATGGTCGATCATTTAGCAAAAAGAAAACTAACAGATTCAAAAGATTTTATCAAGAGTCTTATCCAGTTTTTCATTATACTTGTTACAACACCACTATGGATTCCATTTGCAATCATATATTTCGTTTTATTTATTGTCATTGGTGTTTTAGTTCTAGTTTCAGGCATATTGCTTGTCTCTGGTGTTGTAAGTATCTTATTTTATGGCATCCAGGCTTTTGGTCAAAATTTCAGTGCAATGGAATTTGTAGGATATATGGGGTTAGTTATTATTGGAGCATCTTTGTTAGGTCTTATCAGTCTTAGTTTATATAGACTAAGTGAGAGAGCTGCAAAAGCTTTATATCAAGTATTTATAAAATTAGTTAGAAAAGATAGAGGAGTTTAAAGATGAAATTTTTATTTAAATTATTATTAATTGGTTTAGGCATAGGGGTTTTACTTGTGATGTTAGCGATGATCTTTTTGCCAGACAATGATTTTATGAATCGTTTCGTGACTAGAAATGAAGCATACGGCGAAATCATTTTATATGAAGAAGAAAATATGATAGATGAACTTGTTTTAGATTTAGAAAACAGACATATTGAAATTAATTACGTTGATGAGGACATGCTATCTGTAAGCTACTATAAGAAAGATACAGATACTTTTAATATAAGTGTTGTTGAAGATAAGTTAACAGTCATCCATGAGTTTGAAACCATATGGTCACAATTTATGATGTTTAATTTTGTTTCAAAAGAATATGTGACAGTTATAGTTGATATACCGAACACATGGGAATTATCGATCTTAGATCTACATACAGAAACAGGTGATATTACATTAACACCATCACTTGAAAAAACTTATGAAAAGTTATCAATCAATAACTCAACAGGTTCAGTTGAATTAGCAAATGTAGTTACTGATCAGTTAAGTGTTGAAACTGCAACAGGTGATATCTTAATAAAAGATGTTGTAGTTTTGGGTAATGCAGCTGTAAAAATTTATACTGGAGATATTGATATTACAAATCTAGAAGTAGAAGACTTAATAGTTGATACAGCAACTGGAGATGTTGAACTATCAAATATTACAGCATATGATGTAGAAGTAGAGAGTTCAACTGGAAAAATTAAAGTATTTAATTCAATGTTTGAGACACTTGATGTTTCATTATCAACAGGTTCTATTGTAGTAAGTGATGTGATATCATCAAGTTATCTACTCAAAACTTCAACAGGAGACATTACTGTGATCTTAGATAGCATTGATGATTATAGATTTGATTTAGAAACAAATACTGGCAAAGTGAAAGTTGATGGGCTAAGTCAAGGTGATACATATCGTACATCTAGTGGAACTATCATATTAGATGCTTATACAAACACAGGAAATATAAACATAGAAGTGGATGCTTAATTGCATCCATTTTTGTTTTTTCACTTAATATAAATTAGATAATATGCTACAATAAAGTAAGGAGATGGTAATTATGAAAATAGATTTCAAACAAGAAGTAATAAAAAGAAAAAATGAAATTATAAAAGACTTAACAGGGTTAATAAAAATCAATTCAGAACTCACAACTTATGATCCAAATCGTAAAGGTGCACCTTTTGGCGAAGGCATTAAAGAATCACTTGATTTTATGCTTAATTTAGGTGAAAAAGATGGTTTTGAGGTTGTTAACCTTGATGGATATGCTGGACATATTTCTTATGGCGATCAAAAAGAATATGTTGGTACAATTGGTCACTTAGATGTAGTACCTGCTGGTAATGATTGGACTTATCCTCCATATGGAGCTGAAATCCATGACAACAAAATGTATGGTCGTGGTACTGAAGATGATAAAGGACCAACCATCGCAATTTATTATGCTTTAAAAATATTAAAAGAATTAAATGTGCCTTTAAGTAAAAGAATTAAACTAATTTTAGGTACTGATGAAGAAACTGCATGGCGTGGTGTACGTCATTATTTTAGTGTGTATCCAGAAATTCCAGTTTCAGGATTTATTCCTGATGCAGATTTTCCACTCATCTATGCTGAAAAAGGTATATCTAGAATATTTGTTGAAGGTAGATTAGATTCTAAAGACATCATATCTTTACAAGGCGGATTTAGAGATAATATGGTACCTGATTATGCAGAAGCTTATTTAAATAAAACACAAGATTTTAAAACTTTATTTGAAACATTTTTAACTAAAAACAATTATCAAGGTAAAGTAGAAGAACTTAGTGATAAAATTCATGTTAAAGTGTTTGGCAAAAGTGCTCATGGATCAACTCCAGAGTTTGGTGAAAATGCAATCGATCGATTATTTGAATTTTTTGTAAGTGAAAAAATTGATCATCCTGTAGTTAGACTTGCCAATGAAAGATTAATTCATGATATTCATGGTAAAAAACTAGGTGTATATTACAAAGATGAAGAAATGGGTAATCTAACAATTAATCTCGGTGCTATGTCAACAAATGATGGTAATTATCGTTTTAATCTTAATTTAAGATATCCTAATGGTGTTGATTTTAAAAATTGTGTCAAAACATTAGAACATAGCGTAAAACCTTTTGCTGCATCCATAAAAGTTGATAATCATCAAGAACTTCTTTATGTAGATCCAAAATCAGAACTTGTTCAAAAACTATTAAATGTTTATCGTAAACATACCAATGATATGACAGAACCTATTACTATTGGTGGCGGTACATTTGCTAGAGCATTACCTAATAGTGTTGCTTTTGGACCACACTTTTTAGATAAACCAACATATATTCATCAAAAAAATGAATTTATTGATCTAGATGATTTCTTTACTGCGATTATGATATATACAGAGGCATTATACGAACTAGCAAAATAAAGGAGGCTTTTTATGAAAGCATATCTCGATTTATGTAGACATGTCTTAACGCATGGTACATTTAAAATGGATAGAACAAAAACAGGTACTAAAAGTGTTTTTGGTTATCAAATGCGCTTTGATTTAAGTGAAGGATTTCCACTTTTGACAACAAAAAAAGTTCATTTGAAATCAATCATTCATGAACTGTTATGGTTTATTTCAGGTGATACGAATATTAAATACTTAGTTGAAAATGGTGTAAAAATTTGGAATGATTGGCCATATGAAATCTTCAAAAAAAGTGAAGATTACAATAATGAAACCATGGATGAATACATCCAAAAGATTAAAAATGATGAAGATTTTGCACTTAGATATGGTGATTTAGGTCCTGTTTATGGAGCTCAATGGCGTAATTTTAATGGTGTAGATCAACTTAAATATATCTTAGATGAACTTAAAAATAATCCAAATTCTAGACGCATGATATTAAGTGCTTGGAATCCGAGCGAAATAAAAAATATGGCTTTACCACCTTGTCATACGTTAATACAATTTTATGTGGCTGATAACAAATTATCCTTACAACTTTATCAAAGAAGTGCAGATATCTTTTTAGGGGTGCCTTTTAATATTGCATCATATGCACTTTTACTCATGATGGTTGCACAAGTAACCGGATATGAAGTTGGTGAATTTGTTCACACGCTTGGAGATGCACATATTTACCAAAATCATTTTGAACAAATTGAGTTGCAGTTATCAAGAGAACCAAGACAAAGACCTAAAATGCTTATTAATAAGGAAGTTAAATCGTTATTTGATTTTAAATATGCTGATTTTGAATTAATCAATTACAAACCTTATCCAGGTATTAAAGGAAAAGTAGCCGTATGATACAAATGATCTGGGCAATGGATGAGAATTGGCTCATTGGAAAAGATAATTTATTACCATGGCATTATCCGAAAGATTTAGCATATTTCAAAAAAATGACAAAAGATGCATCGGTCATTATGGGCGATTTGACCTATCAATCTTTAAAAAGCTATTATAAAACTAAACCATTACCATTTAAAAAAGTTTATGTTGCTAATATCATGGATGAAACTTATATAGACGCGATCCATGTAAAAGATATCTTTAAGTTTATTAAAGATGTCAAAGAAGATATTATGGTGATTGGTGGTAAGACGATTTATAAACTGATGTTGCCATATGCGGATAGACTCTATATCACATATGTTTTAAAAAGACATGAAGGAAATGTATATTTTCCAAAATTTGATTTATCTCTATTTAAATGTATTGATAAAAAGTTTGATGAAAACTTAATTTTTGCGACCTATGAAAGGAAAAAGTCATGATAACTGCTCTATATTTCATTTTAGTTTTTGGATTTACAGCAATGATGCATTTTCTAACTAACGAAAACTATTATTTACTACCAATTTGGTTAATCACTGGACTTTTAGTTGGTTTTATATTAACTGTATTATATGTTGTTATTCAATTACCTATATTAAATAAACTATCATTACTTAACCGTTATAAAAGTCGTCTATACCGAAGTGTAGCATTCTTTTTAAATCATATTATTTTCAGATTAAAAATTGAAGTTACCGGATTAGAAAATGTTCCAAAAGATGGAAGACTAACGATATATGCAAACCATAAATCATATGCTGATCCAGTCATTTTAATGGAAGTGCTATCAAGACCTACCAGTTATACTCCAAAAATGAGTGTTTATAAACTACCAATCATGCATAAATTACTAACATCAGTAGGAGCTTTTCCAATTGATCGTTCAAGTGATAGAAATACAGCTAGAGCTATGGTTGATGCCATTAAAGTTGTTAAGCAAGGTGTCGCAATGGTTATTTTTCCAGAAGGTGGAATCAAGGATAGAAATGACATTAAGATGGTTGCTATGAGAGCAGGAGCATATCGATTAGGTATGAAGGCAGAAGCTAATTTATTACCAATTAGTATTGAAGGCTCAACTAAAATTAAACATAATATTCCATTTAAAATAACGAAAATTAAAGTTACGATTCACGAATTGATTATGTATGAAGATGTCAAAGATTTAAAAACTGCTGATTTAGCAGATAAAGTATTTCACATTATTAATCAAACATTAACAAAAAACGACTAAATTTTAGTCGTTTTTTCGTGTTTTAAAAATTTAATTGTTTGGTTTTTTACCTCAAAGTAAAGTATATCACAGTTATCAAGTACATAAGTTGCAAAACTAAATTGATCTGGATCTACATAGACGAGTAATGCTTTAATGACATGTGAGTGTGTAATACATAAAACACTTTGATCATGATATGTTTGTTCAAGCTTAAACACTTCAGATATGACTCTTGACATAAGCATTTGATCATCTTCATATCCAGGATGGGTATAGCCTTTTTGTCTTACTAATGGCATACCTTCATCCACTGATTTTCCATCTAATAAATTGAAATTTCTTTCAACAAATCTTTGGATGACATGAATAGGTTTATCCATATTGAGATCCTTAGATACGATATAAGCAGTCTCTAAAGCCCTTGATAAAGGTGATGATATGATTTGATCATAGGTTTCTGATCGTTTTTTAATGTTTTTCGACACATCTTTTGCTTGAGATTTTCCATAAGTATTAAGGGGGATATCAATTCTTCCTTGGATGAGTCTTTTTTCATTGTAATGTGTTTGTCCGTGACGGACCATAGCTAGTATCATAAATGCCCTCTTTTCTACCGTTGATATTATAACATAAATGCATGAATTATGTTAAAATATATGTAAGGAGACGTGATATTATGCACATGATAGATATTTTAACTAAAAAAAGAGACGGATTTGAATTAACTAAACAAGAAATTGAGTATTTTATTGACGCATATACAAAAGGTCGTATACCTGATTATCAAATGAGCGCTTTTTTAATGGCAACATATTTTAATCAAATGAATGACCAAGAATCAACATACTTAGCCTTAGCGATGAGAGATTCTGGTGATTCCATTGATCTATCCCCTATTAAAGGTGTTAAAGTTGATAAGCATTCAACTGGTGGTGTAGGCGATAAAGTTACACTAATCTTAGGTCCACTTTTAGCATCACTTGGTGCTAAATTTGCAAAAATGAGCGGTAGGGGGTTAGGACATACTGGAGGGACTATTGATAAATTAGAAAGTATTCCAGGATATCAAGTAGAGCTTAAAGTAGAAGATTTTATCAAACAAGTTCAAGATATAGGTATTGCTGTTGTTGGTCAAAGTGGAGATGTTGCACCAGCAGATAAAAAATTATATGCTTTAAGAGATGTAACTGCAACTGTAGATTGTATACCACTGATTGCGTCTAGTATTATGTCGAAAAAATTAGCAAGTGGCGCAGATGCGATTTGTCTAGATGTAAAAGTCGGACATGGTGCATTTATGAAAACTGAGGAAGAAGCTGAAAAACTTGCAAAACTTATGGTTGAAATCGGAAAATTAGCTGGTAAGAAAGTGACAGCTATTTTAACTGGTATGGACGAACCTCTAGGACATAAAATTGGTAATGCATTAGAAGTTTATGAAGCAATTGAAACATTAAAAGGAAATGGACCAAAAGACTTAGTCGAAGTAACATTTGTTATTGGTGAACAATTATTATTAGATGCAAATATTGCATCAACTCAAGAAGAAGCAAGACAAATGTTAAATGCTGCATTAAATGATGGACGAGCTTATCAAAAATTCTTAGAACTTGTTGAAGCACAAGGTGGAGATGTTGATAAAATTAAAAATCCTGAACAATTACTATCCAAAAATAAAGTTGAAATACTAGTTCAAAAAGATGGCTATATTACAGAGATGAATGCACTTGATATTGGTAAAGCAGCCATGAGATTAGGTGCTGGTAGAGAAACAAAAGAAGATGTGATCTTATTAGATGTTGGTATTGATCTACATAAAAAAATTGGCGACCAAGTTAAAAAAGGCGATGTATTGGCAACGCTTTATGTCAAAGATAAAGGTATCGAAGAAGCGAAAAAACTCATCTTAGATGCAATTTCAATCGGAAATCAAAAACAAAGCATTACACTGATTAAAAAGAAGATATCTTAATGGATATATTATATCCTGATTATAAAAATTCGATACTTAATGTAAGTCATACCATATTAGATTATTACAATGTTAAACCTAGATATGAAGTGATCCCAGAACTTAAAAAGGAATTAGACTTGCAATTCAAGCATGTTTGTCTAATTTTATTAGATGGTATGGGCACAAACATACTAGAAGAACACTTAGATCCATCAAGTTTTTTAAGAAAAAACATGATAAAAAAAATCACATCCATATTTCCACCAACAACTGTTGCTGCAACTAATGCAGTTCTAACAACAAACCCACCTTATCAAAGTGGGTATTTAGGATGGGTTCAATATTTTAAAAAAGAAAATACTAATCATGTCGTCTTTTTAAATAAAGATTTTTATGATGAGAAAAGAACTTTTCAAAATACATTAAGAGATATTTATTTAAAACAAGATTTAATTTATGATTATATTAAACAACAAAATAGTGAAGTAAAAACTTATGAACTATTTCCTGACTTTAGACCAGATGGTTCAAAGACATTTCATATTGAAATGAAAAAATTATTAGAAATCACTAAAAAAAATGAAAAAAATTTCACTTATGCTTATTGGACATATCCTGATCTTTTAGAGCATGAAGTGGGTATTTCTAGTAAACATGTGAAAGAAGAATTAGAAAAACTAAACTTAAATTTAGAAACTTTAAGTAAAGAGATTAATGATGACACAATCATCATTGTTATCGCAGATCATGGCTTAGTTGATGTTGAACCTATTGAACTTTATAAAGATGAAGAATTAATGAAATGTCTTTTAAGGATGCCTTCGATGGAACCAA